>JADGBC010000011.1 GCA_015231705.1 Desulfamplus sp. | reverse complement strand
GTAGCTATGCGACAGCTTCATAGCCCCTGTTTGAGCTATTTTGTATAGAAACTATGAGCATTTTATAAAACTCTGAGAGGGGGGGCCAAATCGTGAGCAAGCCAAATATGGCGATTTGGACACCCCACCTCTAAACCATAAGAGCTTAAAATCTCTTTTAGTTTTCCATTTGCCCTCATCTCTCTTACCCCTTCTGTAATAAGGTTGGCATACTCTTTTGATTTTGGGTTATTTGGAGAAAAGGCTATAAAAACATAATTAGATTCGTCTGTTGGAAGAGTTCCCGCTATCTCTACATCTCGTAAAACACCCATTTTATGAGCCATTGCTTCAAAAACAGATTTATCTTCAATTACAACATCTATCCTATCAAGCAATAGCTTTTTTATATTTGACTCCAAAGGGTTATCTCCATGAACTACCTGAACAAAGGGAGCTTCTCTTTGTTGCAAATATTTATTAAGCTCATCATTACCATAAGAGTAATCTTTGATTATCCCTACCTTTACCAACTTTAAAGATTCAATTCCTTCGTACCTCCAAGTTGCAGCCCCTTTTTTTATATAAAAAGTGTTCTGCATTATTCCCAATTCTTCTTCAGAGAATATACAGCCAGAATTTTCTCCGTATGAACCTCCCACAGCCCCATTCCATTTTCCTGATTCAACTTCTTTACAGGTTCTTGCCCAATTAAGGAGTTTATAGTCAATCTGATGCCCTGCTTTTTTGAAGATATGATCAGCTATTTCAATTATATAGCCAGGCTTTTCAGAGTTTGGTTCTCCATTGTATGGATACCAATTATCAGCTCTTAAAGTAATTACATCTGCAAAAGCTCTCAACGGAACCAAAGGTATAATCAGAAAAACTAAAACAGACATTATTGATATTAGTGCAATTACCAACATTTTTTTCAGCATAAAAGCCTCCTGTTTATCTTAACTGTTGTTAATTGTTTACTCTTTCCTCCATAATTTTAATCACAGAGTATGAAATATCTGGATATACAGGCTCAATTTTGTGGTCAACTTGAAACTGTGAATATGCTTTTGAAACTTTAGGTCCCCAAATTCCATCAATCCCGCCAACATTATAACCAAGACGTTTTAGCAATTTTTGAATAAGCGTTACCTGATCTTTTGTGCCCATCTTTTCAAAATCATTAGAGGTTGTCTTGTTTGATGTTTTGCTTGATGTTTGGGAAATAGAATTAGAGTTTATTTCAGCAGAATTAGACTCTGCTGCCTTATTGTCAGGGCAGGGCGGGCAAGGATTGGTTGATGAAATTGAAGCGTTTTCAGGACATGGTTTTGATTCAGGGCATGGTTTTTGTTCAGGGCAAGGGGCAATTTCAGGACATGGTGTACCTTGCGATTTATTTGGTAAATAGATAGAGAGATAGCCAGCCTTTTTAACAGAATTTTGTCCCTGACTTGGTTCAAGCATAAAGTTTATAAATTTTCCCACATCTCCAGAAGGAAAACCTTTTGTAAACATAAAAAGAGGTCTTGTAATTGGGTATGAACCATTGACTGCCGTGCTTTCAGAAGCTGTAACACCATTTACAGAAAGAGCCTTTACAGTTGAATTTAGATGACCAATTCCAATATACCCAATTGAATTTGGGGTATTAATAACCGATTTAATAACTTCAGAACCTGATGTTTTTGGTTGAACAGTCGGTGTTAGAGGGGTATCAACCATAACCATCTCATTCCAAACCTCAAATGTTCCTGATGAAGGGTCTCTTGATAAAATTGCTATAGGGGCATCATTCCCGCCAAGCTCTTTCCAATTTTTTATCTCTCCACTGTAGATTCTCTTAAGATTCTCCATTGTGATATTTTTGACAGGGTTATTTTTATGAATAATTGGCACGATACAGTCATAAGCAATTCTAAAAGGGACAGGAACCCTGCCTTTTTCATACGCCATTGATGCCTCTTTATCTTTTATAAATCTGGACGAATTAGCAATATCAACTGTTCCATCAATCAGAGCTTTTATACCATTACCAGAGCCACTGCTTTTTACGGTAATATCAACATTGCTGTTCTCTTTCATGTATGCTTTTGCAGCCTCTTTAGCTATAGGAAGCACAGTTGTTGAACCTTCAATAAGAATTTTTACAGGTTTGTTTATAGATGCCATTGCCATTGATACCATTTTAGATGGAGCTAATGTCTGAAAAATAGTTATAAGAATAAATATCATAGCCATAGTAACTGCCTTAGATGTAGCTTTTGATTTCACTGCATGACCTGAATTGCTTTCAGCAGTTGATTTTTTCTGGGATTCTATTTTTTGTTGCATATTATTTTGTTGAGCCTGCATGTTTTTGTGTTGCTCCCGCATATTTTTATGCTCTTCTTTCATTTTGGTTGTCATTTTAAGAGCAAGATCAAGGCTTATCTGCATACTCTGCACTGACTTTGCAAGGTGTGTAATCTCACGGCTGGCTTTTATCTCTATATTATTGCTGAAATCTCCTTGACCTATTCTTTCAGCAGCATCTTTTATTTTCATAAGAGGACGCACAATTCTTTTTGTAATAAGTTGAGAGCTAAATATAACGCTTACAATAAGTCCAAGAACAAAAAGAGCCAATATCTGTATCAACTGATTGAACATGGTTTTTTGAATCTCTTGCTCTTTTTTAACAAGAACATTCTCAATATCATTTATATACATTCCAGCACAGACAACCCATTTCCATTTTTCAAAATATTTGTAATAAAGAAGTCGTGTATAAGGAGTTTTTCCACCTTCTGGCACATCTTTATAATTTACAAAACCCTCTTTGGAAGACTTTGCACCAGCTATTATATTTTGAATATATGTTTGACCTTCAGCATCAACCATATCTATTTTCACC
Organism: Desulfamplus sp.; assembly: GCA_015231705.1. GTDB lineage: Bacteria > Desulfobacterota > Desulfobacteria > Desulfobacterales > Desulfobacteraceae > Desulfamplus. The sequence continues at coordinate 40,340 of JADGBC010000011.1, read as the reverse complement.
TTTCCAACAAGCTCTGGGTGAGCTGGATCAACCCAAAACATTCCATCAGTATCTACAACAAGAAAATAGTTTTGGTTTTTTTCTCCAAAACGCATATCGCTTAACGCTTTTTGAGCTGATTCGTAAAAATTGGCTGTATCAAGGACAGAGTAAGCACCTGCAACAAGGTCTCTTAGATTATTTTTTCTTTCGCTCATCAAAAGTTCTCTTAGATGTTCTCTCTCTTTCTGGCTGTTACTTTGGATAGAGTATATTGAAACAGCAGCACAAAGTGTTCCCAATATCAACATACTAACGGCAATGAGTATGTTTATCTCTCTTGAAAGTTTCATGTTTTTCTCCTGATTGCATAAAATTTTGTATATAAATCTTATGAAAAATTAAATTTAATAGGTCATAAACAAGTGAAGCCGAACAACCTATTAGAATTGTTCGGCCACTATTAAAATTTACGCAAACATCATGCTTTTTTCAAGTTGTGCTATTTTCTCAGGTATTTCTCTTTTTATATTAAATGTTCTTGCTGCAAGTGCTAAAGACTCTAATCTTTTGGTTACATCTTTAAACCCGTTGACTGTTTTATCAATATCTTTTTGAAATTCACGAAGCAAAGGCGACTCAGACAACATTGAATCTCGCTCTTGCAATGCAACTTTAAGAATCGCATCAATATCTATTGAATCAAAAATTACTTCTGCCAGCTCATCTGATATTATTTCAGTTGTCATAATTTTATCTCCTTAAAATAACATTTTATTTTAATTATCATTTCCTGTAATCATTTACAGTCTCTTAAGCTATATATGTGTTAATTAAGAATTAATATAGCTTAAGAATATTAGGAGATTATTATTAAAATATTAGTTTTTGATTACAATACCTTCGCCACTAAGCAGCCTTTTTCTCCCCATGAATCCGTCCTAAGACAGGAATCTTTTCAAATATCTGCACAATATTAATCGATTTTGTGTTTTCAGGAAGTATTTTAAATATTTCCTGTGCACGAAGCCCGTGATGACGGGCTTTCAGGTCAAGAATACTTTTTTCGCCGGATGTCACCAGCATTGTCTGGGAAACATTGACCATCCACATGGATAAATTGGCGGAGTTACTGATTCACAATTCCCAGCAGTCTTACAATTTTTTTCGGAAAATTCTGGCTTAAACACTCCAAATAGGGCATAAGTTTCAACATGAGGAACTCCTTCTGATGTTATTGTCTCTGTCAATTCAATTCTATCAGAGTTGTTCCTCATTTTTACATAAATTTATGCTCTTAACTTATTATTCTCCTCAAGTTTTTGGCGAAGGTATTGATAAAATACTCCATTAGAATTGATTCGTGAATCATCTTGATAATGGATTTTGACGTTAAAATATGTTTTTTTGCATGAATTTTAGGTGAAAGTCTCTTGAGATATCTGTAATTATAAGAATTTCATTTTTCGTAGTGCCCATCAGGGTATGGCCGTTATATAGAAAACTATAAAAAGATCTCCCCACCTCTTCTCTATGCCATTGTCTTCTTGAATCTGACCGATGCAATGGTGATAAAAGATATTGACAATATCAACTGAGCAGCAATTGCAGGCCAAAGGCTTGCTATCCCCACATCCTTCATGACAATTCCCCGCAAGATCTGAAGAAACCATCTCATTGGATTAAGAAAGGTTACCCACTGGACAGCATGAGGCATGTTGTGGATCGGGAACATGAATCCGCTTAGCATTACGCAGGGCATGAGAATAAGAAAACTTGTAAGCATTGCCTGCTGCTGGGTTGATGAACTGGCACTGATAATAAGAGCAAGGCCCATGTTGCCGCAAAGATATACCCCTGCAAACAGATAGAGCAGAAAAAGGCTTCCCTTAACATGCACCCCAAAAACAATAAAGGCAACAACAAGCATTATGGACATGGATATATAGCCTGTAATCATGTAGGGAACTGTCTTGCCCAGAATAAATTCAAGACGTCGTATGGGTGTCACCATGACCTGCTCAATTGTACCGATCTCCTTCTCCTTTACAATACCGATACTGGTAAGAAGAAGGCTGAATATAAAGAGCATTACAGCAATAAGGGATGGGACAAAGTAGTATTTGCTCTCCTGATTGGTATTGAACCATGCCCTTGGTATGGTTTTAATATGCATGGGATTTTCGGTGATACCCTTTTTGTTCAGCCGCTCCATCATAATCTTGTTCCCGTAAGTACTTATTACATTGTTGGCATATCCAAGAACAATTGCCGTACTGTTGTTGTCTGTGCCATCGGTAATCATCTGAACTTTTGCTCTCCTTCCGGCTGTAATCTCTTCTGAAAATCCTGCTGGAATATGAAGAACCGCCCGCACATCCCCATGATCTAAAAGAGGGGTAATCTCATTCATTGAGTCAAGATTATGCGATATTTTAAAGTAGCCGCTTGATGTAAAACCGCTGACAAGTTCTCTTGAAGCTGCGGTTTTGTCCATATCAAGAAGTGCTGTACGGATATTCATCACATCTGTAGTAAGGGCAAATGCCATAATCATCATCTGAATAACAGGAATCCCAAAGATCACCACTCTCATTCGGGGGTCGCGAAGCATCTGCAAGAACTCCTTGATAAGCATCTGTCTTATACGGTGAAGCATGGGCTTGCTCCTGTTTTTGTGTGGTTGAACGGATTTTGTTCCATAGTTGAGCTACTCAAGTTTGAATCTGAATTTTTTGTGTGCCCGAACAATCATGATTAATGTATAAACACCTAAAAACAGAGCATCAATCCAGAGAATCTCAAGCCCTATACCCTTAAGATATATTCCTCGCAGAATTGCGATAAAATATCTTGCCGGAACAATAAATGTTATGCACTGAATCGGCAGCGGCATGTTTTCAATGGCAAACACAAATCCGCTCAATATAAGTGTAGGCAAAAATCCTGCAACAATGGCGATCTGGCTTGCCAGTACCTGTGATTTGAGTGTTATGCTCAAGGTCATACCAAAAAATAGAGCACCTGTCAGAAACAGGGCAGACATGGCAAAGAGAAGTCCGGCATTGCCTACAATCGGAACATTGAAGATCCATTTGCCCATTGCAACTGCAACTGCAACGTCTGTCATGCCGATGATAAAATAGGGTATCACCTTGCCTATGATAAGTTCTGGCCCCCTCAGAGGTGTGCTTATAAGCTGCTCCATAGTTCCGGTTTCCCACTCACGAGCGATAGTTACGCTGGTCAGCATTGCAGCAACAACGATCATTACAAGGGCTATTATGCCAGGGACAAGAACATTCTGGCTTCTGAGATCTGGATTGTACCATGATCGCTGTACCAGATCCACAGGCTGCACCAGTCTGGCTGACTGGCTTGCCCTGCTTGATTGGGCTGTCTGATCAGGATCAAGCATATCCATATTCCCCTTGATGGCCATCTGTTTTGCAACGACATTGGTTGCAAAGATCATCCCAACACTTGAGGCATATCCCATTGCAAGGCGTGATGTATTGGCATCGCTGCCATCTGCTATTACCTGAATTGCAACCTGTTTGCCAGCCTTTACTTTTTGTGCAAAATCAGAGGGTATTACAATGGCGATCATTGCTCTGCCTGTGTCAAGCTCATGCTGAATGTCGCGGTAGCTGTTACTGTAACCTGTAATGGAGAAGTAGGGTGATCCCTGAAAAAGGCTTAAAATATCACGGCTCACATTGGTTCTGGACTGATCCCATATCACAGTTGGCACATTCCGAAGATCCAGAGTAAGGGCATAGCCATAAAGAAGAATCAGGATAATGGGAATGGCAAGAGCAAGGAACAGGCTTCTCCAGTCCCGCATGACATGGATAAACTCTTTTCTGGCAACTGCACCAAGTCTTTGGATATTCATGGAATTACCGCATCTGCCGGCATGCCGGGTTTCAAGAGAAGGTCAGGATTTTCAAGGTCAATCCGAATCCGGTACACAAGTTTTACCCGCTCCTCAAAAGTCTGTACAGACTTGGGGGTAAACTCAGCCTCGCTGCTTATAAAGCGGACAGTGCCTTGAAATTTTCTCTCTGGAAAGGCATCTGTGGTCACAACCATTTTGTCATTAAGAGATATTTTGCCAAGATCAAGCTCATTTACATATGCCCGAAGCCAGGGGTGTCTTAGATCGCCAATTGAGACAACTGGAGATGATGGGTTAAGATACTCTCCGGGTTCTACGGATTTACTCAATACAATTGCGTCAGACGGAGATTTTAGTTCAGTATAAATAAGCTGCTGCTTTGCCTGATTCAGGCTCTCTTGTGCAATTTTTACCTGAGCTTCTGCCTGCTCAATCTTCTCTTTTCTGGGGCCTGTCTTTACAAGATCATATTCTGCCTGAGCCTGTTCAAGAGCTGCTTTGGCTCTTTTTATCTCCTCTTCCCGAGTCCCTTCAAGTCTGAGGCTTAATGCCTGTCGAACAGCTTTGACCCTTGCGTCTGTCTCAAGAACCCTGTTTTTTGCAGTCTCATACTGGGTTTTATAGTGCTCGTAATCACGCTGGCTTACACCATTTTTTTTGTAGAGTGTATTGTATCTGTTATAGTCTGCCTTTGCCTGATTGAGCTGGATTGCTGCTGTTTTTGCACCAGAAAGAGCACTGTCAAGCTCTGCTTTTGCACTTTCAATCTCCTGGGATCGGCTCCCTTTTTGAAGGTCGGCAAGAAGATAGGTTGCCTGAAGCACACGGGCGTGTGAGATCTCGATCTCCTGGACTCTGCTTCCTGATTCCAGTTCGGCAAGCAGTGCCTGTGCATTCGCCAAAACCGCCTCTGCTCTTGCAACTGCAATCTGCTGATCTATACTCTCCATAGTGGCAATTACCTGACCCTTTTTTACACTCTCTCCTTCATCCACAAAACGTTCTGAAACAACGCCTGGAATTCTGAAACTCAGTTGGGTTTCAGTGGCTTCTATGGTTCCTGAAACCATAAGTTTTCCACTATCTTTCTGAGGATTAAGACGCAAGTAAAGCACATAACCCGCAGCTATCAGCAAAATAAGGGCAATGATAATTCTCAGTCTTTTTTTCATGAGAACTCCTTTATGGCTTTTATACCGCCAATTGAAAAAGTGTACACATGGTCGGCAAGACGTTCCAGATTCTCTTCGACAGGTGTGAATTCAGGTGCTATTTTTTGGATAACCGGTGTGGCAAATGCGTAGTAGATGCATTGGCCGATAATGCTTATAGAGCAAAGGAGAAGTTTGTCTATTTCAACATCTGGCCCTGTCAGGTCAGCCAGAATGGAGACAAGAATATCCTTGTGGGGCTTGATGTACTTTTCAATTGTGCTTTCAAAAGCAGGTGTCGGCTCCATAAGCTCTCTTGCGAGCAATCTGGCTTTTCCGGAGATACCACCCCATCCGTCACTGCTCATGAGCCTGAAAAACATACCTCTGATAAAAGCCTTAAGTCTCTCTTCCGGTGAACTGTGGAGGTTGAGTCCCATATTTGAAGGGAATTTTTTGAAACCATATGCAAAAAGCTCTTCAAGCACCTCTGCATAAAGTCCCTCCTTGTCCCGGAAATAGTAGTTTATTGACGCGACATTAGCATTGGCGGCTTCAGCAATTTTTCTGATGGTGGCCGCTTTAAAACCCTCCATTCCAAAGATATCACCGGCCACTTGAATAATTCTATCTCTTGTTGTCATGGTATTTTTTGACATCCTTCAACCCTTATAATTTCTTTTTGATACTGTTACTGAAAGGTTACAGCAGGTTGTAAGCCTAAAGATTTTTCTTCTGGTCAACCTCTTCAATCAGGGAGATAAAAACATCTTCCATATTTGGAATAATATCTATATTTTTACCTTCTGTGCCGGCAATTTTATGCTCCATGTGGGCAGCTTTATCTCCTATCCCGGTAACGTTATCTGCTGTAGTGGTAAATTTATCTTCTGTGGCGACAACATTATGTTCTCTATTTTGAGCTTCTCTTTGATTTATGAGTCTTGATTTAAGCTCCATTGGTGTTCCCATTGCTATCATCTCACCGCCGTAAATCAGGGCGATCCGGTCACAGTATTCTGCTTCATCCATATAGTGAGTTGTTACAAATATGGTGATGCCGTGCTCTGCCATCTCGTAAATCAGATCCCAGAATGCTCTTCTGCTGATAGGGTCAACCCCGCTTGTTGGTTCATCTAAAAAAATAATGGGGGGCTCATGGAGAATCGCACATGCAAGGGCAAGACGCTGTTTCCAGCCACCGCTCAATATTTTTGTGAGGCTTTTACGGTGATCCTTCAGACCTGCCATCTCTATTGCCCACTCTTTTCTTGTCTCAAGCCTTTTATCTTTGAGTCCATATATTCCACCGTAAAAATTTATGTTCTCCTCCACAGTCAAATCTTCATACAGAGAGAACTTCTGGCTCATGTATCCTATATGCTGCTTTATCTCTTCTGACTGATTTCTTACATTAAAGCCAGCAACGGTGCCGTCCCCTTCAGTGGGTTCAAGAAGTCCACACAACATGCGGATCGTGGTACTTTTTCCGGCACCGTTAGGACCAAGAAAGCCAAATATCTGACCCTTGGGCACGTCGAAACTTATGTTGTTAACGGCTATAAAATCCCCGAAACGGCGGGTGAGATTATTTACGGTGACAGCTTTGGATAGTCTCTCTTTCATGGAGTGGGAATATTGATCGCCATGAACCGAAGTTGTTGCAATATCGCTTGTTTCAGGATCAGTGCGTTCAGTATCGGTGCTTTCAAGATCAGTGCTTTCAAGAACTTGTTCTGTTTTGTCAGATCCATACTTGTCAGGATCTCTTTGTCTATCATCATTATCAAGCATGCTTACAAACACATCCTCAAGGCTTGGGATAATCTCTTTCATATCCTTATATTCAATACCGGCGTTATCCAAGAAAAGTCTGCAATAGTGTTCAGTCTTTACAATATCGGACGAGACAACATGAACTCTGTCTCCAAATAGGTTCACGTTAATAAAACCTTTGCTCTTAATATTTCTGTTGCTGCGTAAAATCCGGTTTATTAATCTTGCCTCTGTGCTTCTTATGGAGAGGATCCTACCATTCATCAATCTTCTGATTTCATCCATATTGCCGATCGCAATCATTTTACCATGATCAATCAGTCCAATACGGTCACACCGTTCAGCTTCATCAAGATAGGCTGTGGTGACAAGAATTGAGACACTCTCTTTTAACAGACGATAAAGTATCTTCCAAAAATCCCTTCTGCTGACAGGGTCTACACCATTTGTAGGCTCATCTAAAAGAAGAACCCGAGGAGTGTGAATCAGGGCACATACAAGCTGAAGTTTCTGTTTCATTCCTCCGGAGAGATTTGCAGCTCTTCTTTTTTTGAACGGTCTCATCTGGCTGAAATTGAGAAGTTCATCTATTTTTGTGCTCCGTCCTTTTCTGGAGACCCCGTAAAGGTCAGCATAAAAATTGATGTTTTCCATTACAGAGAGATCGGGATAGAGGCCAAATTTCTGGCTCATGTATGCAAGCTGATCCTTGACTAAATCAGCCTCTGTTATGACATCGTACCCTGCAATGGCAGCAGAGCCTGATGTCGGATCCATTATGCTGGATAGCATGCGAAGGGTTGTTGACTTTCCTGCTCCGTCAGGGCCTACCAGACCGAAAATTTCACCTGGGTTTACTTTGAAGCTTAAATTGTCAACAGCAATAATATCTCCGAATCTTTTGGTAAGTGCCGATGCTTCAATGGCCGGTGGTGTTATGTCCATGGCGTTAAATTCAACTTTCCTGTGAGTAAAGTGATTCTATTAGAGGAAGTTTTGTTATGACAAGTAAGTTCAAACCTGATTTTCATGATTCGGGGTTGACCAGAGTATGAAAATGCCCATTTGATGTCTGATAAAAAAAAGTGATTTAAACAAATGAATAAAACAAATGTTTTAATCTGTCAATAAGAATTTCAGAAATATGTATGCAAAGTGGGAGATACTATTTTATGGCAATGATAACATGCTTTTATTTAAGCTACATAATTTCCATTGCCTAAAAAAAATAAGGTGGGTAAAAGAGGGGGCAAGGCAGGGTATGTGGGGAATAAAAGGCAGAACCGTTGTTGATCCTGCCCTTGTTGTTCTCTTTTGTTGATATTATTTCTTGGCTTTGTGAAGACAAGCTCTACCTTCGCCAAATTTAAAATAGGCTTGTGAACAATGATATAACATAAACTTGATGAAGTCGTAAAAAGTCGGTTTTCCCAAATAGGCGTTCAATAAAACCAATGGGTTACAATCTGAAAATCTGCCTGTTTCGGACTTTTTACGAGACCATCAAACTTTGCTATGTTGTGCAATTAATAGAGATATGGCTACAGACTATAATTTTGATCAAAGCAAAATTTGGTGAAGGTATTAATAACAATTAAGCAATGAATCACACATCTGTTGAAATCCACTGCAAATTGTAAAGATCAGTCCTACGGCTCTCCATGTTCCGCACACTCCCTTTGGCTCGAAGCTCTTTGATCAGATCCAGATCCAGGTCGGTAATCAGGGTGGTTTCAACCCCCGGAGTAGCCTCTGCGGCAATGGCATCATGGGGAAAAGAGAAGTCGGACGGCGTAAATATGGCGGCCTGTGAGTATTGAATCCCCATGGTTTCAACTTTTGGTATATTGCCCACACTACCGGAAATGGCTACATAACACTCATTCTCAATGGCCCGGGCCTGGGCACATCTTCGTACTCTGAGATAGCCGTTCTGGGTATCGGTCCAGAACGGAACCAACAGGATCTTCATCCCCTTTTCGGCCTGAAGTCTTGCCAATTCCGGAAATTCCACATCGTAGCAAATCAAAACGCCAATTTTTCCGACATCTGTATCAAACACTTTAAGGGTAGTTCCACCGACAAATCCCCAGTGAGTATCCTCATCCGGGGTAATGTGGAGCTTTTCCTGGCTATCCCAGGTACCATCCCGCCGACAGAGATAGGCCACATTAATCAGGTGGCCGTCATCATTAATGGCTGGTACACTGCCAGTGACGATATTTATATTATAACTCAAGGCCATATCTATCATGGCCAGGTGCATCTTTTCGGTGTGCTCCGCCAGCATGATCATGGCTTCAGATGGACTTCTATCCTCATAGAGATGGATCAATGGTGCGTTGAACAGCTCCGGAAAGAGCACGATATCCGATTTATAATCAGAGACCGTATCGACAAAAAATTCCACCTGCTGCATGAAATCGTCAAATGAGATAAACCGACGCATCTGCCACTGCACTACACTCACCCTGGCAATGGACTTGGTACCGCCAATGAGTCGTGTTTTTTGCTGGTAATATATATTGAGCCACTCAAGCAGAACCGCATGTCCCTTGGATGGTCGATCTTCAGGCCAGTACTTATTCAGTAGATTCAACACATGAAAATCATTGGAGAGCTGAAATGTCAGGACATTGTCAATCAGTTCACGGTTTTGCACTTTTAAGATATACTCATGTGCAGAGATATCCTGGGCATGATCTGTATACCCTGGAATCCTGCCCCCCAGAAGAATTCCTTTTAAATTGAGATTGACTGCCAGATCCTTTCGGGCATCATAGAGTCTGCGCCCGAGGCGCATACCCCTATAATCAGGATCCACAAATACCTCAATCCCATACAGGTAATCTCCTTCTGGATCATGGGATTTGAACGTTCCATTTGCGGTGATCTGATTGTATGTATGTTGCTTTCCAAACAGACTAAAAGTTATCATAATGGAAAGTGCAACTGCTACCGGTTTTCCATTATCTTCGATGCAGATTTGTCCTTCACTGAAACAGTTAATAAGGGAGTTAAGTTCTTCCTTTGTCCAGGGTTCTGATAATCCACTGTATGCTTTGGCACTGATATTCTTAACTGCTTCATAATCTTCTATTTGAAGATGCCGCAGTCCGAGTTTATGTAAAGAGTCTTTGGGCATTGGTCAACTACCTTTGATTAGGCACTTATCAGTGCCGCATCGACAAAACTTTGTCGATAATAAATTGTGAGATTATGAACTTGTTTAGTTCATAATGTGCAAAAGAGAATTGATTATTTTTATGAGACCATCAAAATTGAATATAATCAAGAAAGAAAAGCCCTAAAGCAGCATATCCGGCAGATATTACATCATCAAAAATAATACCTGTCGAGCCTTTGACATTCTTGTCCACATAGTTTGCCGGAAAAATCTTTATCATATCCAGAATTCTGAACAATATGAATCCTTTGAGGGCTGTTCCTGCAAAATCATGGGCACCGTAAAAGATTGGCACGCACAAAAAACCTATGATCTCGTCAAGCACAAACTGTGATGGATCTTTGGATTTCCAGTAGCGGACTGCCCAGGGGGTCAGGTAGTAGTTAAGAAGCATTAAGCAGATAACAACTGCCAAAAGTGCGATTCTCAGGAAATCGGGTGGCAGAAATTTCCACAATCCAAAATATATGGCAATTCCAGGAAGTGCCCCAAATGTTCCGGGCATTACAGGACTGTACCCGAGATAAAATGCAGATCCAGATATGATTTTAATTTTTTCTGCAGTTGATGTCTGTTTTTTGGTAGAGTTTTTCTTGTTAGCCATGTTTTTCAAATGCGTCCTTTGTTTATGTGAAAGTCTCTTGAAATAGCAGTAATTATGCGACTTTCATTCTTCGTTGTGGCCAAGATCAATACCTCGCTCCGGCCGTGCCGGTTATTAAGGTTCTTCAGTTGTCAGCCCTCAACCATCTGCACAAACGCAAGACGCCCTCCATCCTCTCTGGAGAACAGAAGCTGAGTTCCATCTTGAAGAAGTGCTGTTTTTCCGGTCGGGATATGTTTCTTAAGGCTATTATCATAAAGATCAGGAATATTCTGATTTACAAGCAGCCAGTTGCCATTGTGCAATATAAAATAGCCTACCCTTTTTTTCTCATCAGGGCTTAATCTTTCATTTGGGACAACTTTGCGGTTAATATGCCATTTAAAAAGAGACTGTTCAGTATATACCATCAGTCTGTGGTTGTCTGACATGAATTTTCCCTTTAAATGGCATGAGTAGAGGTTCAGAATAGGCAGTTTACCCCTGTACGCTGTCTTGCAGAAGGGGCAGACCGGTTTTGTTGTGTTGTCAAATACATACCATTTTTGCTCGCAGTCTGGATTCTGGCAGGGTTGAATAAGATCAACGGTTTTGATAAGTGCCTGTTCCCACTCATCAGCAGTGGGTCTTTTCTCAGGTGCGTGGAGTCCATCTATAAATGCTCTGTCAAAAAGCGGGGTCAGATATGGTCCTGTTATTGTGTATGGAAGTGCCACCGTATCTTTCCAGGGCAGTTCAGAGGATTTGACATATTCGGTTTTGATTCGGTTTGATGTGTCAGACGGGTGTTCAATGAATAGTGCCTTCTCTCCCATTGAGAGATCTTCATCCCTTTGAGGATCATCAATGTCATGAACCTTGTCACCTCTTAGCGGATGGCGAAGCAGAAGGTACATATAGATTAGCACTGCAAGGGCGTGTCTGTCAGTATATATGGAAGGCAGCTTCCGCAGTGGATCATTTTTTGGAAGATGTGAGGTCTGAATAACCTCCGGAGCAATGAAATCTGGTGTGCCAACCACATCTGGAGGGTATTTGCCTGGTACTACAAGTCCGTCTATATCAATTATACAGGCATTGCCCTTTATGGGGTCGATAAGGACATTCTTGTATGAGAGATCTGAATGTGCAAGCCCTGCTGCGTGGAGTCTGCGTACTGTTCTTGCAATGGCAATGGATATTTTTATATAGCTTGACCAGTCACCTTGCTCTGATTTTTCAAGATATTTATACCTGTTTGTTGGAGAGGCAAACCATTTTCCCTCTTTTTCCTTTCCCTGTATCTTTAAAAAATCCTGATTTGCAGAACCTTTGGCAAAGAAAAAGTGCTCCTGATATGTAGGAACAACTATGCCAGTTTTATTGTCAGCGTTTTTCACAATTTTGGTTGGCCACCGGAAGAAATTGTCCCAGTATTCTCCACCTTCACGGTTAAAAATACTCTCTTTGTACCGTCCGGTAATCATCTCAAGACGTTCAAAGGAGTGTGGATCAGGATCGTTTCTAAAAAATGCGACAACCTGCTTTCTGTCCGGTGTGAAATAGACATCTTTCATGCCGCCTGAACCTATGATTTTGTTCACATACTCGACTTTGGTACCGTCCAAAGTAGTGGCTATGGCAATATCAACCATTGTTGAATCCGCTCCTTTTTTTGAGTCTGATCCTTAATTCTTAGCTATTCTTACTAACACTCATGCCCTGATGGGCACAACCAAAAATGAAAGTCATATAATCACGGCTATTTAGAGAGACTTTCACATAAATCACAATGGTTCTTTTTTTTCTTGCCTGTAAAGCAGTGCCACAGTTCTGTCATCATGGTTTCCCTGTGACCAGAAGTCGAGCCATTCAAGCAGGTTTGCACCGGTCTGATCCGTTTTGTCGGTGAGCATTTTGCTTATATTTTCCTTCCACACCCTGTCCCAGACAGCAAGGGTCCCAAGTTTTTGATCTGTTTCAAAAACAGGATCGGTTATACCGTCGCTCATCAGTACCAATGCTGTCATACTCTTTTGATATTCAAAGCAGATCCGCCTGTATATATCTTCGCTGGTGATAGCATTGTTGTCAAGAAATCTTGTCTGGCCAGCAAACTCTCCGCTGTCCCCTTCACCAAGAATTTTTATAGAATCCCCCTCATTATAAAGACCGATACCTCCATCACCTATCCAGTACGAGGCAACAAAGTGTCTGCCATCAATCTCTTTGTGTGCCGCAAGTATAAGTGTTGTATGAAAATCTCTGAATTTAACCTTGCTCTGATTTGACTGCGGGTTAATATTTTTTGACATCAGCTCATTTGATAGAAGGGGATTTGTTAGAGGATCATTCTGTTGTTTTGCAATTTGCTTTACAGTTTCGTGTATAACCTTTACCGGCTCATATACAGCAAGGCTGAATACTTTATAAAGAGTCTCTTTAAGTCTGTTTACCAAACTGCTGCCGCGGTTATCCTCTCTACCCTCGTCAACCGTACTGGTCTCATTAACCGTAACGGATCTGTTTTCAATTACGCACTCGCTTGCTGACATTGTAGTTAATATATCGACAATCTCGCTGTCAAATACCTCTAATTTTTCAGCAAGAACTCTGGCTGACTCGGTAACGGCAATTCTTGAGCCTTCACGGGAAAGAGCAGCACTTCCCGCACCATCTGCGACAGCAAGAATATGCCATTTTTTTGAGGATAAAAAAGAGATCAGAAAATGGTCATCCCTGCATTTTCCTTCATGGGCGTGAGATCGGCCTCTTTTGCTTGCTCCAACCATTTTCCATCCATCTTCGGCCTCTATTTCCAGTCTATCCTCATCTGGTTTCCAGAACAGGGAACTTTTGTCAGATGGTATATCTTTCCACAAAGATCTTGGGTCAGGATTAATAACAAAAACAGATTTGGCCTTATGCCCCTTTTCACTGTTTTTAAGTCGGAAAAAGATATCAATCTCTATTTCACCGCTTTTTGAGGGTTCTCCTTTGATGACAGTATCTTTGATGACAGTAGCAGCCTTGTTATCTTTAGATGCGGTCTTGCCATGTTCAGCAATCGTTTTTTCCTGTCCGGCAACAGTTGATTCAAAATCAAGACCTGTTGATTCGAGACCTTTTATGTCAAGAATCTCAATATCTTGCAGGTTTATAGCACTGCCTTGAAAAGTTACTGTAAAACCTGAAGAGTATGGTTTTCCGACCGTGGCATTGGGAAGCCTGAAATCAAAAGAAGAATAATGGGATTTTTTCGGTTTTTTTTCAGGATCGGCAGGATCATATTTCTCAGTTTTGACAGGATCATCCCTGTTTATATTCAATGGTATTGGCATGGGAGTCTTCTCTTTTTCCACCTGATTTGGTTCAGGTTTTGCTGTTTTTGAGCCCTCATCAGTTGTGATAGGTTGAGGCTTTGTTATTGTGTCTGATACTGGTTCTGCTGTTGTTCCTGATATTACTTCTGGTGCTGGTTCTGGTTTTGATGTTATGCCTGATTCAGGCTCTATTATTGTATTTCTATCTGGTGTTTGTGCTGAGCCTGGGTCTGGCTTTTTCCCTGAGGAGAGAGGTGATGTATCAACATTTAACAGCTCCTGCAATGAAGAAAACTCTCTGTTCTGTCTTGTCAGTCTCCGGTCATTTCTATCAAGTGTTTTTATGTCACTTTGTTGTTGTGCTTCATGACCTCTGTTTTTAAGGGTCTGTTTATCCCATAGAGTCATAAGATAACCACTCATATAGTCAAGATGGCCAGAAACAGTCTCATCGCCTATAAATGCTTCAAGTATTCCAGGTTCTGGATCATTAATATTTTTTAGCTTGAGTAGCTCACGGCATAGAGGCAGATACTTTTTTGTTTTTCCCGTACTTGCTTTATCCATTTGTCATCCCCGTGACCTTGAAATCTCAAACTCATCATCTGGATCCATAAAATCCATTATTGCCTTCTGTCCGCACCAGGGGCATTGTGCAGGGCCTGCACCTGAAATACAGAACATCTTTCCACATGAGCAGAAGCCGTTAGCAATTCTGTTGCCGCACTGAGGACAACTGCTTGTACCATAAAGAGAAGTTATGCTTATTTTAGGATCAATTCCGGTCATTGAACCTGACCACTCAAAATAGCTCTCCTCAACCGGAAAAGAGCCTGATACATTGAAATATCTTTTTTCTTTGCCATCTCCTGACGCATTTGGAAGAAGTATCTGTGTATAGGGCACTTTGTCATATTTTATAAGATATGGATTATGCTTGGTCTGACATCTGCCTACAAGAATCACATGGTCATCATCCGGCTGCAGAGTCTGGCCAGATTTTGCAAGTTGAACAATACTGCTCACTTTTTCCAAAGAGACGTTGAATTCATATTTGCTTTGGTTTTCAATAAGTTTGACACTCTGAGATTTTACAGACATTGTCATCCACTCTATAAAGCGGGCAAAGTCCGCACCATCTTCACCATTATAACTTAAAACATTGTCTGTAAATTTTCTTAAAATATCGGTAGATGCATGCTCTCCAAGCCCTATTGCAACCAGATTTACCCTGTTTGCAAAATCTTTGTTCCATTTTGAAATGGCATCATCACATTTATCTGTAGGCTTTCCGTCTGTCATAAGATAGATCAGAGGCTTCCAGTCTCCTTTGCGTTCACGGGTGGTCTTTATAACTTTTTTGTCAATCTCTCTCATAAGATGTTCAAGTGCAAGGCCAAGCGATGTTCCTGCCCCGACTTGAAGTCGCGGGGGATAAAAAGAGGGAAGATCCATAAGAGGAACAATAGTTTTGACCTGTCCTGCAAAAGCAATAACAGAGATATAGACCGTTTCAATGGCATGTGGATCCTGCCGAAGTTTGCTTATAAGAGTATCAATCCCCTTTTCAAGGTGGTGAAGAGGCTCACCAATCATGGAATCAGATACATCAAGCAGTAAAAATACTGGTAGACGTCTCATACTTATCATCCTTACAATAGTTTTGTCGTGCACCTTGACAGATTTTGAAATAACTGTAATTAAATAGGCTAACTATTTGAAATAGTGTTGCTTTTTTGAATCTTTTTATAAAACCAGCATAATCTCATCAGGAGGAGGGGGTAGAGTGGTATCTGTGCTTCCTGCACCAATGCTTTTCATCTCCACGCTTGCAGAGACCCATTTGAAGAAACTTGCAAAGGCAGTACTGTCTGTAGTATCAAGACTTACAACTGTTTCGGTAATCTGTTTGAGGTATTCGGTTTTTGCTTTGGGGCCTGCTGCACAGGCAATAATTTTTGCAAAGTGACAATTTTTGAGTTCAGGAATAATCTCGTTGAATCGGGCAGTATCTGAAGGAGATCCGTCTGTCATTAAAAAGAGCATTGGTCTCCAGTCCCCTTTCCGATCCTCTGTACTGAGCATCACATCTCGTTTGACCCTGTTCACTACAAGTGCAAGTGCCTCTCCAAGGTATGTAGGACCTGATCTTGGGCAGACAATTTCAGGTATCTGAACCTGCTCAAGAGGAGTCAATGGAAATATCTCTTTAACAGTGATATCAAAGGTAATGATAGATAAAAACACAGAATCAAGAGCATGTGGATCCTGACGCAAGGCACTTACCATAGCCTGAAGTCCGACATTGACAGATTGAATAGGCTCTCCATACATGGAGCCAGATGTATCAATTGCAATATAAATGGGTAGTCTTCGAGACATAACTCCTTATCCTCCTTTTTACCGTGAAAATGCACTATGATTTTCATGATTCGGGGTGGCCCTGGAAAAAGCCATGCCCGTCTGATATTAAAAAATACTATTTTACTCTATCAACTGGAAAAAGAAGGAACAAGAAAAAAATCCATTAGTTTTCTTATTAAAATTTTTATGTTAAATAGTCCGACTTGTATGAAAAATTCTTATGAAGGAGCCACAGGAGTTATGAAAGACTCCTCATTATCCAATATCATCCGCACAACCGGAGCCATTAAAAGATTGGACTATCTTGATACTGTGAGAGGTTTTGCAGCTCTTGCTGTTCTGTGGTCACATTTTGCATTGGGGTTTGGTCTGCCTGGGGGGCTGATGAGATACGAGAATACCCCATTACAGATTTTCTGGGATGGTCTGGCTGGAGTTTCGATGTTTTTTGTTCTAAGTGGCTTTGTTCTATCTCTTAAGTACTTCAATCCGGATATTGAAAACACTTCTGTCTCTTCAGGTTCTGACCGTTCAAGGATAGGATTTGATGCTAATGAGATACTTAAGTTTTGTGTCAAACGGATATTCAGGATATTGCCCCCTTTTCTTGCTGTACTGATTCTCTCGATTTTGGCCTTTCAGTATTTGTACATAGTCTATCCAACAGACCCTAACAGAAGTGTCTGGATTTATTCTTTGTGGAAAGATATGCCAATTTCCATATACGTATTGCTCAAACAGGCACTCCTCATCTTACCTGGAACCGTCCAGACTTTTGTTCCCCAGGCATGGAGCCTCACATTAGAGATGCAGTTATCTTTAATGATGCCCTTTTTGATATCATTAGCTTATAGAAGTATGGCTTTTTTTACAGTTCTTGCTGTTTTATTGTCAGTCGCAGACATTCTCTCGGTAAGCTTTCTTGGAGTGGAGGCTTCAGTATTTCTGGTATCTTTGTTCCATTTTTACCTCGGCATATTGATATCTAAATATTATAGAGATCTTAATCTGTTTATATGCAAATCAACCTTCTTTTTGAAATTGACGATTATCTCAGCAGGCCTGCTCTTATACTCTTTTAGAAGTACTGTATTCCCATGGTATTCAGAGTTTTTTCCTGCTCACATGATCCCCTATTTTAACGCTTTTGGTGCGATGCTTATTCTGCTCTCATGCATGGGATCAAGAACGATTCAGTATGTTTTAAATGTACCCTGTTTTAATTTTGTGGGGAAAATTTCATATAGCCTCTATCTGTGTCATATAGTTGTTTTGATCATAATTACACCATGCTTTATAAAATGGATGAATCAGATTCAGATAATCGGTGTAACATCACATCTTTTTGCCCTGATCTTTTCTACTGCAACCTCGTTTATTATAGCTGTAACATTCTACTATCTGGTGGAAAAACCATCAATAAAATCCGGCATTTTTGTTGTTAAATGGATAGAGTCTGTTTTTTTTATGAAGCGGGCTCCTAAGTTTGGGCGGAGTTTGGTGTAAATGGAAATTCCGTTTCGTGTTTTGATAATTTTTGTTTTTATGTTGCTGGTTGTTTTGTCAATTGTGTTTTGCAGAAAACCACGAAACTTTACGGCATTTACGAAAGAGAGTCGTTGCTGGTCGTTCATGCACGGCTATTTTTTTGGCCAGTCATGCCTGATTGCTATCACTGCCTACTGGGCAATGGCAATGGTTTTTTTCTGGCAGGCTCTGATTTATGATTTTACTCTTCTGCCAGGAGATATCTTGTGCTGGATGTATCCGTGGAAAGCAGATTATCCGCCCGACACTCTTCCTCACAATCCGCTGTTAGGCGATGCTTTAAGCAATTACTACCCATGGATGAGTTCCCTGAAAAGAGGCATGGAGGAGGGATATGTTCCGTTATGGAATTTTCACTCTTACAGCGGATCTCCTCTTGTTGCCAATTTTGCGTCAGCTCTGTTCAATCCTCTTAATATTTTTCTATATTTCATGACAGTTGCAGATTTCACGACACTAATGCCGTTTTTGCGTATTGTGTTTGTGGCAACAGGGACTTTTCTTTTTCTAAGAGATTTAAATTTTTCAGGGATGCCGTGTTTCATTGGCGGAACTCTATTTGCATTTGCAGGTTTTCAGATTGTCTGGCTTTCAAATTATCCAAACATAACTGTAATAATGTATCTGCCGTGGTTGATGCTCTCTGTGCACAAAATAGCTTCAGGCCGCTCCAAAGCGTGGTTTTTTATTTTGATTTTGCTGTCGGTATGCCAGTTTTT
This sequence comes from Desulfamplus sp., assembly GCA_015231705.1. Taxonomy (GTDB): domain Bacteria; phylum Desulfobacterota; class Desulfobacteria; order Desulfobacterales; family Desulfobacteraceae; genus Desulfamplus. The sequence continues at coordinate 21,809 of JADGBC010000011.1, read as the reverse complement.
AGGCGGACATCCCGAGTCATCCTTTCACATGTATCTGCTTATCGTGCCTTATTTTTTTTATCAACTCTATCTCAACTGGATTGCAGGAACTTCTGCTGTTTCGATATACAGGCGTACTTTAATTTTGGTTGGTGCAGGTATCCTCTCTATCGGGTGTGTCGCATTTCAGCTTCTACCTTTTATGGAGTATCTGCCTTATACTACCCGTTATTTTGAGATAATAGAGCAGAAAAACAACATCTTTGGTGAATTCAAGTTTGCAGATCTCTTGAAATTGGTTGCAGGAACCACTATTAATCCCGATTTTTTTGGAAACCCTGTTCATGGTAATTACTGGACATTTGCAAATTACAATGAGCAGAATACCTTTTTCAGTGTTACAGGGCTTTTTCTTGCCTGCACAGCCATCCTGCACAGATTAAAAAAAAGAGATCAAACTTCCAGTACTGTTCATAAATACGGCAAATCCTTTTTTGTTATTGCAGCTTTACTGGCTCTTGTAATGGTTGTCAGAGTTCCTTTCTTTTATGATGTTGCAACAAAACTTCCGCTCTTTTCAATGGCCGCAAACTACAGGCTGATTTTTGTCTTTGTCTTTTGCATGACAGTACTTGCAACAGCAGGATCTCAGGCTATTTGTAATATTTCAACACATCAAACAGCATATGGCAAACTCTCATCCTTCTGGACTAAACGTCCAGAAGGGACGCTGCTACTTCAGATTATGGCTGTAGTATTTGTTTTGGGTATTATCGTGCTGCTGATCCATTTTTCCACGCTGCATGAGATTGATCCACTCTATTTAAATTACAGACTTGAAAAAATAGCCCTGTTTTTTATCTCACTCGGATTTATAGGAGTCCTCTGTTTTGCAACAATCTACATTGCAACAACCTATAATAGAAAAATCGCTGTGCTATTTCCATTTATTGCAGTTGCAATGATTTTTGCTGAATATGGCTATCTCTCTATTGATTACAATACATTTGTGGATAGGCAAAAAGTCTTTCCTGAATCACCTGTTATAAAATTCATAACATCACAACCCGGCAAATACAGGGTGGTTGGCTGGAAAGGCTCTCTGATAGCAGGTGCAGAGCAAGTCTATGGCTATGACAGTATCACCGGTTATGATCCAATGAAGATATATGCCTATGAGAAAATCTTGACACAGGTGAATGGCATCTACAGCCCTGTTTTTACCTGTGAGATTCAATCTTTGGATTCCGGCGGGCTCAATTTTTTGAATGTGAGGTATATTGTCACCCCACCTGATAACAATGATGAGATTTTCAATTCTGACAGATTCAGTCTTGTATATCAAGGCCTTGATGGCAGAGTATATGAAAATAGAGATTGTTATCCTAGGGCATTCAGGGTGAACCGCCTTAACAGTGTGGAAGATTTGAATTATTCCAGACTTCAAAATCAGAGCGATGATAAGGCTAAGAGTGATACTGTGGCTCAGGATCCAAATGGTATGGAGTTTCAGAATCTGAGCAATATAGCGTTTCAAAATCTGCATGATATCGATTTTGAAAATATTGACTTGACTCAAACAGATCAGATTAATTTTGGCAAGGGTTCACCGCAAATTATAAAATATAAAGCGAACGAGATAGTCATAAACAATAATCAAAGCCTTGATGATGATATATCTGCTTCAGCTATCATACTAAGTGAGGTGTGGTTTCCAGGATGGAAGGTGTTTGTTGATGGAAGACCTGAAGAGATACAAAAAATAAGCTCGACTTTTATGGGAGTCATGGTTTCGGGTACAGACAAGGAGATCAGGTTTGTTTTCAGGCCAGATTCTTTTAGAAATGGTCTTTGGATCTCTGCTGTCTCTTTTTGCTTTATAACTATTCTCGGGGCTTTTACCATGAAAATGCATTCTTAATTTTCATGATAACCGGCACGGCCGGAGCGGGGTATTGCTCTTGGCCACAACGAACAATGAAAGTCCCATGATTACTGCTAATTCAAGAGACTTTCACATAAAAAGCGTTGAGAGATATAGACAAAATAAGGGATAAATACAGTAAAATGTCATATGTAAAAGGCTTAAATTGCGATGAAATTTAGTAATGACCGTAAGTTGTCAATAAGTCAGGCTGAACTCCCTAATAAATGGATTTCTATTGTAATTCCTGTTCACAATGAGGCTTTGAATATTCCTGAGTTGTATAAAAGAATTTGTGCTCTATTTAATAGAAGTGATTCTGTTAAAAGTGATTCAGTTTTCAATAAGAGTGATTCAGACTGCAATCTAAATTGGGCAGTTTCTGAAATAAACAATAACAACAAAAAATGTTGTCTGAATTACAGTGTGGAGATCATTTTTGTTGATGACGGCAGCAGTGATAACTCTGTTGAGATATTAAAAACATTGCAGGAAAATGACCCTTCCATTATTGTTGTGAGCCTTAACAGAAGCTTTGGCCATCAGATTGCTATTACTGCAGGGCTTGATCACTCATCCGGAGATGCAGTGGTTACCATGGACGGTGATCTGCAGCACCCTCCTGAGGTCATTCATGAAATGATCGAAAAATGGCAGCAGGGATTTGATGTTGTAAATGGTGCTAGAACAAAGAGAGAGGGAGAGGGGCGTTTAAAGCGCTATGCTGCGTCTCTTTTCTATTCGGTGTTCAGAAAAATTGCAGATTATGATGTTGTTTCCAGAGAGGATGTGGGTGATTTCAGGCTTTTAGACAGAAAAGTTGTTACGGCATTGAGTAATATTCGTGAACGGAGACGCTACATAAGGGGACTTGTCTCCTGGATGGGCTATTCTACTGCCAATGTATATTACGATCAGTCTCCAAGATTTGCAGGAGAATCAAAGTACTCTTTCTGGAAATCACTTCTTTTATCACTTGATGCCATTACCACTTTTTCCTATGTTCCATTGAGGATTGCAGCAGGTATCGGGATCTTTTTTTCCATAATGGGGTTTCTTCTTGGCTTTCACGCACTTTACCTGAAGCTTTTTACTGATTCCATCCAGGTTCCGGGCTGGACTGTTATGTTTGTGGAGCTGACTTTCCTTGGTGGCGTTCAGCTGATTGTGCTCGGAGTTCTTGGCGAGTATCTTGGCAGAGTTTTTGAGGAGGTTCGAGACCGGCCACTGTATTATATAAAAAATGTGCATAAAAAACAGAATCAACACTCCTTGAATCATAGCGGCAACCTGAATAATAGTGGAAACTTGAATCATAATGGCAACAGTTCAGATGATCTTGATATCGGCAGCAAGGAAAATGGTGGGGCAGTTGCTTCAAGGAGCAGGAAGAGTTACTTCAAGAAGCAGGGAGCCTTGGATTAATTTATGAGTTTATCAGGATATAAAAAATCAAGTGTACAAAAGCAGGCTGACTTTTTTAATGCTCTGGGTTCTGATTACATAAAGACCGTGGCAAAAGAGTATGCTGCTATATATACCCGTACCTTTAATGCCATTAATGGCCATGTCAAAGGAGATATACTTGATATCGGAAGCGGAGGTGTAACTCTTTTCAAATCTTGTGGAGATCATGTTTTCTACGATATCTCACCGGTGTTGTTGTCTGCTCACTCATCTTCGGGGGCATCTTCTTCTTTGAGTGTTTGTGGAGAATCGACAAGCCTTCCTTTTATCTCCAACTCGTTTGATACGATACTTTTCCATTTTTCAATTCACCATTTTGCTCAGGAGACATTTAGCAAGACTCTTGATTATATTCAAAAATCTATTGAGGAGGCAAAAAGAGTTCTTCGGCCAGGAGGTAAAATAATCATAGCTGAAAATACAGTTGCTGATGTTGTTGAACTTGTTGAATCTCTTCTTTTTCCTGTTGTCAGTAAAAGCCTTGAAATTTTAAATTATCCTCCTGTGTTTCTCTTTTCGGAAAAACGATTAGCATCAATACTAAAAGCCGTTGGGTGCCATACTCATATTGTATGTTCATTTAAAGAGCCATCAAAGTTGCTAGTATCTCCTTTAAAGAATATACGTCTTCTTCTTAATCCCGTAACCATAAAAGTTTTAGTGGCAGGCAATGTGTAAAAAAAATGACAAATCCGGTAGAAGTGTCTCTCGGGTATATCAAAATAGTGTATATCAAAAGGGTAAAGATATACGAAAAGATTTTTATGTGTCTCAAAAGAGTGGAGATATCCAGAAAAATCTTTGTGTGTCTCAAAAGAGTGAAGATATCCAGAAAGATTTCTTTGAGATCATTGGAGATCAGTACCTGCTGCACTATAATGATCACTACTCAAGGATCTACAGAGAAAGGTTCATATATAAGCCGATGGTTCAAAACATCAATCTTGAAGGCAAGATCGTTCTGGATGCTATGTGTGGAAGCGGTCAGATATCAGAGTTTGTAACTCAGGAGAGATGTGAACTTCATGGGCTTGATATATCTGATAAGCAGATAGAACTTTACAGAAGACGTTTTCCCGATGCAGATAGCTATGTCAGGTCAATTCTTGATACAGGATTTCCTGACTCGTTTTTTGATGTTGTCTTAATGTGCGGAGGACTTCATCATGTTCATCCGAATGAGAATCAGACAGTCAGGGAGATCCACAGACTCCTCAAGCCTGGCGGTTTTTTTGTTTTTGCAGAACCGCATGCCAACACTGTTGTGGACAATGCCAGGCGGTTCTGGTATGCAGCAGACCATTTTTTCATGAGTAATGAGTCTGCTGTGGATTATGTGGTGCTTGAAAAGAATTTTGTGGGACTGTTCGATACTGTCAATGTAAAGTATTTTGGTAATATTGCCTATTACCTTATTTATAACAGCCTGATATTGAGAATCCCGTTGAGGGTAAAAAAAATTATTGCACCATTTGCCCTGTTCCTGGAGTCCAAACTTCTTCCGTTACACACACATTTTATGTCATCTTATCTGGTTGCTCAATGGCAGAAAAAATAGGGTATTTATGTTAAGAGTAAATGTTCAAAATGTTAATAAAAATTATTATATTTATGCCAAGCCTCATGATCGACTTTTACAGGCATTGCTGAGAAAACCAATGCACAAGGTTTTTGAAGTGCTCAAAGATATCTCTTTTGAAGTGGGGCTTGGGCAATCTTTAGGTATTATTGGTGATAACGGTGCTGGTAAATCAACTCTTCTGAAACTTCTTGCAGGAACTGTTCAGCCGACCACTGGAACTATTGAGGTTAACGGTAGGGTAGCAGCTCTTCTGGAGCTTGGTGCAGGATTTCATCCTGAGTTTACGGGTCGTCAGAATATATATCTTAATGCATCTTTGCTTGGAATTTCTGATGAAGAGATAAAGAAGAAAGAAGATGAGATCATAGCTTTTGCTGAACTCGAAGAGTTTATTGACAGACCGGTTAGAACTTACTCGTCCGGCATGTATGTAAGGCTTGCTTTTTCCATTGCAACTATGGTTGATCCTGACATTCTTATTATTGATGAGGCTCTTGCTGTCGGGGACATGGGATTTCAGAAAAAATGTATTCAGAGGATGAATCATTTTAAGGAGCAGGGGCGGACTATGCTCTTTTGCAGCCACTCCATGTATCATGTTCAGGAGCTTTGTGAACGGGTGATCTGGCTTGAAAATGGAAGGGTAAGAAAAGCTGGCAAGTGTGATGAGGTGGTTGCCCAGTATGAAGAGTTCTGCAATAAAAAGAGGGATAAAAATCAAAACCGAACTGATGGTGAAGAAAAAAGAGGTGTAAATCCCACTGCTTCGTCTGAAGATCAGCCTCTGGACGTTGCACCTGAAAAAGATTGCCTGATTCTATCATTTGCCATTAAATCAATAGAGGGCAAGGTTGTTGATAATATGACCCTGAATTCCCGTGAACCACTGCGTCTTGAAATGGCGGTTGAGGTTATGACAGAGGGTATAATGCCCAATTTTGGTTTTGCAATAATGAACGGTGAGGAGGAGATAGTCGGGGCGACTCTTACAAATTATGATTCTATACCCTGTGGACCTTATAATCGTGGAGATGTAATCAATGTCAGCTATGTTATTGACTTTATCCCTTTACGTGTTGGTTCCTTTATGTTATTGGGTGCGGTTTCTGATGATACAGGGTTGTTGTGGTATGATAGCAAGCGGATTGGCCCTGTGCTCATAAACCCTGAAAAGGGAATGGGAAGAGTCTCATTAAAAGGTTCATGGCAAATTGAACCTGAAAAGAGGAGAAAAGGTGGCAACTGATGATTATTCCGGCTAATGTGATTTTAGAAGTGAGTGCTCTGTGTAACCTTTCCTGTCTTGGTTGTGCACTGCATGGCCCCTGCGGGTTTGTAAAACGTCCTTTTGGCAATATGAAAAAAGAGGTTTGGGAGCCTGTTATAAAGGAGATGGCTTCATGGGGTAAAGATGTTGAACTGACAGCTCATGGTGGTGGAGAGCCTCTTTTAAACCCTCAGTTCAGGGATATATTACAGTTTGCCGCAACTTTTCCTTCTATCAGAACCGGCTTTCTGGCCAACGGAATGCTTCTTAATGAGTCATGGGCAGATTTTATAATCAATATAAAACTCAACTGGATCGCAGTCAGTATTGACGGTACAGATCCTGAAACTCATGACATGATACGTAAGGGCTCAGATCTCGTTCGAGTTGAAAATAATCTTGAAACTCTTCTTCGTATGAAAAAGGAAAAAAAATCTAGTTTTCCCAATATCAAGCTCAATATGGTTGCTTATGATCAGATATTTGATCAACAGGAGAGCTTTGTGGAAAAATGGATAGATAAAGTCGATTCTGTTATGGTCTCCCACTACAGAAATCCTCCTCAGAGCAAAAGGTGGCCAGACATTACGGTTGAACGAAAGCCCTGTCCTCTTTTGTGGTCTCAAGCCGTGGTCGCGTGGGATGGCAGGCTTGGACTGTGCTGTGAAGATTTTAATATTGACCACTCGCCTGGAAAGGTAGGACTTATTGACCATTCGCCTTACCAGGTGGGGCATCCACCTGGTAAGGGTGTTCAAGTCAACAGTTTGCTGGAGTTGTGGAATGGTAAAGAGATGTCACGTATACGAGAGTTGCACACAAATGGAGAATATGACAGCCATCCTATGTGCCGTGTTTGTGACTCCTGGGCAGAAGAGTACAGCCGCTGTGAATTACCACACGATAAGGGATATGAAGTTATAAAAACACCGTCACAGAAAGTTTATTCAAGGAGAGCCTCTTTTGATCAACCAAAAGGAATATAATATCTGCCCTGATTGCAAATTGCTCTGTTTTATGTTGAAGAACTATTCAGGAAAAATTTTATTTGATGGCTGCATGAGGAGCGTCTGTTTTGGATAGAAGCTACTCATCAGGGGATCATGATCTTCTTTTTTCACAGCTTGGTATATCTCCAGATGCAAGAATTCTTGATGTTGGCGGAGGTGCAAATCCATTCCGGTTTGCAAGTGTTGTTGTGGATATGGATTACGGATTTGGCAACAGCCACAGAGATGGTTCGGCTGCTTCGGTTAAAAGAGATGGCTCAACCTATGTGCAGGCAGATATTCATTCTCTGCCGTTTAAGGATAATTCCTTTGATTTTGTGATCTGTCTTCATGTTCTTGAGCATGTCGACTCTCCTGCCAGAGCATGCCAAGAGTTGATGCGGGTGGCAAAGGCAGGCTTTCTTGAAACACCCCGTAAATGGACAGAGTATTATGCAGGGCATCCCACCCACAGATGGCTTGTTGATTCGGTTGATGGCTGCCTGACATTTGAGCCTGTTACCTACAATGACTCTCCGTTCATGAATTTTGCCCTTCCGCCACTTTGGGACTCCCCAGAGCTTCAGAAAAGGCTTTTTGTTGATTTTTCAAATATACCATGTGTCCAGATTGCATGGGATCATGATGGTTTCAGCTATAAGGTAGAGGGTGATATTCAAGCAAATTCTCACTCTCTTTCAAGTTCTCTTCCCGCACACCTTAAAACATCTGAATTTCTTGCGGAAAGCCACTATTGCTTTGCCAGAAATCTGCTTTTGTGGATGGGGCAGTTTGAGACGGGTGCCTTTCATGCCGCAACTGCCTGCAAAATGGTTCCTGAAAAAGAGAAATATCAGACGCTATATCTATTTTATACGCTGCTTACAATCAGCTTGAAAGATTTTATATCAGACATAAAAAAAACAGACAGGGAGAAAGATGATCGTTTGCCGGAACCTTCGTGGCGATTCTGGCAAGCTGGAATAATGAACATAAGAATTTCTCTTTACGGTAATCATATTAACAGTAAACCCGAATTCAAAATTATCCTTGCAGCATTGTTATGCAGAGCACTCCGTTTTTTGACTCTAAGGGCACTCAAACTTTTTAGAAAACTTATTTCTGTTGTCATGTGATGGTGAAGATGAGCAAATACATAACCCATATGGACATGTCAATACCTCAGCTTCCATATATTTATGAAATAGAACCAACCAACCATTGCCCATATACATGTATCATGTGTCCACGGGGAGCAGGAAAGATGGCAAGGCTGACCGGGTATATGAACCTTGATGATTTTGCAAGGGTTCTGACAATGTTTCCTGAAGAGCAAAGAGTTGTCAGACTCCACCATTTTGGAGAGGCCATACTCCATCCTCAAATAGATACCATGATAAAAATGGTTGATAGGGCAGGGCTTATATCTGTAATTTCCCTTAATCCCTCAACGCTCAATGAAAATATTTCACGCAAAATTGTTGACGCGGGTCCGGGTATTGTCTGTTTTTCTCTTGATGCTTTTACAGATAGCGGACTTATGAAAGTACGGGGGATAAAGAAAACATACCATAAATGTATTGAACTTATGGACTCTTTCATTAAAATTGCCCGAAATTCGGATCGAAATATTGTAAAGGTTATACAGACCGTTGCTCTTGATGAGAACAGCAGAGGGTCACACGACACTCAGTCAGACAGTTCAGATGATTTAAACGGTATACGGTCAGGCAATGCCGGTAATGCAAAATCCTCTTACTGTACTGCCCAAAAAGCTCTTGATGAATTGAAAATAAAGTATCCTGAACCTGATGTTTTTTTCTACAGTGCTGACAATACAGGATTTGGAGATCTTGATTTGGTTGAAAAAACAAAAACAGGCGGAAGTGGGCCTCTTTTGAAAAATGCCAGCCCCTGTGCCGCACCTTTTTCTGAAGTATCTGTTTTGTGGAATGGAGACGTGGTGTTGTGTTGTTATGATTATGATGGATTTAATGTGGTGGGTAATATCAGATACAATACTCTTGAGGAGATATGGAAGGGCAACAGTATTGAAAGGGTTAGAGAAATTTTTCTTGCCCGTTCAACTGACCGGCTCACTCTTTGTTCAAGATGTTTTCTTGCCCCTCATAACTTCAGATATAAAATTCCCCTTTGCGAAAAAAACTGGCGTGAGGAGAGGGTGCTTATGGACTTAATATCAACCGCCAATAGATTGATCAGATCCGAGTAATTAACGACACTTCTTGCCCTATTCTTAATAGGGGGATGATATTTTTGGAGATAGTTTTATGAAAATTTTTGATGGAAAATACACTTTAAGGCCTTTTAGAGATAAAGATGAATCAGGCGTATTGAATTTATGGACAACAGCATTTAAATCCAATATGCCACCAGAAATTTTTCGTTGGAAATATCTTGAAAATCCATATGAACAGGCCATGATGCTATGTGTCACTGATGAAGAAGAGGTTGTGACTTTTTATGGTGGTATCCCGTACCTGTTTCAGTATGAAAACAAGGTTGTTCCGGCAGTTCACCTTATGGATATCATGTCCCATCCAATGCATCGTCAGAACAGAATTTTTGAAAAAACAGCAAAGCAATTCATGGAATTTTTCTGTACTTCTGAAAATTTGCTTCTTATGTATGGGTTCCCTGGAGAATTCCACTACTCAATAGGCGAGAGGATCTTAAATTACAGGATGGTTACTAGTGCTGTTTATCTGACATTGTGTTTAAATGATGCTGAACGGATCACTCAACCTGATTTAGTTAACAATGATTTTGATTTAACTGACGGCTCTGCCTCATCTTTGGATAAACTTTCTGTTGAGCGGGTTGCACTTATCGATAAAGAGGCATCATGGTTCGATAGTCTGTGGTCTAAAACTAAAGAGGATTATCCATTTTCCATTGTAAGAGATTCAAAATTTTTGAAATGGCGTTTTTTCAACCATCCTGCCAGACAATACATTGTGCTCAAGTTTGCAGATTCGTCAGATAATTCAAATATTAAAACAGATCTGGAGGCATTTGTTGTCTTGCAGATCAATGGATCAAAGATATCTATTGTTGATATGTTAATGCCAAATTCATCAGCATTGTTCAAAAAAGTGATATCTCTCATCGTAAAATACCTTACCCATGAAGGCGTAAAGCATGAAGGTATAGATCATATTGAGACATGGCTACCAGAAAAACATTTTCTTGCACAAAATGCTCTGGCATGTGGTTTTAAAAATCAGAAGGAACCTATAGGAATTATTCCGACAGTTTCGCTTTTTGAGCATTCCCCGTCACTTGAGTGGATACAATCAAATTTGTACTATAATATGGGAGATGGAGATCTTTTATAACTTGCTTGACGCAGAGTAGCTTGAGGTTCCTAGTGCTTCTTCAAGGTTAAGGTGTCGGGTGGAATCTCAGGCCATTCAATATCCCAAGTGTTTTCTTACCCGACAGTTAAACCTTGAAAGAACACTAGTCTTAGGAAGTCTTTTTCAACCTTGAAAATGCATTTTGATTTTTATAATTCAGGGTGGCCGGAATTCGGCCATGATAATTTGCTCAGCATAGAGTCTGCCACTAAAACTTTTTACAAAAATAACTATAAAGAGTTGATATGACATCTTCACGCACTGGGAAAATTTTATCTATCGTCGAAACTCTATTTTTGAGTATCTATATTGGCTTTTTACTTGAGATTGCATCATATGCGGGAAGGTGTGCATATAGATTTATTGATGTGACAGGCCATTGGTTCAGATCTCGGGAGTTTTTTGCCTCGACTTTTGAGAGAGGAGTTCTTAAAAATGCCGAGATAAATTTAAAAAAACATGGTGTAGCTGATGATGATAATGTGGACTCTGTTATAAAAGATTATCTTAAGTTTGAATCAAGATTTGCCCTTGAAAATATATGGATCAGAAAAAATGATTCTTCCAAGATTATCAAATCTTTTGATTGTACCGATGTGAAAGAGCTAAAAGATCTTTTAAAAAAACGCAATTTTATTATTGTCACGCCTCATACTCCGGCACTATACATGCTTGTGTCATTGATCACCAAGCTTGGGCATGACGCATCTTTCGTGGTTATGAACCCTTTTTTAAACGTTGGCAAACAGATTACTCCTGCCCAGAAAACCATATTAAAATTATTTTCACGTTGGACTGAATTTCAAAAATTCATTTTTATGGAAAATGGGGAGGTTTTTGAACGGTGCACAAAGTATTTACAATCTGGAAACTCAATAATAATGGCTCCTGATACTCCTTCTGACGCACCTCAGAAAGTTCCGGTTGATTTTATGCAATATAAAACCATGGTTGCTCCTGGTGCTGCTGTGATCTCACAAAAATATCGCATCCCAATACTCGCTGTAACACCTTGGGCTGAAAATATTAATGTGCCGTTCCGATTGAATATAAAAGTGATTGAGCCTGAAAATGCCGACAATATAACAGAAGAAATTCAATCTATTATGAACCAGATATTCAATTCTTTTGAAGTTTCCATCAGGCTGAATCCGGCATTCTGGCATGGGTGGCTCTATTGGCACTATATGGAACACTGTAGATAGTAACAGCCATGATAGTCTATTTGTGTGAAAGTCTTCTAAAATAGCTGTAATCATGAGACTTTCATTCTTTGTTGTGCCCATCAGGGCATGAGCGTTATCTGGCAGATTGACAAACGTGAAAACGAGATTAAAAGAGATAAAAAATACTCAATATGGAGAAAACGTTTAGATAATGAATATAGTAAGTTATGTTGCTACTCCTTTTGTTATGGCCCTAAAACACAAATCTTTGTTAAAGGGTTTTGTGATGAGGGAGATCAGGGGACGATTTGCAGGTAGTATGGGTGGATTTGTTTGGACATTTCTTTCTCCTCTTGCCACAATAGTTGCGTATTCTTTTGTGTTTTCCATGGTTCTTCGCATGTCTGTCACAGTTGAAGAGACAGGAACAGACAAGTTTTTGATATTCTTTCTAACAGGTTATTTTCCTTGGATAATGTTTGCTGACAGCCTTTCAAAGTCGGTATTCATACTTTTGAGTGAATCATCTCTTATAACAAAGGTTGTTTTTCCTATTGAGCTTTTGCCTGTAAGTACAGTTATTTCAACATTTATTGTTAATGGTACAGGCTACCTGATTGTGTTAACCTATCTTTTGTTTAAAGGCTTTTTTAATATCTACTGGTTTTGCATTCCGATATTAATAATAATGCAGGCTTTTTTTGCTTTGGGATTCTGTTTTTTTCTCTCTGCTTTAAATGTCTTTTTTCGTGATACTTCCGAGCTGCTTGGTATAGTTATGATGCTCTGGTTTTTCTCAACACCGGTTATCTATCCTGCTTCAATGATACCAGAAGGTATGAAGGCTCTTATTTTGATGAATCCGATGTTTTTTTTCATAGATACGTTCAGAAGTATTGTGCTTATGAACCAGATTGATTTTGTATCTTTTTTCTATATGTGTGTCTTTGCCATTATATCACTTGCGTTTGGATCTTGGTTTTTTGTCAAATCCAGACCAGCTTTTGGGGATGTGCTTTAAATGGAGTTTGATTTGTAAATGGTTGCTAATATAATCAGTGAAAATGATCTTTTACCGTATTCTGATTCACAGCTTCCTTCTGGACCATATCTTGTGTTTGCTCCTCATCCTGATGATGAAACTCTTGGCATGGGAGGCACCATTGCCCTTGCTATCAGCAAAGGGATTTCTGTGAATGTGGTGTTTGTGACCAATGGTGATATGGGGGGCAACCCTGAGACTAGAAAAAATGAGGCCAGACGGGCGGCAGATGTTCTGGGTATTGATAAAACATTTAATCTTGGAATGGGGGATCGAAATGTACTGTTTGAAAACCTTCCCGAAGATTTTCTGGATGAGATCATCAGGATAACAGAGCCTACTGTCATCTTTTTACCCTCTTTTCAGGAAATTCATCCTGACCACAGAGCAACTACTCAAAAAATTCTGACTTTTCTGGAAAACAGAGACTGTAATTTTGATCTTTGGTTTTATGAGATCAACAGGCAGGGAGAGATCAACAGACTGATTGATATCTCTTCAGTCCTTGATGTTAAAGAATCTGCGATAGAATGCTATGCCAGTCAGCTTGAACAGCTTGATTATAAATTGCACGCACTTTGCCTTAACTCAATGCGAAGTATTACTCTTGGAATGGAGATTGAGTATGCCGAGGGCTTCTGGTGCCATGATGCAGGCAAGTCCATATCACCTGAAAAATACTATTTCAGCCAGGTTTTCAAGTATCTTTCACCTTCTGGGCAAGTGAAATGGGCAGAGGAAAAGTCAGCAACTGATAATAAACGGTCATGGCCGAATTGGGCCACCCCCAATAATGAAAATGATAATGTTCATTTTCATGGTAAAATAATTGGCAATAAAATATCTTTTATTACTTCAACATATAACAATCAATTAAGACGGTTAAGGGATAAAGTAAACAATCAGGCTGCCACACTTTTAACCTATTTTAATTTATCAAATGAACTTGCAAAAGATATCAATGAAAAAACAAGTGAAATAGAGGCTCTTAAAAAGATAAACAAAAAAAATAACGAGATCGTAAAAATATTGGAAGAAAATATCTCTGTTGTTTCTTTGTCAAGATCGCATAGACTGGCATCTGGTTACATCAAATCAATGATGAATTTGAGACTTTTTTTCAGGAATCTGAGAAAAAAGAGATTCTCTCTTAAAAAAAAAAATGATTTTAGTTATGCTCACACGCCAGTGTCTTGTTCTAAATCGTATGCAAAGCCTTTTGCTGAAGGGTGCGACTGCTGTGAATCTGAAAATTGTCCACAAGATTTAACGGAACTACCAATTACAGATAGAGAACCTATAGCTATCTTTTATTCAGAAGATGAGCTGGATGGTGATTTTAGAGAGCATGACATATATCTGGAAAGTGACACCTATGGCAATAAAGAACTTATACCTCTTGTTAATAACAAACCTGTTCTGTTTTCCATAAAGTGTACAAAGAAAAATCTGGCCTGTATTGACCTGTTCATGGCAACTTACATGAGAGTCAACCCGGGTATTCTTGAATTATCTCTTTATACACATTGCGATTTTGCAAGTTTGAATGAACAGACCCCTCTCCGTACATCTAAAATAATGTCTCCAGCCATCATGGATAACCGTTTTGTCTCTTTTGAATTTGAACCTGTTGAATACTCTGATGGCCAGACATTTTATATCAGCCTGTCTCTTACAGAAGGAGTTGATGACAAGTGCCTTGGACTTTGGTCGAGACTTGGCCCAAAAATAGATCCTGTAGCAAAATATCATCTCTGGATTGCAGCAAATGAACACTCTGTAAACAACGAAATGACCCAATTTGTATCTGCTAATGATGGCGAAGTTCCTGATATTGCGGTTGTCATTCCACTTTTTAATCTGAGCTATGACTGTCAGTGTTTGAACTCAACTATATCTTCATATTCTTGCTATCTGGATCTTTTATCAGACTCGATTGAATCTGTAATGAATCAATCATATAAAAATTGGAAATTGATACTACTTGGCAGTACATCAGGTATATGCCTGCCAAATTCAGGCAATAGTTCAGAAGATTCGGACAATAGTTTAGAAGATTCAGGTTGCAGGGTTGATAAGTCTTTAAAAAATTTCTTGAATCAATATATGGATGACAACAGAGTTACTGTTCAGAATCTTCATATTAATGGGGAAATTGCCAATAATCTTAATCAAATTATTAATTCTTCAGAATGCAGTTATTTGTGTATGCTTGAGCCATTTGACACGCTGGCAACTGATGCCCTGCATGAATGTGTAAAACTTCTCAGACAATCTCCAGATACAGACTGTATTTACAGTGATGAGGATAAAATTTCAGACAAAGGTGTACGGATGGAGCCGTTTTTCAAGCCAGACTGGTCTCCTGATCTTTTTTTGTCGAGCATGTACATTGGAAGTTTGGTTCTTTACAAAAAAGATATTTTTCAAAAAGCAGGGGGTTATACTCCTGGATTTGAAGAGTGCTGTGAATATGACCTGCTTCTTAAATTGAGTGAATTAACAACAAACATCCGTCATATTCCTCAAATTTTATATCATCGCAGAATCTTTGATGCAGTAGATAGCTGCTCGGAAAATCTGGATAACGGCCATGCCCTGATGGGTACAACTAAAAATGAAACTCCTATAATTACGGCCAATTCAAGAGACTTTCACATAAAAATTGTCTCAGACAGTGTTTCGTCACAGTCTTCTGGTGTTATATGCTCAGGTAATCATGACAAACATTCATTTTATCATGCTAAAGGATCTTTTTCTGATAGAGCGTCATCAAAGGCAAAAAAAGCAATTGCACTCTCTATGAAGCGTAGGGGTGTTGAGGCTGAAGTTTATGATGGATTGACCAAGCAGTCATTTCGGGTTGCACGTAAATTTGATCCAAATACATTTGTCTCTATAATAATTCCATTCAAAGATAGTCACGAGGTTCTTGAGACCTGTATTCAGAGCATAGTGGAAAAAACAGAATATAAAAATTATGAAATTATCTGTGTAAATAATCAGAGTAAAAAGAGGGAAACCTTTTTGCTGCTAAGTCAACTGAAATCTCTTTCTGGCCTTAATCTGACTATTTTGGACTATGATAAACCTTTTAACTATTCAGCAATAAATAACTACGCTGCCATACATGCAAAGGGAGATATGCTTCTTTTTCTCAATTCAGATACAGAGGTTATTTCAGAGCAATGGCTTGATGCAATGCTGGAGCATGCATGCCGTGATGAGGTCGGAGTTGTAGGGGCAAAACTCTATTATGTCAATGATACAATACAGCATGCTGGAGTTGTAGTTGGAATAGCAGGGCTTGCTGGCCATGCCTTTAAGCATGTTAACAGATATGAAACTGATTTTTATCATGGATTCCCATCTATGGTAAGAAACGTAAGTGCGGTTACCGGTGCCTGCATGATGGTGAGAAAATCTGTTTTTGAAGAGGTCGGTGGGTTTGATCAAGATAATTTCAAGGTAATTTATAATGATATAGATCTGTGTATGACAATAAGACATAAGGGGTATCAAATTATCTACACCCCGTTTGCCCAGTTATATCATTATGAGTCTTACAGCAGAGGCTATTATGTTGATCCGGTCGCAACGAATAACATAAAGGCCAAGTGGGGAACAATCCTTCGACACGACCCTTTTTATAATCCTAATTTGAGTAAAGTCAGAGAAGATTGGAGTTTTGAAATAGATGGATAAAAGACAAAACCCTGAAATATCGATAGTTATGCGTACCAAGAATCGTGCATCTCTATTAAGAGAGGGGTTAGAGAGCATTTTGGCTGTTGATTCTCTTCTTGCTATTGAAGATCAGAAGTATCATTTTTTTGAAGTTATAGTTGTAAATGATGGTGGTGCGTGTGTGGAAAATATTGTTGATGAAGTGCTTACTGGGAAAATTCCATACATATATATAAATATTAAAGATAGTGTTGGTAGATCGGCTGCTGGGAACAGTGGTGTTAACTCATCTTCTGCCCCCTGGGTTTTTTTCCTTGATGACGATGATCTTCTTCTTTCAGAAGGGATAAAAGAATTTATTGAGATTATAAAAAATGGAGATTCACCTGAAAGGGAGATTCATAATGAGCCAGTTGTTTATCATGGAAAGGTAAAAGCATTGCGTTATAGCAGTAATGGATTTTCTGGCGAGCTTTTTAAAATCTTCAGTACCCCTTTCAATGCTGATGCTATTTTGTGGGAGAACCATATACCCATCAATGCTTTGATTATTCCGAGATCTCTTTTTTTGGAAATAGGGGGCTTTGATTCTTCATTTTCATGCTTTGAGGACTGGGATCTTCTTCTGAGACTCTCAGATCATGCCAAATTGATATTTCTACCGTTTTTTACGGCTGTTTACAGGATATTTGACCATTCTTTTATCGTCGGTGGAGGCGGAGAGCAATGGCAGGATAAAGGTCGTGCAGAATTATATCTAAAACATTGGCACAGATATTCACCTGATAAAATGGTTGAGATATATAAGGCTGTAAATAAGGAGATGCGAGGAGAATTTTTACCGGAAATGACTCTTTTAAAGGAAGAGGTTAAAAAATTCCAACAAGAGCGTTCTACCTGGACAGAGATGGACAAGGATCGAGAAACCTATATCAAGAAACTTGAAAATGATATCATAAATATTGAGCAGAAGACCAGACTATCTCAACAAGAGTGGGAAAAGATGGACAAGGATCGAGAAGCCTACATCAATAGACTTGAGGGTGATATCAGGAATCTTGAGCAGGGAACCAGAAGTCTTCAGCAAGAGTGGGAAAAGATGGACAAGGATCGGGAAATTTATATCAAGAAACTTGAAAATGAGATCAAAAAACTTGAAAATGAAACCATTAAACTCCAAAAAGATTGGGAAACAATGGATAAAGAGCGGGTTGATTATGTTAACGATCTTTTAAGGCATATTCAAAGTCTTGAGAATGATATAGTGCAACGCCAAAAGGATCGGGAGGTTATGGAAAAAGAGAGTATTGACTATGTGAACGACCTTCTGAAACACATTCAAAATCTTGAAATGAGCCTGGGCATACAAGAGAAAAAACAATCATAAGAGTGGTTTCGATCGGAGGTTCATAAATGGAATATGTTGCGGTTTCAGTTATTGTCGTTAATTACAACGGATTAAATCATCTGAAAAAATGCATACCTTCATTAATAACTACAGAAGGTGTTGCTTTTGAAATTATTGTTGTTGATAACGGTTCAGAGGATGAAAGTGTTGTCTGGCTCAAGAATAATTTTGGGTTTAATAAAAATTCACCCAGGCTCAAAGTAATAGAAGCTAAAAAAAATTTAGGTTTCGGGAGAGCCAATGAACTTGGGGTCGAATTTGCAGAAGGGGATATGATTGCCTTTTTGAACAACGATACTGAAGTTCATCCTGACTGGCTTCTCAATCTGTCTGAGCTGATGTCTCAAAATAAACAGATTACTGCTGCATGCTCAAAACTTATGCTGATTGAGCATCCCAAACTTCTGAATGCTCTGGGCGGTGGAATGTCCAGGATGGGATATGGATATGACCACTTTTTTGGTTTTTCAAATGATCATGGTGCAATTGAATCGCTCTCTGAAAAACGCAGCATCCCTGTGCTTTTCCCAACTGCAGCGGCAATGCTGATATCTAAAAAGGACTTTTTGAACCTTGGAGGCTTTGACAAATCATTCTTCATGTATCACGAAGATGTGGATCTTGGCTGGCGTATATGGCTTGCTGGTGGACAGGTTCATGTATGTCCCAACTCCATAGTCTATCACCGTTTTGGCGGAACAACTGCAGTTGTGCACGGTAACGGGTGGCGGGATCGCTTGGGTATGCGCCATAATGTCAGATCTATCCTTAAGTGCTATAGAAAAAAAAATGTCAAGTCTGTCCTGATTGAGCACGCCAGAATGTGGATCAGGAGAAAGGCATGGAAAGAGATGATGCAGGTTATCTGGTGGAACCTTATCAGGTTACCTGATACCCTTTTGGAACGTTCAAGGATACAAAAAGCTCGAATACCTTCTGACGAAGAGCTTTTTATGAAGGGGCTTATTTCAGCTTCTCCCACCATACCTCCTCAGATTCCTCAAATAAACAGGAAAAGGATAGTTGATTATACAGTTAAAGCTACTTCATTGCCCATGGGAGACGATCTTGCCATTGGAAGACTGGGGAGTGGATGGTACTTTGTTGAAACCATAGATGACAAGAGAGCAAGATGGAATACTGGTCATGCCAAATGCTGGCTCAAGGTTGCACCTAATTGCTCCGGCTCCGTTATACTAAACCTCCTGTTACCAGGGCCTCCTCTTGATAGGGCAGAAGGGGTATGGGTAAATATATCATGTGGACCATCAATAAGAGAGTTTGAATTCAAGGGACATTTTGGTTGGCACACTCTTGAAATCAATGCTCAATCTGATTCAGAAGGTATTCTTGAGATTGATATAGTTTCATCAACATGGTCTCCAGACGCTGTTTTTAATAATGGAGATAAAAGGATTCTGGGCTGTGCGGTTGAGGTGATCAATTTTAAAGCCATCAACAACACTGAAAGTCTCTTCCAGGTTTCTTCCGATGCTTTAGATGGCAAGGACTTGACAGTAATTATCCCCACTTACAATCGTAAAGAGGTTCTGAAAGAGGCTCTTGCTTCATTGATGAAACAGACTTTGAAAAACTTTAATGTAATTGTGGTGGATGATGGATCGACTGATGGGACAATGGATTTTATGAATCTGTGGAGAAACCAGGAAGAGGCTAATCTGCATTTCAGTATAAAGTTTTTGACTCAGGAGAATCAGAAACAGGGGCAGGCCAGGAACTATGGTTTAAAATCCGTAAATGGCGGTATCGTCATGTTTATCGGCGATGATATTCTGCTTGAGCCAGATTGCCTTCAGATTCATATGGGTATGCATAAAAAGATGAATATTGATGGCAGCATGGCTGTCGTTGGATTTACGGACTGGGACAGAGAAAAGATGGATGTCTCCCCGTTTCTTGATTTTATTAATAATTTTGGAGCACAATTTGGATATAAATTGATGTCTCCAGGAGAGCAAGTGCCATTTACATGCTTTTATACATCCCACATTTCCATGAGTATGTCTGTTTTGGGAGATAATCCTTTTGATTCATGTTTCAAAGAATATGGTTGGGAGGATATTGATCTTGGTTACAGGCTTTCCAGGGAGGGTTTGAAAATAATCTATGTTCCGGAAGCCAGGGCAAGACATTTGCATCCTACTGATATGATCTCTTTTTTTAATCGCCAGAGGAAAGTTGGATTTGCTGTTGAAACTCTATTGAAAATACATCCTGCCCTGCGTCATAATATCTATTTGCCTGCGTTCAATCCTCCAGCTCTCTGGACTTTTATTCTTCTTCCTCCTGTCTGGAATGTTTTTGTCAGATGTATGGATTTTCTGGATCAGAGGCAGATACTTTTTTCTTCAAACTTATATCATTGGCTTGTATCATACTCTTTTCACAGTGGGTGGGCAGAACGACTTGGCGTCAAAAAATAGTGATACTGTATATACAATACAGGCATTTAGAGGAGTAGCAGCAATACTGGTAGTGCTATTTCATGCAACACAACTGATTGAAACCTATTTCAAGATCTCCCCGCTCGGAGGACTCTTCATGTTTGGTTTCTCTGGCGTTCATCTCTTCTTTGTTTTAAGTGGCTTCATTATCTTCATGGTTCACTTTAAAGATATTGATAAGCCACGGAGATATTTCAGATATTTAAAAAAGCGCTTTATCAGGATTTATCCTATTTACTGGATTACTTTGGCAATGATCTCCTCATGGCTTCTGGTCAACCATCTAATCACTATTGAGAATGTTTATCAAAATATTGCCCTTCTGATGCCTCCTCCAAGTTTTATCAATCCAGTCTGTTGGACACTATCCTTTGAGGTTTTTTTTTATATCATATTCTCTTTTCTTATCTTGAACCGGATTCTGGGTACTATTATTCTTCTCTGCTGGATGGTCGGAGTTATCCTGACTAACTTTTTTGGAGTCGAGATTTATTTTATCATTCATTATGCTTTTCATAAATATACCGTACTGTTCATGATAGGTGGTGCTGTTTCATACATTGCGATGTATTTAAAGAAACTTGCTCCATATATGAGAAATAAACTGGGATACTCATCATTTATATGCGGAATCATTATATTTTCGTTAACTGCTTTTTATTGTTCTTTATACAAGATCATAAACTGGGATTTATGGATTATCACGCTGGGCTTTGGATTGGCTGGCGGAATGTTAATGCTCTCTTCCCTGTCAGATAATATTGAGAGGTTCTTTGGAAGCCAAAAGAGTCTAGCTTATTTTGGTAATGCATCATACTCAATCTATCTGCTGCATTACCCTTTTTTAACTGTGGTTATTCCGTTTTTAAAGATCTATTTCCCTATAAACGGGCAGATATCCATAACAATCTTCTTTTTATCTGCTTCTGTGTTAACTGTTCTTGCTGGTTGGCTTTTATACTGGAATGTAGAGCGTCCGGTATTGAAGTTAATGCGTAACCATATCTTGGCTAAACGGATATGATTGTGTATCAATCATCCCCTAATATAAAAATGTGATCCATTTTCACGGTAAAAAAAGGATTAGATTTTCTTTTCTGATGGATGGGCAGAGTTGACAACTTCCGGATACCACAGGGTCAGCTCTTCTCCTTGGTAAATAGCCTGACCTGCTGCTTCAACTCCCTGCATGAATGAGTGATCCATATTTCCCACCTCATAACGCCATGCACCAAATCTTCCTCTGGACAATATCCCAGCTTTCTCAAATCTTTTAAGGATTGGAAACAGTGCTCTGTTCCTTTCTATGCTTGGTGTCGGATATCCCTTTTCTACGCGTTTATGCCAGGTGTGGCTTATCTGGCTTCTGTCCAAGAAGAACATCTCCATAATAGTTCTGACCAACAGTTACTCGGGTGCTGTCATCTCTTGCACTTGCGTCAAATGCAAATGC
>JADGBC010000119.1 GCA_015231705.1 Desulfamplus sp. | reverse complement strand
TGCAGGTAATGAAGATGATCCAGAATCTAAAGTACAGGTCTCCAAGAATGAGCTTACTCTGAATAAAAGGAAAAAGAATTTTTTCCGTCAGCGTGCTCTTGATAAACTCTTCTGTAAATCTGTTATCAACAAAAATTTTGCAACTGAAACGGAAATTTTAAAAGCTCTTGAAGAACAGCTTATCCACTTTACCAGAACCTTTGAAATAAGATTAATCAAAGATATTCTGGTTGACCACTCCATAATTTCGCAGTTGCAGGCAGCAACCATTGCCACAGCAATTGCACAACCAGGTTCTGCCCCAATTGCACAACCTGGTTCGGTCTCAACGGAGAGTCAGGCAAGTGTGATGCCAGAAGATGGAGTTGAAGCAATCTCTTCGCAGCCACAAGATTATAAAAAGAGCATAACCATAGGTGATAACAATGAGTTCGAGCTAACTATTGATGCCGAAGAGATAGAGGCGACAATCCAACTTACAGGAGATATGCCTGAAGATATGACAGTGGATCAATTGAAAGAGCTTCTCTCCAGACATAAGATCATTTATGGTCTTGTTGATGAAGTATCAATTGAACTGTTTCTCCGAAGAGCTGGTGCAAAAAAAGAAAAATTGTCCAATGAAAAGAGAGAGCTGGGTATTGAAGAAAAGAATTTATCGCCAGAAAAGGAGGAGGTAGCTGTTGAAACAAAAAGATTGTCTCCCGAAAGGGAAGATAATTTAATCATTGCACAAGGTCGACCCGTCAAACCTGGGCGAAATGCCTTTATAAAATATCTCTTTGAAAATGAAAATGAAAATTTTGGCAAAGAACTTGCTTCTGGAAAATTTGATTACAGAGAGCGGGGCCAGATCTCCAATATAGCTAAAGGCAGCATTGTTGCTGAAAAAATTCCTCTTATACCGGCAGTAAAAGGTTTCACTGTTTTTGGTACGGAAATTTGTGCTCCTGAACCTGTAGATGTAAACTTGAATTGCGGACAAGGAGTTGAACTTTCCAAAGATGGGTTAAAGGCAGTTGCCACGGCCAATGGAAGACCAGATTTATCATTAGGCGGCAAAATCAGTATAATGCCTGGAAAGATAGTAAAAGGTAATGTGGATTTTAAAACAGGCAATATCAAATTCAACGGGGATATTGTTGTTCAAGGGAGCATATTGGCAGGTTTCAGCGTTACTGGAAGCAACCTTACCGTCAATGAAATTGAAGAGGCTGAAGTTGATCTTGCAAATAACCTCATAGTTAAAAACAGCATAAACTCCTCCACAATTAAAACAGGAGGTAATATAGCAGCTCAAATAGTTAAAAGAAGCACTATTTTCTCCCGCGGCGATGTAGCAGTACAAAAGGAGATCATTGATTGCACAATTATTACCAGTGGAAGAGTTATGGTGCCACGGGGAAGAGTTATATCAAGCAAAATTTATGCTGCCAAAGGGATTGAAGCTATGAATATAGGCAGCGAAGTTTCAACCCCATGCCAGCTATTTCCAGGATCAGATGACTATGCAGAGAAGATACTGAATCTCTTTTCTGAAAAGATTGACTCCCAAAAAGCTCTCCTTGCAAAATTTGAAGCCATAGAGGAGCATTATGACAAAAAGAGTCTGCAGCAGTTGAATGACCTTTCTGAGATATCAAGACTGCAGGAACGTTTTGCTCTGGATAAGAAAAAGGCCCTTGAGGACAAAAACATTGCCACAAGTCCCATTGTCAAGAAACAGATGGATTCATTCCTGGCAGACCTTGACAAGAGAGCTTTAAAAATGGATGAAACAGTTAACAAGATGTTTGATGAACATGACTCTCTGGTCAGCAAAAACACTGAGATCAAGATTAAAATAAAATCGATCAAAAATGAGCTGCAGGATCTGTTAAATGAGAAAAAAGGATTTGAAACGTGGTATGAATCACAGAAACAGGAAGCACGAAAAAAAGGAGAGTACGTTCAAGTACAGGGTACGTTATCTTCCGGCACACAGATTACCGGCACTCATTGCTCCATGACAACAAAGAGCAACATTAAGAATTCGAGAATAAAACAGGTTGCAAATATTGGAGATCCCCTTAAACCATCCCATCAGATGATAGTGGAACCATTAAGCTCAAAGGGGAAAATGCACTCGTAGCGAAAATATATAGTTAAGGAACCCGCTATATGGAAGAAGAGAACAGAAGGATTCTTGTCATTGACGATGATCAGGGAGTACGAGATACATATCAGGATATTTTTACACCGGAAAAAGAGTCTGACATCCTGCATAAAGGTGCGACTCTTTTTGGTACAGATCCAGGCCTGCAAAAAACAGAACCGCGAAAAAAAACAGATTATAAACTCTCCTCGGCTGAAAATGGTACACAGGGAGTTGAACTGGTGAAAAAATCCATTATCCAGAACAGACCATTTGCAGTTGCCTTTGTTGATATGAAAATGCCTGGATTTAACGGTGCTGAGACAGCAAAACAGATATGGGCTATTGACTCAAAGATTAAAATTGTCATTGTCACAGCTTACAGCGAATATACTCCTGATGATATCATTGCAATTGCCGGAAGAGACGATATCTTCTATTTAAGAAAACCGTTTAACCATGAAGAGATTCTTCAATTTGCAAGGGCTCTTACCAATGAATGGAATCTTGAACAGAATCGGGATCTCCTTGAAGTTCAACTCAAGACTGTCAACGAGGCTCTGGAGGATATCAACAAAAACCTCAAGGATAAAATTGAAAAACAGGCATCAATGATAGTGCAGACAGAAAAGATGGCCTCTGTAGGAATGCTTGCAGCCGGAGTCGCACATGAGATCAACAATCCTCTTTCATTTATAAATTCCAACCTATCAGCACTCAAGCGATATCTAAAGAAAATAGATGCTCTTCACAAAAAATACGATGAGCTGGAGATCTTTTTACGCTACTCTGGACTTGAAAACGCCCCTGCCCTTATCAATGAACTTGCCATATTTAAAATGGATAACAAAACTGACCTTATCATGGCAGATATCGATGAGCTTGCTGATGAATCTCTTGAGGGGATAGAGAGCATTAAAAAAATTGTCAATGATCTTAGAAAGTTCTCAAGGATTGACTACGCTGACTACAGCCTGATCGATATCAACAAAGCTATTGACACAACTATAAATATTTTGTGGAATCAGATTAAATACAAAGCAGAGATTATAAAAAACTATGGCAGATTACCTGAAATAAAGTGTTTTCCCCAGAAAATAAGCCAGGTACTTATGAACCTTATATTAAACGCGGCTCAAGCCATAGATAAGCAGGGAACAATAACGATATCTACAGAAAACCAGCAGGATGGATTTATCAGAATCAAAATAGCTGATACAGGATGCGGAATAGCAAAGGAGCATCTAAACCGGATCTTTGACCCTTTCTTTACCACCAAACCTGTTGGACAGGGGACAGGACTTGGTCTGAGTATAACCTATGAAATTATCAAATCTCATAATGGCACCATTGAGGTATCAAGTGAGCCAGGAGTAGGAACTGAGATGATAGTATCTCTGCCCGTTGGAGGTGAGAATTGAAAAAAAAATCTAAAAACATAAAAAAGCGACAGAAAAAGAGAACCAGCTGCCACAGTTCAAACTGTCAGTGCGAAAATCTTCAGAACCTGGTTAAAGAGCTTGAGCAATCTTTAAATGAACGAAAAAACGAGATTGACTATATCAAACAAGAGCTTTTGAATAAAGCCGTAGATGCCGGCAGGGCACAGCTCTCTGCCATGCTCATGCATAATATCGGCAATGCCATCACACCGATCTCAATGTACACTGAGAAGCTAAAAAATAGTAATCAGGAGCAGACATACCAGTATCTTACCCAGTGCTACAATGACCTTATGGAGCATAAGGATCACTTGACTGAATACATTTCAATAGACGAAAGAGGCACTGAGGTGGCCAAGTACATGGGAGCCCTTATAAGCAATCTTGAGGCCGACAACAGTAAAACAGCAAATATAATAGATAAAATAGTCTCGGGTATTGATTATGTCTCTCAAATTCTAAGCCTTCAGCGTTCATATTCTCCTGGGAAAAACGAAATCAGGGAAAAAGTGAATATGAGTATCATGGTACTGGATGCTCTTAAAATACAGGAGATCTCTATCACCAAGCGTAATATAGTCCTGGAAAAAAATCTGCATCAGACAATCCCGAACATTTTGATGGAAAAAAACAAGTTAATGCAGGCAATTATAAATCTTATAAAAAACAGCTTAGATGCCATTGATGAACACAAAAATAAAACAGATCATAGACTTGAGATCACAACATATTGTGACAGTACTCATATCGGGCTTACAATAAAAGATACAGGAATAGGTGTTGAGATCGAACGCCAAAAAGAGATTTTTGATCTTGGAAACTCCAGCAAGGGATCATCAGGATTTGGTCTCTATTACTGTAAAAACTTTATTGAGGCAAACAAAGGTACTCTTGTACTGGAAAGCCACGGCAGAGGGCATGGTTCCACTGTAACCATAGAAATTCCATACTTTTCAGGTGACGATAGAAAATCAGGTAGCGAAAAGCTGGAGACAGAGTGATATGGAAAATGGAGACAGAGTGATATGCAAACGCGTACGGCTGTAAAGATTCTTATTATTGACGATGACGACGAAATACGAGAGAGCATGAAAGGCTTTCTTGAAGATTACAACTATAAAGTTGTTGATGCTGAAAATGGGCTTCAGGGACTTGAGTATTTTGAGAGGGAATCTCCTGACCTTGTGTTATGCGATCTTATTATGCCAGAAGTAGATGGTATCGAAGTGCTTAGAACCATTATAAAAAAAGCACCCGATATCCCGATAATAATTGTTTCAGGTACGTTTAATATTTCTGATACTGTAGAAGCTCTTAAAATGGGTGCGTGGGATTATATATCCAAACCGCTGTTAGATATGACAATTCTGCTGCACTCGATTGACAAAGCTCTGCAAAGAGCATCTCTTATAAAAGAGAAGGAGCTCTATAAATCAAGGTTTTTAAACAAGGCGGTTGACGCTGGGAGGGCTCAGTTATCAGCCATGGTACTGCACAATATCGGCAACGCGATCACGCCGGTCGCCGTACATGCCGCAAAATTAAAAAACAGAAATCAGTCACATACTTATCGCTATATCGCCCAGTGCTACAGCGATCTTCTTGAACATAAATCTCACCTGACAGAATACATTACAGAAGAACCAAGAGGTATTGAAGTTATACAATACATGGGTACCCTCATTGAGGATCTTCAGAATGAGAATAAGAAAATCACTGATCTTATAAATAAAATTACCACTGGAGTTGATTATGTAGAGCAGATTCTAACCATTCAACGATCATATGCTCCTGATAAAATAGAGCTCAAGGAGAAGGTAAATATCAACACCATGATACAAGATTCACTTGCAATGCAGGAGCTCTCTTTTTCTGCACACAATATCTTGCTGGAGAAAAATCTATCTTGGGAGCTTCCACAAATCATGATAGAAAAAAACAAGTTAATGCAGGTTATTGTAAATCTTATAAAAAATAGTTGCGATGCCATTGACGAAAACAGCGACAAAACAGACCATAAAATTGAAATAACTACATACGGCACAATAACACATATTGGACTTACAATAAAAGATACAGGAATCGGAGTTGAGCTGGAGAGACAAAGAGAGATTTTTGATTTTGGAATCTCCAGCAAAGGATCTTCAGGATTTGGTCTTTATTACTGCAAAAGCTTTGTCGAGGCAAACGAGGGCCGTATGCTACTTGAAAGTCCTGGAAGAGGTTGCGGTTCCACAATGACAATAGAGTTGCCATTTACAACCAGTTTTATGTGAAAGTCTCTTTAAATAGCTGTACTTATATGACTTTCATGCTTCGCTGCGGCCGGGAGCAAAACCCCGCTCCGGCCGTGCCGGTTATCCTGACCTTTTTTGAGGTGAATCATGAGAAAAAGTGTTACCACATATTTTCTTTTTATTATTCTCCTGTCGATGATTATCTCGCTTACAGCAGTATGCGTTTATATCCAGAGACAATCTAAATCTATCCCTGAGCCAACCCAGACAGCTCTTGCCCGTATTATAAAAACCGGTACAATAAGAATGATTACGGACAATAACTCCAACTCATATTATATTTACAGAGATAGACCCATGGGATTTGAATATGAGCTTGCAAAAGAGTTTGCCGCTTTTCTTCAGGTGGATCTTGAGGTGATAGCACCTGGATGGGACAACATGTTCTCATATCTTGACATGGACAGAGGCGATTTTGTGGCAGCCAGTGTCACAATTACAGAAAAAAGAGAGAAAGAGATGCTCTTTACCCAGCCATATATGGAGGTTGAACAAAAATTCATCTACCACAAAAGCAAACTTCCGGTTAAAAAAATCTCTGATCTGCCTGGAAGAACTATTCATGTAAGCCGTAACACAAAATACCATGACCAGATACTCCAGCTTCAAAAAAGTGGAATTCAGATCGACATGGTAGTACATGATGATCTATCCACAGAGGAGCTGATCAGAATGGTGTCAGATAATGAAAATGATATAAGCTATACTGTTGCAGACTCCAATATTGCAAGTCTTAATCGAAGGTATTATCCTGATATCTGCATCGGTATATCGCTTCACTCCAGGGAGCATTTAGGTTGGGCTGTCCGTAACGGAAACACGGCCCTTTCTGATAAAATGGTACAGTTTTTTGATATTATCAGACACAATGGTTTTCTCAACAAGATCTATGAAAAATACTACGGCCATCTTGAAACAGGATTTGACTACCATGATTTAAAAGCATTTCATGAAGGGGTAGGGGCAAAGCTGCCAAAATATCAGAAGGCCATTATCAGGGAATCTGAAAAGCATGGATTTGACTGGCGAATCATCGCAGCAGTGGTCTATCAGGAGTCCCGATTTGATCCAAAAGCCCGAAGCTATACCGGTGTACGTGGTCTGATGCAGGTTACTGAACAGGCTGCGGCTGAAATGGGTATAAAAAACAGGAGAGATCCAATGCAGAACCTTAAGGCAGGTATAGGCTATCTTGGTTTCCTGTACCGAAAATTCGACAGTGTGAATGATCCACTGGAAAGAACAAAATTTGCTCTTGCAAGTTACAATGTCGGTTATGGTCATGTTCTAGATGCTCAGGAGCTGGCAAAGCAACAGGGCAAAAATGCCAACCACTGGGCATCAGTAAACGAAACCCTGCCTCTTTTGACCAAATCCAGGTACTACTCGAAAACGAAATATGGTTACGCCCGTGGCTATGAGCCGGTACGATATATTGAAAAAATTTTTATGTACTACGATATTCTAAAGCAGAAAGAATATTCAGAGGGCTAAAGATTCCAGAATTTCCATTGCAGATTGCTAATACTAAAAACCCAGAGAACCAGAAAAAGGAAAGACGAGATGAAAAAAATTCCAAAAATTACTGCAACTCCTTTCATGCTCACGTCGGTTATGCTCAGTACTGTCATCCTTGTTTTAATTTTTACTGTCAATGCCATGTCAGCAGATCCGGCTTCATCGTTGAATCGAAAGGTCAACAAAGATGCCCCTGCACTTCCTGAGTATCTTCCTGAAACTCAGGATAAAAACTTTACGTTGCCACCTCTGCCTGAAAACAGACCAGACGTACCTGGAGCTGTTCTGTTTGATTTAAAAGGTGTGACTTTTGAAGGTAATACAGTATTTTCAGAAATGCAGCTCAAGGAGGTTGCAACACCATTTTTGAACAGGAAGGTTGGCATGGCAGATCTGGAGGAGATTCGTTATCAACTGACCAGATATTATATTGATAAAGGGTATGTAAACTCAGGAGCACTTATCAAGCCTGGACAAAAAGTGAACAATGGAGTTGTTATATATTTGATCATAGAGGGAAAACTTACTGACATTAAGATGAAAGGAAATGAGCGATTGCGTGAAAATTATATAAAAAAGCGTATCTGGTCAGACGCAACGATTCCATTTAACACAGGAAAACTCCAAGACTCTTTTCAGATGCTTCTGCAAGATCCTCTGATAGATCGCATGGATGGTCGTATTGTTCCAGGTATTAAACCTGGAGAGGCAGCACTTGAACTTGATGTAACCCGTGCACGGCCTTATGAACTAAGTATAACAGCAGACAACCACTCATCTCCCAATCTTGGTTCTGAAAAACTTTCACTCAATCAGACTGTACGAAACCTGACAGGATTTGGTGATTCGCTCAACACACTTCTTAATTTCACTGAAGGCATAAGAGAGATAGATGCCACCTACTCCATCCCATTGAATGCAAACAATACCCTGTTATCCTTAAACTACAGCTACAGTGACAATGATATTGTTGCAAAATCCCTTGACAGCATCGGAATTGAGAGCAAACTGGAAAGCAGCCGCATTTCATTTACCCACCCTGTTTACTACACCCTTCGTCGTAATTTCAATATCGGCCTATCCCTCAAATCAGAGGAGAGTAGAACCTATATCATGAACGGAACACCATTTTCATTTGCACAGGGTGCCGAGGATGGGAAAAGCAGGACAACTACTGTTCAACTTATTCAGTCGTTCAGCGACAGAACAACACAACAGGTTTTGGCTCTCAGGTCGACATTCAGTTTTGGTATTGATATGTTAGATCCCACAATTCACGCTGAGTCGGTTCCAGATGGGAAATTTACATCATGGCTCGGCCAGGCTCAGTATGGAAGGCGTATAGGAGAAAAAGCTGGTCAGGTTATTTTCAGAGGTGATCTTCAGTTTGCCGATGATCGCCTTCTATCCATGGAGCAGTTCTCCCTTGGAGGTGCTCAGAGTGTCAGAGGATACCGTGAAAATGAGCGTATAGGTGATAACGGTTATCTGCTCTCACTTGAATGGCGGATTCCAGTCTGGGAAAGCCAGAAAACCGGAGGGCAGCAGAAAACCAGATTAATTCAGATCGCCCCTTTTATGGATTATGGGTCGGCATGGGATAAAGAGTACTTCAAGGTAGAGAAATCACAAACTGGCGATAAACTAATTTATTCTAAATCACAAAGTGATAATGTTCTTCACTCGGTCGGGCTGGGAGTGCTTTGGTCAAGCCCCAGTGTTGATGCTCAGATTTATTATGGCTATGCTATTAAGGATCGTGACACAGATGCGATTGACAATGAAGATAATTATAACTTTCAAGATGATGGGATTCATTTTAGTGTGACATATAACTTACTATAACCGGCACAGCCGGAGCGGGGTATTGACTTCCGGCCACAAAGAAGAATGAGAGTCATATAATCACGGCTGTCTAAAGAGCCTTTCACATAAAAAAAGGAGAAATCAAAATGAGAACTTATTTATCATATAGTCTGATGTTTTTATTAAGCCTGTTTATTCTCACCAAATATGAATTAACTGCTGCTGATGAATCTGATCCCACATCTGAGATCTCTCAATGGAGCGAGGAGCTTGAAAAATCCAAAGACATAGACAGCATATATAAAATCGAGCTTCTTTTAAAAAGAGGGGAAAAATATCGCTTACTTGGATATTATCCAAATGCAGAAGCTGATTTTACCGCTGCCCTTGAAACAGCAAACAATATAACACCTCCTGTTCCCCTTCTTGAAGTGGTTGCCATTCAATCTCTGGGGTATCTGCATTTTTTGATGCAGGATATGGAAAAGGCACAAACTCTCCTGCGTGATGCTCTTAAAAAAGCAGATCAGCTCTTAAAGACAGAACAAACATCAAATACAGATAAAATCGCAAAGACAGAACAAAATTCAAAGGAAAAGCAACCTTCATACCCCTCCTCCCCTGCCCTTGCTGCATCATGTGCCAACCATCTGGGCAATGTGCTTGCCGGTCAAAACAGAAGAGATGAAGCACTCAAAATCTATAAAAAAGCTCTCAATTATATTGTCAAGCAGAGTGACGACCCAACTCTTGAGGCAACAATTCACCGCAATATTGCTCATGTTCTAACAGATAAAGACTCATCTTTTGACCACCTCTACACAGCAAAGAAACTCACCTATCAGATAGAATTTCCTGAAGAGAAGGTCAAACTTT
>JADGBC010000118.1 GCA_015231705.1 Desulfamplus sp. | reverse complement strand
AGCAGTCTGTCTGAGTATCGGGCTTTGCCCTATTTTGCAGGCTTACCCACTGCTTCAGCCGAATCAGGTTCGCTTTCGCTATGTACTATTCACTTCTTATCGCTTCCTTCAGACCCTTCCGTTACCAGAAACGCCCTTGCGATTCAGATTGATTTCCCCTCAGACGGGGTATCTCCACTCTCTTTCAAGTGGACGGGGTTACAGCTTTGCCGGGCAAACAAAAAAGGACTTGGGGGTAACTCCCTAAGTCCTTGATTTCATATGGTGATCCCATCGGGAATCGAACCCGAGCTTCCGGCGTGAGAGGCCAGCGTCCTGACCGCTAGACGATGGGACCACAAAAAACAGTTACTGTATAAAGGAATACAATCTTCATGTCAATAAAAAAACCTTAATTGAGATTTTTTCTAACTCCACGTTTGGCTCCAAACATAAAATAAATGAGCCAGCCAACAAAGGGTATCAATGCAACTACCCCCCAAATAGCCTTGTTTTGTACAGAGCCAAAATCTTTTAAAATAACATTAACCATCGCCAGCATGGTGAGGCCCCAGAAAATCATACCTATACCGGCCACAACAATATATGTATCCATTTTAACCTACACTAGCCTTTCAAACGATCGGAAATTTTTAAAAGAGTATCAACATAAACATTGCTGTGATTATATTTATATAGAACTTTGCGAGCCTGTTCTCTGTCAACATCTGGTTGCCATCCGTGGTGTTTCAGATAATTGGCAATACTGTGCATAGCATCTACATGGTTAAACAGATTGACCTTGCCGTCCAGGTCTCCATCTTTTGCCAGAGTGAGGGCATTACTTGGCATAAACTGGGCAATACCCATGGCACCTGCATAAGAACCCTGAATTTCAACTGGATCAATCCCCTCTCTTGTCGAATATTTAAGCAAAGATTTCAGCTCTTGATATGCCCATGCTGATTTTGAATCTACTTTTTTGTCAAATTTATCCCGTGCTATTCTCTGTTGATCTGACAAAAAATTCCAGAGCCTTTCTCTCTGTGAACTCTCTGAAAGAGAACTCATTGTTGATAGAATATTGATTACCGCACGGTTTCCAAGATAAGTACCAAGGCGGGTCTCAACAAGCATGATGGCTGTAATGACAGTTTTGTCAACTCCGTATATAGATTCAGCATTGTCAAGCTCTGCTTCATGGTTTTTAAGATAGGCAAGAGCACTGTTAATGGATTTGTCTGATAAAAACTGATCATAATTCAATTTTGATTCTGAATGGACAAAAAATAGAGAGACCCCTTTCAATTCAGGTGAAACTTTGGGATTACTATATATTTTTCCAATATCCTCTACAGAAAATCCATCTTTGATCAGGCGATCCTTTACAGTATTAAACTGATTTTGGTTCTGTGTATCGTCTCCGTAAGCCGTTTGCAGATAGAGAAATGACGATATCACCACTAACGGAAGCAGAAGGGAAGATAAAATAAAGTTTCCACAGCTATTGTAAATATTTTTTTTCGTCATATAAAATTCTTAAAATCCTTTTCTTTTTTTAGAATGTTATCAGCCTTTTAAACATGGTATGAATTTTTTTTAACAAGTATCTCATTAAAAATATTATAAATCAAGATTTATGATAGTGCAGATTTTCAAAGTTCTACCATGAAGTATGTCTAAATCGCCATATTCGACTTTCTCACGATTTGTACCCTTTGATCTGCCTCAAAACCTGGTCGGGGCAACTTCTTATGTTCAATATCGTCAAATACTTTAAAGACTTTACTAACTATTGCCCAATAGAACCTTCCTTTTTTAAAACAACACCTGGGTATTGGTTTAAACTCCCAGTATATATAGGTACTTTTGCCGCAGGTTTTTCCATGGTCTCCCGAGAACATAATGCTGCACCAAGTGCAATCAATGCACAGACAAAAAGAGGCAAAAAGGCTGACTGGTAAGCAGAGATGCTAAAAACATCATTTACCTTTTCATGCCTTTCCAACATATATCCCAGAAAGGGTTGAAAAAGAGCACCGCCAATAAAAGGAAACAGGTTTACAAGGCCTGTTGCCGTACCTGAAATTGCAATGGGAAACAGCTCTTTGTTCATCGCAAATACAATAGCACCTACTGCATTGCCACAGACAGTTATCATAAAATATAATATATATAAGCCCCATACAGGAATAGAGTCAGAAAAAGTGAGCAAGGCAGTAATAAAAACCATACCTGCTGATGTGATTATTAAAACAGGCTTTCTCTGTCCAAAGATACTGTCAGAAAGCCATGTTAGAAACGGTGCTCCAACAACCAATCCACATGCCATCATGGATAGAATATGACCTGCTTCAACTCTGCTCATTCCATAAACATGCATAAGATAAGGTCCTCCCCAGAGACCTCCAAATGAAAAAGCAATGGCAAAATCGAAAAAAAACCACACAGCCAGAGGCCAGAAATAGAGAGAGCCAATAACTTGCCTGACTGCCAGGATTAAACTTGAAAAAGTAATATCAGAAGTTTTTTGTTTAAGTTCTCCAATCTGTAATACCCATCCTTTATCTTCGGGGCGGTTGCGTACAATCAGCCAGATCAATATAGAGAGCAACAGAGTTATCAAGCCGACTGAAAGGAAAGAGTTTCTCCACCCCACCAGGTTGCTGAACCATACTAATGGTGTTGCAGCTATTAATGAACCCACACCTCCCATACCAAGCAACAGGCCTGTCATGTGAGCATACTCCTTGGGGGCAAACCATTCAGATAAAATTTTCAACGTAGGGACAAAAAGCATAGAGACACCTATGCCAACCATGGTACGGCCAATGATAGCCCATGTTACAGTAGGTGCTAAACCAAGTATGACAGAACCCAGAAATGCAACAATAAAAAAAAGAGTAATTGTCTTGCGTGCCCCCCATGAGTCAGAGAGAAGCCCGGCAGGAAGCTGCATCAACGCATAGGGATAAAAGTAGGCAGAGCCTAAAAGTCCGATTAAAGATGGGCCTGCATTTAAATCCTTCATAAGATCAACTGCAAGAACGGATGTACAAATACGGTGAAAATAGACCAGAATATAACTTGTAGAAAGCAGCCCGAAAATCAGCCAGCGATAACTTTTCATGTTGTGCATTATAAATCAATAACCCCTTTAATTGTTCCATAAGCAGTGACAGATCACTAATATTATTAAACAATACCTTTACCAAATTTTTCAAAAAACATGTGACTATAATGATCTGCCCGATAGAGAGTGGTCCCCAAAACATTCGTAGCTGTTTGGCTTGCCACCTCTAATCGTGAAAATCAGAATGCATTTTCACGGTAAATATTTATCTATACACAGAAGTCCATCATGACACAAAAGTTCATCATGCTTGAGATTATTACTTTATTTTCATGCATAGCACCAGTTTTAATTAATCGAACTAAAGTTTTTATAGCGGGGTTGCAACGACTCAAATCGATAATTGAAATTGGTTCGTTTCTTGTTGGAATGCAAGATGCACAAAATTTGTATGCAAGAGGAATCTAACAGATAGGAGAGCAGTGTTAAATTATAATCTAACACTGCATGTAGTGGTTATTCGGAGAACTTATGACTTACGAGAGCTTTAACAACATTTAAGTTTAATGGGGAAAAGGAGTGTTATTAGAACATAAGCTGCTTTGCTGCAATTGTTGTTAGATTGAAATTCCTGAGCAAGGGCATAGCAGGGTAAGCTTTCAGCTCTCATCTCCTGCACAATCAAGAATATATTTTGCCATCTCAAGTTTTGTTTTAGGAAGATTTTCTGCATTGTCAATTGCAGCTTGAAGCTGCTCCTTGAGAGTACCTTTTGATTTATCCCTGTTTTTCCAGGATGCACCAAAAATACGACCTGCTTCGAACTCAATCTGCTTGGTTGTCATTCTTTTCATATAATCCCTCCTTGTCTGATTGTGTCCTTTTTTAAAACCTTACTGACATATTAATTACGTGGCTATCTTCGATTTATGTGGCTATCTTCCAGGAATAATTTTTGACTTACCCATATCCTTATGCTGACTTTGCATCTGTTTCACTCTTTGAACAAGTTCTGCAAGTGCCTTGTCCATTGCAACAGGAAAAGCATCGATTGCCTCTTCATTTGTGGTTGCCGCAAGCATTGCCCTGACCGGTATTGGCCCATCAGGAGACATCATTTGGGTTTCACCAAAATATCTTTTGGTTCTGCTCTCATCTATACTGCCGTCAATCTTGATGGGATGCAGTATTTTAATTGTAGCTATTTTAAAATCCGTAATGGACTCTTCACGATATAAATTATTTTTATCCACAGTGAAATCATCATGTTTTATCGAATTGCTCATCTGGCATTTCCTTAGGTTGTTTATGGGTTCTATTGGAGAGTAGTTAAAAATCAATACAAGCTTTTATTTCACGGTTAAAACAGGGCATGGTGCTTCAAGTATTACATATTGTGCTGTGGAGCCAAAAAAGAGTTTTCCAAGTTTTGACCTATGCTTAATGCTTAAAACGATCTGGTCAATATTGTGTTTTTCCGCGTACTGGATAAGTGCCTCTCCAGGGGTCAGGGTTGTCATCATGGCCTGTGATTTACATTCAATCCCCTCTGGTCTGAAAAATGTTTCAATATGTTCTTGCAGTCTTTTTTCGGTATCTTCCTGAATCCCCATTGGCGTTTGACTTCTTTCAAAAATACAGGAGACAAGGTCAACTGAAGCATTAAAAGCTTTGGCATGCTTCACTGCTACTGCAAGTGCTCTTTTATTCTCTTCACTATTTGTACAGCAGACTAAAATTTTCATAATTAAAACAATTCCTTCTTTATATTTTTCCAGGGAGATCTTTTAAAGATCGCTTCTTTTTTTCAATACATAAGATTTGGAAGAAACAGAACTATTTTTGGAAAAATCATTAAGATAATAATCCCAATGACTGTGGCGATAAGAAAAGGAAAGATACCTTTGAATATATCCTCAAGAGCGATATCTCCCACCACGTTCTGGGAGACCCCATAGACCACATAGACATTTATTCCAACAGGAGGTGTAATTACTCCCATTTCAGTAACAAGAACAATGATCACACCAAACCATATAGGATCATAACCAAGGTTCATTACCACTGGATAAAAAACAGGAATGGTGAGCATGATAAGCCCGAGAGAGTCCATGAAGCACCCTCCCAGAAAATAGATTATGACAATTATACCCATGATCATATAGGGAGGAAGATCAAATCCTGAAACCCATGTAGCAACTTCAAAAGGTATTCTTGTTACAGCAAGGAATTTACCAAAAACAACCGCACCTGCAATAAGAAACAGGATCATGCTGCTGGTCTGCATAGTCTCATAAAGCGATTTTATAAAACCTTTCCATGTAAGCTGTCTTCTGATCAAAGCAACTGCAAGAACTCCAAAGACACCAACAGCAGCAGATTCAGTTGGCGTAAAAAATCCCCAGAAGAGTCCGCTCATTACAAGTATGAAAACTGCAAGGGTGTCAGCAAGACCTCCAAGTGATCTAAGTTTTTGTGCGAACGTGAATTTTTCCCCTTTTGGCCCCTGGCTTGGATCTATTTTGCATGTAATATAAACACAGGTTATAAAAAGACAGGTCATAAGTATTGCCGGAAATATACCAGATACAAAGAGTGCACCAATGGATTGCTCTGTCAATATTCCATAGATTATAAGCACAACACTCGGGGGCATTATCATGCCAAGTCCTCCGCCGGAGGCTACTGATCCTGCAGATAATGAGTCGGAATAGCCAAATCGTTTCATTTCCGGCATTCCTACTGTTGCCATTGTAGCAGCCGTTGCAGGGCTTGATCCGCAGACAGCACCAAAAGCCGTGCATGAGGCAACAGTTGCCATGGCAAGGCCTCCTGTGGTGTTACCAAGAAAAGTATAGGCAGTACTGTAAAGTTTTCGGCTGATGCCGCAATTAAACGCAAGCTGTCCCATCAATACATACAGGGGGATGGTTGAAAGATCGTATGACTTGAAAGAGTCATAAAAATTGCTTGGAAGAAGATTGAGTGCAGCGTCAAAGGAGATAAGAATACCAAAGCCCACAAACCCCACCATTGTCATAACATACGCTACCGGCATTCTGGTCATGAATATGGCAACCATTATAATAATGCCGATAATACCGATCCAAGTAGGGTTCATCGCTCTTCTTTCGCTCCTGTAAAAAACATGATTATATCTTTCAAGATAAAAATAGCAAAAATCAAAAAGCATCCGGCCAGTATGTAGGAGAAATAGTACATTGGAAGCTGCAGGTTCATAGAACGCTCTCCAGACTTTGCGATCGAGCCTGCAAAAAGGAACATTCGCCAAGAAATAATAAACATAAGTATTGCAGAGAGGATATTTGTAATCGCTTTGATTATAGCTTGAGTTCTGTGTGAAAAGAGCCTCACCAAGATTTCAACGCCAATATGAACATCTTTTTTGTGAGCATAGGGCATTGAAAAGGCAATAGTGAGAATAGCACATATGGATACTATCTCTTCTGAACCAAATATAGGAGAGTTAAGGGTGACTCTAAGCACAATATCACTGCATGTAATCGTTGCCATTGCTACAATGCAGACGGCAGCCGCCATTCTCATGTAATCTTGCAGTTTATCCATAAAAAACCAGAATGATTTCATAAAAATACCTTCTTTAAGGAAAACTTTTTATGTGAAAATCTCTTGAAATATCACTATTCATGGGACTTTCATTCTTCGTTGTGGCCAAGAGCGATACCTCGCTCCGGCCGTGCCGGTTATCTGTACGGTTTGGACGTGGGTGCAGTTTATTGAAACCGGATAAAATATAGAAGGATATATCCAGTTTCAATAAAAAAAATACTTGCTGCTTTCTAAAAAATTATTTGCTGCTTTCTATAGTTTTAGAAATAAAATCTATAATTTCTGTTCCGTTGAATCCTTTTGCATTGAGCTCCTGGGCATAGGATGCAATCGCAGGCTTTACAGCCTCTTCCCATTTTGCAGATTCTTTGGGGTCGAGCGTTATGATCTCATTTCCCTTTTCAGTAAAAAATTTTCTACCCTCAACATCAATTTCATCCCAAGCCTGACCATGTTTTATTGTCCACTCAGAATTGATTTCCATGATTGTCTTTTGAATCTCGGGAGAAAGTGCTGCCCATTTTGCCTTGTTCATTGTAACGATCATGGCTGTTGTGTAGGCTACAGAGTCTTCGGCAACGCAATATTTGAGCACTTCACCAAGTTTCCAGCCCTTGTTTGCCTCCAGAGGATGGGCACTTCCATCTACAACCCCTTTTTGAAGGCTTGTATAGGCTTCAGACATACCCTGGCCAACAGGGGTGCCACCAAGTCCATTTACAAGGTAGGTGCTCATGCCGGTTGATCTGATTTTAAGCCCCTTCATGTCTGCAAGGTTTTTAACCGGTTTTTTCATTGTGTGGATATACCCTGGCCCGTGTGCATGTAAAAACATAACCTGAGTATCCTTGAACTCCTCTGGCTTGAACTGCTCCAGAACAGCATTTGCAACTTTTGTAGCAACAACGCCATTGGGATAACCCATAGGCAGATCAACAGCACCCAAAACAGGAAATCGTCCTCTGGTATAAGCAAGAACCGTCATTCCGATATCAGCAATACCTAAGGAAACTCCTTCATAGGTCTGAGGTGCTTTGGTTAGAGTGCCACCTGGATAGTAATCAATTTTAACAGCACCATTGGTTCTTTTTTCAACCTCCTGACACCATGATTCCGCAAGTTTGGACTGCACATGAACCGGTGGGAAAAAATTGGCATAGGTCATTTTTATTGGATCAGCAGCCTTTACCGTTGAAGTAAAATTACCAA
Organism: Desulfamplus sp.; assembly: GCA_015231705.1. Lineage (GTDB taxonomy): Bacteria > Desulfobacterota > Desulfobacteria > Desulfobacterales > Desulfobacteraceae > Desulfamplus. The sequence continues at coordinate 2,388 of JADGBC010000118.1, read as the reverse complement.
AAAGAACAGGCACCATTGCCAGAGACAAAAGAACAATCAGTTTTCTAACCCGCATCTGTAAACCTCCTTGAAGTTTTTGGGAGAATATAGAGAGTACCCACCATAGGCATCTCTTTGGATTCCCAATTTATAAAAACAGAACACGCCAAAGACAGCCACCACATATATTTTCCAGATAATTAAATTTGGTGGAACTGCTGTCCGAGACAGCTGGCAAGGAGCTGATCTCACCAAAAGACTTTTCTGGAAATCTATAATAAAGAGAGCCATCACATCATGAAAATATATTCACAGTTTTCATGATGTGATGGTGGCTGAAATATAGACATGCCGTTTAATAGAATATATGTGAGTATTTTTGCAATAAAAACATGAAAAGGTTTGCTTTGTGTATGAGTTGTACATTTAAATGAATATGCTATTCTGTTTATAAATTCCATTTAGCATATTTCAACAACGGTCATAAAAAATATAGTATTATGATGCTACAGCGTCATAGGTATATCTCCTAAGCTCAAATCTTTGTCTGTCATAATATTGCTTATACTCTTCTGTTTTCCATCCTTATCCATTGTGAGGGTAAAGGTGCGGTCATCCTTAAGATCATGAAACCAGAAATCTCCAAAATTATCAGTGGTTGCACTGAAAACTTCGCCTGACAAATCATCCTTTAGTGTACAGAGAGCACCGATAATCACCTCTTTTTCAACCGGATCGTACAGAGTTCCACCAATGAATTTTTTAGGCAGATTCTTGTAATAAACCCTTGATTTTGTTCCAGCCTCAGGGTTGATAAATTGAGCTTCGGCAATAAATTCCTTGAAATCAGACTCTTCACCAAACCTCAATGCATCTGTAGGACACTGATCTACACATCTTGGAACAGTCCACTCCTCATCGTTATCCAAAAGATGGGTGCATCCGGTACACTTCTGGGCAATATTTAGATTTTCATTGAAAAATATGGCATTGTGCGGACAGGTGTCTCGACACAGCTTACATCCAGTACATTTATCTGGATTTATAAGAACAATGCCATCATCCCGTTTGGAGATTGCGTCAAATTTACACTGCTCTATACATGGTGCATCATCGCAGTGGTGGCATAGCTGCGGGATGTATGTCACTTTCACTTTTGGAACCTGACCTCTTACCAGTTCAGTGAGCCCGATCCAGAATTGCCCTGTGTCGGGCTGTGGTTTTGCGTATGGACTCCAGTCATTTGCAACATGCTCATCCTTGCAGGCAATCTGGCAGCAGTAGCAGCCATTGCATACAGACAGATCAATATAAAATGCTTTCATTATTTATCTCCTCCCACAACCCACGCGTCAAAACGCAAACCGGCATCCGGATGATATACCCGTGCAAATGCCTCCGGATAATCTCTTCTCCACTGATCCATCTCCTCGCCTTTGAGTTTCTCCACCTGAACCAGATAGCCGCTGGTTGCCTGCCCGACACAGTTGTGAGAGGTTATACCAGCAGGAGAGATTGTGTTAATAGCTCCGCCTCTTTCAATTTCGCCGGTTTTTATTGGATCATGGCGTGCTCCGTGATCAATATAAACCACACCCTGACGTAATCTTTCAGTTACATAGGCACCGGCAAGAACAATTCCTCTTTCATTGAATATCTTCACAATATCGCCGTGTTTGATTCCTCTTTTTTCAGCTTCTGAAGTATGCAGCCACAGAGGTTCGTATTTGTAGCCATCAGGCCCCAGAATCTTGCAGGTTTCGACCTCTCTTGTCCATGTAATGTCATCGCACTGGGAGTGGACTCGCCATCTGCCGTGGTTGGACATAAGAAGAAGAGGGAACATTTTGGCACGATGGCTTGACAATCTTTCGTCATGCATTGCACTTCTTTCGATCCATTTGGGTATGGGAGGACGCTCTTTGTCGTCAGGAAAATTTTCTGCCAAAGCGGCGGAGTAAAACTCAAGTTTGCCAGATGGTGTGGGCAGTTTATGTTTTTCAGGATCTTTGGCAAATCTTTCAAAGCCTGATGGTTCATCTTTCCAATCTTCAGCAGTACTGTACATCCAGTATTTCTTTTCGCAGAGCTGTTCCCAACTTACAAGTTTCTCTCCGCCCATGTACCCCCACACCTTTTTTTGCATATCAGCCGTGGTAAGTCCGCCGGTAACCTCCTGCTCATATCCAAGTTTTTTTGCTATTTCGGCAACAATCTCGAAATCACTTTTAGATTCGCCAATAGGCTCAATTGCCTTGTCTGCAATCATGATATTTGGCTGCTGGGTACCTTGACGGATGTTTGTAAGAATATCATCAACCTCCATGTAAGTGTTCGCAGGAAGAATAATATCAGAGTATAGACAGTCATTTTCAAGCCACGGGTGCTGAGAGACGATACATTCAATCT
>JADGBC010000117.1 GCA_015231705.1 Desulfamplus sp. | reverse complement strand
CTGATACTCTCCCACTCCTCTTTTCGTTTGTACCTGTGAATGAACTCAATTCGCAACTGACTGGCAAAGAGAGATTCATCAATGCCGCATACCTCTTTATGAAGTTGCTTGATCAAATCCGCCCGATGTGCCTGATAGGTCGCAGTCTGAAAATCCAGATGCTGCAAAGCCTGGGCAATCCTGACCCGAACATTAAACAGGTTCTCTGTCAGGGATTTGACCATCTTTGCTTCTGTCCCGTTTTTATTGACCCTGAAGAACTCAAAGTTTGTGCAGTAATCAAAAATCAGAAAGGAGTTCTTGTCAAGTCCTGGCCCGAACAGATCTTGTCGCAGTCTTGTTCCTCTTCCAATCATCTGCCAGAGCTTGGCTTTTGATCTAACCTTTTTAAAGAAGACCAGATTCACAATATCAGGAATGTCGATTCCGGTGTCCAGCATATCCACGGAAACAGCGATCTGCGGTCTTTTTTCCATAGTCGAGAAATCTTCAATCAGGCTGTCAACGTATTTGATGCCGTTGTAGATCACATCAGCCAATTTGCCTTTGTGAGCAGGGTACAAGGAGTTGAAACGTTTCAGGATAAAATTGGCGTGTTTAGTATTTGCCGCAAATATGATTGTCTTGCCGATCAGGTCTCCGCCTTGAACATGAATCCCTTTTTCCATCAGGTCTTGCAGCACCCTGTCCACAGTATTTGCGTTAAAGAGAAACTTGTTCAGAGCTTCACCTGAAATCTCGGTTATTTCGTCATCAAACGTCTCTTCCCACTGCTCTTTTTCCTCTTCGCTCAACTCATCGTAATGGATTCCCTGTTCCATAAACTTCATTTTAGTTTCAATGGTGTTGTAGGGAACAAGGTATTTCTCCTTGATCGCCTCAGCAAGTTCATAGGCAAAGGTGGGGACGTTATCTTCAAGCTCAAAGATCGAATAGGTATTCTTGTCAATATCCTGTTTTGGTGTTGCGGTAAGCCCCAGCAGGCTGCCGTCAAAGTAGGTGAAGATATCCTGATATTTTTTATAAATCGAACGGTGGGATTCATCAATAATGATGAGGTCAAAATGGCCGGCGGAAAACATCCTGAAGCCATCTTTTTTACGGGTGGAGTCAATCGCGTTCATCATGGTCGGGTAGGTTGAAAAGACCATCCGGCTATCAGGATCATCCTTGCTGTCAAGCAGGTTGCAGATGCTCAAACTTGGCAAAAGCTGGGCAAAGCTCTTCTTTGCCTGCTTCACAAGTTCTCTTCGGTCAGCAAGAAACAGAACATGCTTGACCCAGCCGTATCTTTGCAGAATCTCCACAAGAGAGATCGCTGTTCTTGTCTTGCCTGATCCTGTTGCCATCACCAGCAACGCCTTTCGCTGTCCCTTCTCAAGGCTGTCGCAGACCGCCTGAATCGCTTTTTTCTGGTAAACCCGATTGGCAATAGCATCGTTAAAATCAACAGATATGATGGATTTTTTGTTGTTCTTTCGGTAGTCGTGCCAGTCCAGCTCGTCTTTGGTGAAAAAGCCGGATACCAGCCGTTCAGGGTAAGCTGTGTCATCCCAGAACCATGTTTCAAAACCGTTGGTGTAAAATATCAAAGGCCGAACGCCGTGTTCCGCTTCAAGGCAGTCAGCATAGAGCCTTGCCTGAACCTTGCCTTTTTTAGGATCAACTGATGTTCGCTTTGCCTCGATCACAGCCAGGGGTTTGCCGTTATCAGCATAGAGAACATAATCCGCAAAGCCCTTTCCAGAGGATTTAGGCATTTCTGCATTCAAGGCGTTAGGCATTCCTGAATTCAAGGAGTTCGTCATTCCTGATTTCAAGGAGTTCGGAATATCTGATTTCAAGGAGTTTGGCATTCCTGAAATTTCCACCTCTTCAAGGCAGTTTGTGCCGATCTTCCAGCCGACCATTTCAAGAGCCAGATCAATATAGAGCTTGCGGGTCTTGAATTCGCTGATATCTTCACAGACAAAATCGTGTGATGCTCTGTTCTCCTTTCGCTGTTTAGCGGCCTCTTTCCGTTCAGCAACAGAAGCCAACAGTTCTGCCAGCTTCTTATCCTTTGCCGCAAGTTCTGCCTCTTTTGCTGCAAGAGCCTCCTGCATCTGGCGGCTCTTTTTCTCCAGAGCCTCGGATTCAGGCAGAAAAGAGGGATTGAAATCAAGCTGATGAATTTCGGTAGAGTAGGAAAAATCAATCCATGAGACAAAATCATAGAGGTTTCGCAAGGCCTCAACAACCTGATCCCGACTGACCGGTTGCACAGTATGGGCTGCCTTGTTGCCAAGCTGAATAATGAACTTGATCCGGGGAAAGAGCTTTTCGTCTAAAATCTCCTTGAAACCATGATCGTGAATCAGGGATGAGAGATTATCCTGATAGGGAACGGTTAAATCACCGTCATACTTAAATACCCATTTGACAGCAATCTCTAAAGCCTTGCGGGTCTGCATTGCCGCTGTGGAGTTTGAAACCGTGATCGCCTTCTCAGCTTCGATACAGGCAATAGCGATCTCCTGATATTTTGGGTCTTTCTTGAGATAAGCGAAGTTGGAGGCCATCTTTATAACTCTCCTTTGAATGCTCGCTGCATGATGGATTGAAAGTTCTCTTCCAGCTCCTTGAGACTTGCGTTCATGGCTTCTTTCTGGGCTTCGATCTTCTGGACTCGCTCGGCGAATTGGGTTTGGAGATCAATCGGAGGTACTGGAATATCAAGATCGCTAAGAATTTGAAGATTTATATTTTTTTGAGCAGATTCAGGAGCATTTGCTTCTATTATTTTCTGTAAAAATCCAAACCATAATTGGACATACATATTATCTACGTCCTTCGATGGCAAAAAGGCGACAACGCTATCAGGAAAACACGCATCAAAATCCAGAATTGCTGTCTTTGCGATGTTTGCCGCTATTGTAACGCATAGAGTTCCTCGATTCCACAACTTACTTTGTGCTAAACCAAGTTCAGAATATGTTTGAGAATAAGTTTTTAGATACAAACCTGCGTTTGCGATATCTCCTGTTTGTACAAGAGGATATATACCGCCTAAAAGCTCTGGAGCATTTCTTGGTCTATGTTTTGACTTTCCTCGTTTTAAAGACCCCAAACTACATAGCTTCTTTACTTCCCACCCCTTAGGATTGGTCACGGGGTCACCGAACATCTCGTAAAATAGGCTTTGAATGAGGTCGTCCATCAGGGCGATTTGCTCTTTGCGTTTGTCGATCAATCCTTGTGCCCGATCCAAAAGTTCTACAATCCGCTTTTGTGTTTCGAGTGGTGGGAGGGGGATGGGATAACGCTTAAGTATTGCACCAGAAATATTCGGTTGTGCTCCGCCTTGTCCCTGACGTATAAGATCTTGCTTGCGTGTTTGAAGATAATAAAATAGAAACTCAGGGACTATTTTTTCATTTGGTAAAAAGGCAGCACAAGCCTGATTAGTAGCAGCTTCAATTCGAAGAATTGAACAGGCTCCAATTGTTGCACCATATAAGGCAAACAAGACGGTTTGTGGAGGGAAAAGTTTTGCGGATGAATCTTTAAGTGCTAGTTCAGTAATTTTTTCAACTTCACCATCAATATATTTTTTTTTCAAATCACCTGTCTTTACCCAAGGCACTTGACCATTATCATAGTATTCATTTTTTTGTCGGCTTGGAGTTCCTCCTGAAGTAATGGTCAAGATGTCTCCTAATTTTGATACCTTCCAACTCATCCCACCATCTCCTGCAACTCTCTCACCCCTTTGACAATCTCATCCTCCAGGGCTGCGACCCGATTCAGGATATCAGACGGGGCATCGTATTTCACCTCATCATATTCAACTTCCTTGTACCGGTTGATGGAGAGATCATAATCATTTGCCACAATCTCCGATTTGGGAACCAGAAAGGATTTCTCTGTCCGTTTGCGTTGGCTTTCGTTTTCCATATTGTCCCAGCGGGCTACAATATCAGGAATATCGTTCTTCTCCACCGGCTGGCGTTTGTCATCAAGGCTATAGCCGTCAGCGGTCATGTCATAAAACCAGACCTTGTCGGTTCCGCCGATGGTGGTTTTCTCAAAGATCATAACCGCTGTGCTGACTCCGGCGTAGGGCTTGAAAACACCAGAAGGCATGGAGATGATCCCTTTCAGGTGGTGGTTCTCGACAATCTCTTGTCGCAATGCTTTATGGGCGTTGCTGCTGCCAAAGAGCACCCCGTCCGGCACAATGGTTGCACAGCGGCCACCTTTTTTGAGCATTCCTAACATCAAGGCGATAAACAGAAGCTCTGTCTTTTTGGTCTTGGTGACTTTGAGCAGATCAGCAGATACAGACTCATAATCCAGAGAGCCTTTAAACGGCGGATTTGCCAGAATCAGGGTGCAGATATCACGCTTGGCGTTCTGTTCAGAGAGCGAATCCCGGTATTCAATATTGGGATTTTCCACCCCGTGAAGCATCATGTTCATGGCTCCGATTCGAAGCATGGTGCTGTCCATGTCAAAGCCGTAAAACATATCGTTGTTGTAGTGCCTTTTCAACTCGGAGTTATTAAAGAGATCTGCGTGATGTTCCTGCAGATACTCGCCTGCTGTCACAAGGAACCCTGAAGTTCCGGCAGCAGGATCGACAATAGTATCCTGCGGAGAGGGCTTCATCATCTCGACCATCATCTTGATGATATGCCTTGGCGTCCTGAACTGACCGTTTGTGCCGGAAGTCGCGACCTTGGAGAGAAGATACTCGTAAAGATCCCCTTTGGCATCCCTGTTTGTCATATCCAGCTTGTCAATTGCAGTCACGATCTTTTCGAGCATTTCAGGCTTTGGAATCATGAAGATAGCATCACTCATGTATTTGGAAAAAGCTGAGTTCTTGTTGCTGTGCATGGTTTTGATAAAGGTGAAGATGCCTTTATCCAAGTCAGTAAATAGCTTGAACATTTCCTCGGCAGACTTTTGTTTGAAGTTCTTCCAGCGTAGCTCCTGCTGGTCATCACCAAATATCTTTTCAACTTCAAGCCCTAAAAGGGCGGCGTTGGCTTCTAAATCGCTCTGCCGATCATCAATCCCCTTGATAAAAAGAAGATAGGTAAACTGCTCGATCACGGTGAGCGGATTGGTGATTCCTCCTGTCCAGAAGACTTCCCACAGTTTATCGACTTTATTTTTTATTTCGCCTGTTATCATTATTTGCTCTACTCTCCCTGATGTTTTCCATATCTGCTCAATTTAATTTGTGGACCTTGAGTGTTCGCCTGTTTTTTTAAAAAACGACACCTTGCTATCGTTTCCTGGGTATATTGGCATCTGTCTGAATCAGGATGCTCAGGATTTACAGGATGAAGAAGGATTTGTATCCTGTAAATCCTTTCATCCTTAATATCCTGATTCTGACAGTTTTGACAAGGCTCTTGACCGGATAGGTGTCGATTTTGAGTTACTAACTTGTCATAACCTTCATAACCTTCATCAAGAAGCATACCATAATACTCGGTATATCAGTTTTTATGTTTGTAAAGATTTTACATCACATTTGCCGTGTTTGTAAAAAAATCCATCTTATCCTCTTTTACATCTCTTATTGGTTTTATTTACACAGTGTAAAGAAACATGACACCCCCAAAAAAACAGCCCTCCGGATATCTTGGGGCACCTTGCCCGTCTATATATTTTTGAATATCATAACTATCAGTTTTTACAAACATTTAATATATTTCACAACTTTTTGCGGGCATTGGAACCATATGGCACGAAATTTGGTAATACCCAACTTAAGAATAACAGAATAAAGAATATTGAACCCAAAGCATTGGTAAAAGGCTTTGAAGATAGGCAAGTTTTTTTAAACTTAAAAACAACACACAAACCTGGAGGAAATGATGAAAAGTATTTGGATGAAAATCAACAGTCTTATTATCATGATGTGCGTTCTTCTGCCGCAGAGCGTTCTTGCTGCCGGTGAAAAGGCGGCTTTGGTTGTCATTGTTGCAGACACCAGAGGGCTTACAGGGCTTCTTAAAATGTGGGGAGATCTTTACAATGAGAGCCACCTCTATTTTTCGTTGCTCACCATTGTTTTAATACCAGTAATTGGTCTTCTTTTCGGGACTCTTGCTGACTTTGTGATGAAAGGCATCGGCATTGATCTGGAACACAGAGAACTTGCAGAGCATTGATACTACTACTTTAACGAATGGAGGATATATTTATGGATTGGTTATATGTATTGATGCCTATTTCTGGTGTCACAATTTTCTGGCCGGGCCTTATCATTCTCGGCGTTGGTGTTGGAATTATCGGCGGATTTTTTGGTATGGGCGGCGCTTGGATGGTTACTCCCGGACTCAATATACTCGGTTTTCCAATGGCATTTGCAATTGGAACCGACATTGCTCACATGGCAGGAAAGTCCCTTATTTCAACAATGCGTCATGGAAAATTTGGAAACGTTGACTACAAATTAGGTATGATCATGCTGGTCGGTACAATCGTCGGTTTTGAGGTTGGTGCACAGATGATCATGTGGCTTGAAAGACTCGGAAATGTTGAGTTTGTTGTCCGGACTCTTTACCTTGTTCTTCTCGGTCTTATTGCATGGATGGTTTTTGCAGATGTGGCAAAAAAGATGAGAAAAGACAGGGAATCCCTTGCCAGAGGCGAAGCTGTAGACGTACTGTCAACAGGTATAGAGTGGCATAAAGCCCTGCACAAAATCAAGATTGCCCCGATGATCCATTTTGAAGCTGCCGGTATAACCTGTACTGCATGGCTTCCTATAATAATCAGTTTTCTTACAGGATGGATAGCTGGTATCCTTGGTATTGGCGGTGGTCTTATCCGCATGCCGGCCCTTATATATCTTGTTGGATGCCCAACCCACGTAGCAGTTGGTACTGACCTTTTTGAAGTTATGATCTCCGGTCTTTACGGTGCTTTTACCTACACCATGAAGGGACGTACCGAGCTTGTTGCCGCTGTTATCATGCTGGTTGGTGCGGCAATTGGGGCACAGATCGGAACTGTAGCTACCAAATATATCAAGGGATACGGTATCCGTATAGCTTTCGGTCTTGCTGTAGTAGGATGTGCGTTGTCAATCATATTGAAACTGCTGGCTAAAGAGATGCCGGCTTATGCCACACTTTTAAATAACAGCTCAACAACTCTGGTGCTCGGACTTGTTTTCTTGATGTCTCTCTACATAACAGTGAAGATGGTTCAGGGTGCAAAGGCAGAGGTTGCTGCTAAGAAGAAAAAATAATAAGAAATCATGAACAGTTATGATTAAGATAACCGGCACGGCCGGAGCGGGATATCGGCTCTCGGCCACAACGAAGAATGAAAGTCACATAATCACAGCTATTTTAAAGAGACTTTCACATAAAGGAGATCAACATGAGAATGAGAAAATTCGCGGGACTCACGCTCGCAGTAGCTGCCGTGATGGTGATCACAGGCTGCAATGATATGGGCCAGGTTACCCAGGGACGAGTGATTGCGTATGATAAAGAGAGCAAGCAGGTGACATTTATTGAAGACAAGAACACCCATATGAAAGAGGCACCTATTTATACTACTCTTCCTCCGGTTGTTTTTACGACACCGGCTGATAAAAATGAGATGGGAGGACATCCGTCAGTTGGTCAGAGAATGAAACTGGATGTTGATAAAAACGAGATTGACATTTTTGATATCGCAACCCAGCAGTTCAAGGCGATTCCATACACGCTTATTGAAAGAAAGGATCATGTCGGCAAAGAGGATCCACTTGTAAAAGATAAAAAGTTCCCGATTGTTGACAGAGCTGCAAAAACCATCCAGATCTTTTCAAAACGTCAGAAAATTCTTGTAACATTTTCTCTGCCTGATGAGTATTTTTCACTTCCGGATGAGACATGGGCAGCCGGTGATGAAGTTAGAATTTACTACAAAGAGAAGGGAAAGGCTCTACGCATGATGAATATCACCAAGACGGATATTTTCAAGAAGTAGTAGTTCAAGCAAGACGATAACACGGTACCAGTAGTAAGTAGTAAAAGTAATACAAGCAGGCGGTTGCCATCGCCCCCGGGAGACAGCACTAATGCTCATAGCAGACTTGCTGTCTCCTTTATTTTATCGTATCACAAACCCGAATCGAATATTACAAAGGCAATGTTACAGGAGCATTATGGATATCATATCAATGGACAAGAACAAACTGATCAACAACAGAGTTATTTTTGGCAGAATCTGCGTTCTGGCATTCCTTATTACACTGGCTGGTATTTTAGATGGCCTGATCTCATCGTACAGAAAGCCTGTCAATGATATTGATATCATTACGGAACGCCCCATGGAGATAGTTGGAAAGGTGTATGGTAAAGTTACAACTCCTGATGATATGCTTTTTATATCTGATTCACCGAATCTTACCCTTTTGTTAGATAAAGATATCTTTTCCAGCCACTGGTTTGGTGAGGATATGTGGAGAGGACATCTCAAGGCAAATTCCTCTTTACGGCCAGGCCAATATAATATAAAAATCAAATTCCGTGATGTCTCCATGATTAAGCCGGATGACAGGGAAAAAGTTGAAAAGCTTTCTGAATACAGAGTCAATGTGTATAGTGACGCTAAAGCCATGAGGCAGAGTGATCTGTCGCTGATTAAAAGATTTACAGCAATTTCCCCCTGGTTAATTGCAATTGTCTTTTTCCCCATAGTCCTGATATCCGGCGGCCTGATCTTTATCATATCCGGAAGAGTTGACACAGAGATGGCAAATAATGGACTTGCAGAAATATACAGGGTCAGCAAGCATGATGAGGGCCTTGAAGTCTTTTTCGGGCTTGGTTCAACTCACGGAGTTGAACCCGGTGAAAAGATGCACCTTTTCAATGAAAAAGGTGATCTTGTCACAGAAATAGTGGTGGAAAATATTGGCAGGGAAACTTCCAGTGCGGTGATCAGCATGCCTAAAATCAGGCCAGGCTGTATTGTTGCAAGAATTCTTAATCGTGAACTGCTTTGCCATTAGCCATTTCCCCCCCATCTTACCAACACAAAACATAAAGTAGGGTGAAACATGAGCGAATTGAGAGTTTTGATTGTTGATGATGAGGATTACTTCCGGGAGATAATCCTCAAAAAGTTAATCGATAAAAACATAGATGCCGAAGGTGCAGAAAATGGCACAAAGGCACTTGAGATGCTTAAAAAGCAAGATTTTGACGTAGTTGTGCTCGATATCAATATGCCTGGAATTGATGGAATCGAAACTCTGAGGCAGATAAAAATAAGTAAGCCTGAGGTGGAAGTTATAATGCTTACCGGATATGTTTCAGTAGAGTTTGGTATCAAGGGGATGCAGCTTGGGGCGTTTGACTATGTGATGAAACCGGTTCCCATGCATGAACTTATGGATAAAATCAGTCAGGCGTATGATAAAAAAATGGAGAATGGCCCCTGAAAATATCTCCATCCTATCCTTGTCCTGTGGCTGAACAAGTTGAAATGCTTGATATCAGGGAACTCTTCAGTCATAAGTTCTCTGCTTTACCACTAAATGCAGTATTTAATAAAATTATAATATTGCAGATGTAGTATGCTCAATAAGAACTTACTACTCACGAGAATTGCAAGTCGAGAATTCAATTTGAATATCAAAATCAATGATAAAAATTGTGAAAATTGTAGTCTCCATAATGCTTGAGGGCTCTATCAAAGCTCTACGAGGATTGTCAATAATTTCAGGCATGAAGAATTAATGCGATGTTATAGCTGACTTGTCCGCTTTACTGATACCATTACCATCAAATAGCCACAATCTACAGTTTTTTCTTCTCGAACCAAAAAAACAAAATGATTACTCCCACCCAAAATATTGGAGTTATGACCCACGGGGAAATGCCCAGTATTTCAGGTAATCCAATTTTGCCGAAATCTTTCCACGAAAGAACTGTTGATTTAAGGAAAGGGTAGATTTCTGCATAGAATGCTGCCCCTACCACCATACCTATTATGGCAAAAATTGAATGCCAGCGACCTTCCCCCAAGGCACCCAATGATGTGCCAGGGCAGAAGCCCATTATCGCCCATCCGGCACCGAACAAAGCCCCGCCAATCAACACAGCACCAACATTCATCGGTTTATGACTCAAGGTAATGATCTCAAGGTTCGAGAGCACGAGTATTCCTACCATTCCCACCAGAATAGCCGAAAGCATGAATTTGAAAATCGTCATGTCTCTCAAGAGCATGGCTCCAATCTGCTTATCAAATCGAAGGACGCGACCTTTTTGTAGTAGGAAACCAAATAATACCCCCGTAACAAGGCCAAGCCATTGACTGATATTCATGATACCCTCCTTTTATAAACGATAT
>JADGBC010000116.1 GCA_015231705.1 Desulfamplus sp. | reverse complement strand
ATTAGTAGAGTAGCTGATTTTAGCAGGACAGTTGTTGTTTTGCTTTTCTTTTATAGAGTAGTCGATCTCTGATATAGAGTAGTCGATCTTTGAAGCTTCATTGGCACAGTAGCCTGCAATGGCTTCATGGATTGAAAATCTGTCTGAGCCTGATTTTCCAGGGCCGCATTTATCGCAGATAAGCCTTCCTGAGATCAAATCAAAGGTGATCTTATGCTGATGTATTTCATCAACTGGCATACCGCATTGACCGCATCCCATAAGATTTGGTGTAAATCCCGATATTCCCATGAATCTGATCTGGAAGAGAACACTTAAAACTTCCATTGGAATTTTTCCGGCATTGAGAGACTCCAGAACATGAAATACAAGATCGTAAAGTGCCTGATCCGGCTTTCCCTCCTCCATCCATGAACTTATGATCTCAAGCCAGTAACTGGCGTATCCCGTTTTTGCTGCACTTTGGCGTATACGGGCAAATGGATTTTCAATATCAACGCTGTTTAAAACAGGAAGTCCTCCTTTTCTTTTTGGCCATGAACATTCGATATTCATGGCAATAAAAGGATCCAACGCACCGGCAAATCGCCGAATGCTTTTCTTTGCGTTTTTAGCTATTACGGATATTCTGCCCATGGAACGGGTAAAGTAGGAGATTATCAAATCATAATCTCCATATTCTGTACGTCGAAGCAAGATAGCATCTGTTGAAAAAACGTTCATACTATAATAGTCTCGGTGCTTTTTTTATAAGAAAGTCTCTTTAAATAGCTGTGCTTATGTGACTTTCATGGTTCGTTGTGGCCGGAAGGAAAACCCCGCTCCGGCCGTGCCGGTTATAGTTTATCTGACCATGATTACGTTAGAATCCAAGAAACAGAGTCGCAATGGTCAAGTAGGAGAAGACACTTACCACATCAACTGATGTTGTAACAAAAGGTCCGGTTGCCACAGCAGGATCAATATTGACCTTCTGAAAGAGCATCGGAACAAGAGATCCCATAAGTGCTGCCACAGACATTGAAACAACCACGGCAAGGGATACTGCGAACGCAAATTTAAGAGATAAAGGTTCTTCCATATAACGTATCTTTGCAACAGCACCAATAAGAAGACCATAGATTACACCAAGAATCAGCCCAATGGAAATCTCTTTGGCAACTACTGCCCACAGATCTTTTGCATTTATTTTTCCGGTTGCGATACCACGAACCACAACCGTAGAGGACTGAATGCCGATATTTCCACCCATTCCGGTAATTACCGGTATATAAACAGCAAGATAGGCAAATTTTGAGAGACTTTCATGAAAACCGCTTATTATCAGGGATGCGACAAGCCCTCCAAGGCAGCTTGTAAAGAGCCACGGCAGTCTGATACGGGTACCTCTGAAGATGGTCTGGGTTTCAACATAGTCCTCGCCAACTCCAGCCATTTTAAGAATGTCTCCGGTTGCCTCTTCGCTGATGATATCAATGACATCATCAACAGTTACTATTCCTACAAGCCTGTTGTCATCATCTACAACAGGTACAGCAAGAAAGTCATATCTGGCAACAAGCTCGGCAACCTTTTCACAATCAGTATAGGTGTTGACAGATACAATATCCCGTATCATGAAATCCTTTAACGGCTTTTCAGGATGGACAACCACAAGCTGTCTTAAAGAGCTTACCCCCACAAGTTTTCCATACTCATCAACAACATATACATAAAAGGGCATCTCTACATCAAGATAGTCATTCTGAAGAGCAGCAATAACATCCCTTGCCCCCATATCCTCCTTAAGGGCAATAAAATCAGGGACCATGATACTGCCGGCAGTATCCTCACCATAGCTCATGAGGTGTTCAACTTCCAGCGAGTCCTCATTCTTCATCTTTTCCAGAATGGTGTCTGCAAGTTTCTCGTCAAGGTATCCAAGCAGTTCTGCCACATCATCGGCAGCCATATTTTCAAAGATCTCAACAATTTCATCGAGTTTGAGCTGGCCTATCAAATCAAGAAAAATCGGCTCTTCAAGTTCGGAGAAGAGAAGGCCTTGCTCTTCAGGATCACCCATAAGATTGAACATCTTAAGGCGATTATCCCGGGAAAGTTCCCTGAAGACAAGAGAGAGGTCTGCGGCACGGGTTTTTCTGATAATTTTTTGCAGGGATTTGGTAGCCCCACGTCTTAAAAGCCTTTTTATGCTTTCAGCCAGTATTTCATTTCTATCCCGTTGCATATGTAGGTCTCCCCAGAGCAATGAGTAATCGACAAACCAATAATCTATCGGCGTTACAAATGCTTTAATTGTCGAGTCTGCTATCTGTCTATGGACTTTTATGTGAAAGTCTTTAGGCTATTTGCGGAAAAGAATATCCCATCAATCCTGCCCTGAAATGTTGAAATTCAGGGTTTATCTCAGGAGAACAGGTATATTTATTCATGCAAATCACCTTAAAAGAGCTGTAATAATGAGACTTTCATTCTTCGTTGTGCCCGTCAGGGGCATGAGTGTTATCTGTTACAGCATTATTTTAATATGGGACTTTTCCTTAAGAGCATCCAGCCACTCCCTGAATTTTATCTCTACAATATTGTCATACAATTTTTTTGAAATGGACTCTGAGACCTCATCCAGCGAGGTCAATGTCTGGTTCTGAATCTCTTGAACATAAAATATCTGATATCCCTGATCTGTTAAAATCACATCAGTATGCTCCCCCGCCTTAAGTGGTTCAATTGCTTTTCTGATTCTATCTGAAAGAGTTTCCCTCTCAAAAAGGCCAAGATCTCCACCTTCTGATGCATTGGGGGCCTGAGACTCAGATCTGGCAAGGGTTTTGAAATCCTCGCCAGCATCAAGACGCATTTTAATCTCATCTGCAAGTTTTTTCTGCTCTTTTTTAGCAATGTCAGGTGTAGAATCTTCGGATGCAAGTAGAATATTTCTCAAATAATACTTCTGTTTGCCGGCAAACTCTTCTGGATGATTTTCATAATATGCTTTTATGTCACTGTCTGTAATGATAACCTTTGATTTAATGCTGTAGTTTATGAGTTTGGGTCGCAGTATCTCCTCACGGATCTTTTCTCTGTACTCGGCAAAGGTTAGTCCATCGTCTTTTAGCGCTTTTTCCAGATCATCCTGACTCATTAACTGTGATTGTTTGAGCCCCTCAATAGCACTGTCAACCTCTTTGTCTGAAACAGTGATTTTAATACGTTTTGCCTCCTGATCAGTCAGTTTTCGTTCGATCATTCTGCTTAACATGTCTCCTGTCAGCTTAGTCAGGATATCCCTCTTTTTTTGAGGAGTGTAATCAGAAGCGTCAACCTTTTCCACATAGGGTCTCAATGCGTTGTTAAGCTCGACAAGAGTAATTATATCATTATTGACAGTAGCTATAATTCTGTCAATAAGTTCTGCTCGTACTGAGGTATCTATTACAAACAGGGATGTTGAAAATAAGGTTATGGCAACCAAAACCAGATTCTTTGTTTTTATGATCATATTCACCATGGTATTCCTTTTGATGGAGTGGTATTTTATTGAAAGTATAATTGATCTGATGATCATCAGATTGAAAGGTTCAATTTCTAACATGCACTGTCCACTCTTTCAAGTGATATTTTCTTCATCAAATATTGCTGAAATCTCAATCCAACAATAATTGCAGCAAGGCTGGCATATATTCATAAGGAGTACAAGCAAATATGAAACTCTATGTAAAACTCGAAGATATCCGAAAGCTTTTTGACAAGGCAGCCCATGAAAAGAGAAAATATCTGTTTGAGTATGAAGTTTATGAGCTGATAAGCCTTATTGGTGGAGAGACACCACTGAAATACCATTTTTTTGACAGAGATGGACGTCTTGATGATGAGATTCTTTTGGATATACCAGGAGATAAGGTTGTGATTAAGATAGTTTCTCCAGATATTGTCCATAAAAGCGATGTTGGAGGGGTAAAAGTTGTCAACAAAACCAGAACAGATATACTATCTGCAATAAGAAACATGATGTATGAGGTGCCGGAAAAACAGAGTGCCATACATAAAAATATGGTGAACAGCAAAAATACTCCTGACCATTACCTGAATCTTGACCATGAGGAGCTTGTAAAGCAGATCCACAATGATATCCGAGGTGTCATAATATGTGAATTCCTCTCTGCTGACGGGTCGGATTTCGGGAATGAGCTGCTTGTAAGCCTGAGACGTACCCGTGAGTTCGGAATGGTTCTGACAGCGGGACTTGGTGGGACAAATACTGAACTTTATGCACAGAGATTCAGACAGGGAGAGGCGGTTGTATCTGCCTCTACAGAGATGGTAAATGCGGATGAGTTTTTCTCTCTTTATAAAAAGACGATCTCTTTTGACAAACTCACAGGCGTTGGAAGAGGTGAAAAACGAAAGGTGACTGACGAACAGCTCAAGGAGTGTTTTGCAGCAATGATAATGCTTGCAAACCACTTCTCTCCGCTTAACCCTGATGCTCCTTATGTGATTGACGAGCTTGAAATAAATCCGTTTGCCTTTTACAGATATTTGATGGTGCCATTAGATGGCTTATGTCAGTTCTCCATGCCATCTCCTGCTCCTCTTTGTCGTCCAATAGCCAGAATTGACAAACTGATTCATCCTCAATCGATAGCTATTATTGGAGTTTCGGCAAAGTCGCTCAATCCAGGTCGTATTATTCTACAAAATATTATTGCAAATGGTTTTGACAAATCAAAGCTCTTTATTATCCACCCTGGTACAGCTTTTGCTGCTAAGGAGCATAGTCTTGATAGTAGCAGTAGTAGTGATAAGTTAGATCCTGCTCATAAGATTATCCAGATAGAGGGTGTCTCTGCAATTGCTTCTATCAGTGAACTTAAGGCAACAAAAGGTAAAGTGGATCTGTTAATACTTGCAGTGGGTGCGAATATGGTAGAGAGTCTGGTCGGTGAGATCATTGAAAATGATATAGCTCAAAGTGTTATCATGATACCAGGGGGATTGGGTGAAGTGGCTGGAAGTCAGGAGAAGGGTATAGCCATTGAACATAGAATAAAAGCAACAGATGGGCAATTTAATAAACTTGACGGAGAAGAAAATGGACGCCCCATATTTCTTGGAGGTAACTCTCTTGGAGTTCTGTCAAATCCAGGCAGATATGATGCTCTATTTATTCCTGAAGACAAACTGCCCAAATCACGTGGAGACTACACCCGTCATACCGCATTTATAAGTCAGAGTGGAGCGTACATGATTACCCGAATGAGCAAACTCTCTTTTATGGATCCGGCATATGCAATATCCATTGGTAATCAGATGGATCTGACTGCCGGAGATATTATGTGTCATTTTAAATCTCTTCCTGACATAACAACTATTGCATCCTATATGGAGGGATTCAGGGATCTTTATGGTCTTCAGTTTACAAAAGCTGTCAAAGATGCAGTCAGAAAAGGAAAGGATCTGCTCTTCTACAAGGCAGGCAGAACCGAAGAGGGCAAAATTGCCACCTCAGGACATACCGCCTCATTGGCTGGTGATTATTCAGTATGCAAATCCTGCGTCAGTGAAGCAGGAGCAATGGTTGCAAACACATTTACGGAATTTGAAGGTCTTGTGAGGCTCTCATGTGCTCTGCATGGCAAAGAGATTGCAGGCAACAGACTGGCTGGAGTGAGTAATGCGGGTTATGAGTCTGTGGGTATTGCGGACAACATCCTTGGAGAGGATTTTCAATTTGAGATGGCTGAATTTACTGAAAAAACAAGAATATCCATACAGGATACACTTAAAAAGAGCCGACTGACTAATCTTGTTGATATCAAGAACCCCATGGATGTAACACCCATGGCAGGTGAAGATGTGTATGAAAAGATAATAGAAGCATTTTTGAATGATCCTAATGTGGATACAGTCGTGGCAGCCATTGTCCCTTTGACGCCGGTTATGGAGACTCTTCCTGAAAAGGGAGGTTCAGAGCCTGAAATCTTAGTTTCAGAAAAGAGTATTGCAAAAAGGATCCCAAGGCTTGCAGCCAGATATCATAAACCTGTTATAATGGTTGTTGACAGCGGAGAGCTTTATGATCCTCTTGCCAGGGCACTTCAAAGAGAGGGGCTTGCCGTATTCAGATCCGCGGATCAGGCTGTGTATGTTCTTGGAAAGTATATTAAAGGAAGATTGAAGGCTAAAAAAATAATCGGCTTGCAATAATATTTTTTGTCTTTAGAAAACGCAAGGTAGAGACAATGCATGCCTCGTCTCTACCTTGCGGCTCACGAGTTTAAAAGGGCATCCCTCGTTTACCAACTCACACTTTTTTCAAACTTCAAAAACAGGCAAAGAGAGTGTAAATGTCGTTCCTTCACCGGCAGTAGTAGAGCATTCTATTGTGCCGTTATGGTTGTGTAAAATTTTTCTAACCATTGAGAGTCCCAGGCCGTTACCATCTTTGCGTGTTGTATAATGTTCCTCAAAAATATGTGGAAGTATATGGTCTGGTATTCCAGGGCCGTTATCCTGAATGGCGAAAAAAATCTGCCCTTTTTCGCTCCATGCTCGAATAGCTATACGCTTGATCTGCTGACCATCAACTGCCTGACAGGCATTTATGAAAAGGTTTATTATCACTCTTTTAATCTGAGAACCTTTGCATTTTATATAAGGGAGATTAGCAGGTATCTCTCTGTAGAGTTTAACTTTAAATGTCTTTTCAAACATATCAAGAGGTTTGAAAAGAGGGGGGAAAAGTTGAATCATCTCCTCCTCGTCAAAATCTTTCAGATAATTGGTAAAACCACGGCAGACATCTCGACCCATCCTCAGGCTCTCCATGGTATCTTTAACATATGCTTTGATAATACTCTTCTCTTCGAAATTGTCGGAGATAGCATCTGGAAGATTCTCAATCATCATGGCTACAAAAAGAATATTGTTAATGTCATGTGCAAGGCCGGCAGCAAGCATACCAAGCTCTGCTTTATGCAGAAGAAGTTCTGTTCTATGCTGTAATACGGAGATACTGTTTTGTAAAAGGTCACGTTGCTTTTTGAGAAGCAGATGGGTTTTGATTCTTGCCTTGACAATGGAGGGGCTCACAGGTTTAGTAATGTAATCAACAGCTCCCATCTGAAAACCCTTCTCCTCATCCTCAATATCATCTTTTGAGGTTATAAATATGATAGGGATATCAGAGGTGCTTTTATTATTTTTTATCTGTCGGCAAACTTCATATCCGTCCATACCAGGCATAACGATATCAAGCAGAATAATGTCAGGTAACGGTCGTTTTTCATCAAAAAGATCTGTCTGGAAAAAGTTGTTGATCTTCAGGCTGGATATAGCTTTCTCTCCATTAGTTGCAACTGTGATAATGTAATCTTCTTTGAGAATTTCATTCATTATTTTGATATTGGATGGAGAGTCATCAATAATAAGTATTATCTGTTTTTCAGGCATGCAACCTCATGGCAAAAAATAGGGAGTATTTATAAAAATATATCTGTCGGAAATTTGAACAGTAAAATTAGATCAAGGTTTTAAAATATCAACTTAACTCTATTACATGTTGAAATATATCATCAAGAAAAAAAGGAGAAACTCATGAAATATATCGGTGCCCATGTCAGTGCTGCAGGAGGTGTTCAGAATGCCCCTGTCAATGCCTACAAGATTGGTGCAACAGCCTTTGCACTATTTACCAAGAATCAACGTCAGTGGAGTGCTCCCGCACTCAATAACCAAACCGTTGAGGCATTCAAGGAGAATTGCAGGCAGTACGGTTATGGTCCAGATCAAATTCTTGCCCATGACAGCTACCTTATCAATCTTGGCCATCCTGAATTGCACGGGCTTGAAAAATCAAGAGCTGCATTTCTTGATGAACTTATGAGGTGTGAAGTGCTTGGCCTTTCAACCTTGAATTTCCATCCTGGTAGCCATCTGAACAAAGTGAGTGAAACCCAGTGCCTTAAAATTATTGCGGATTCGTTGAACTATGTTCTTGATAAAACCCGAAGTGTTATTCCAGTTATTGAAAATACGGCGGGGCAAGGAACCAATATGGGTTTTGCATTTGAGCAGATTGCAGAAATCATAGATCAGGTTGAAGAAAAAGATAGAATTGGAGTCTGTATTGACACCTGCCACGCCTTTTCCGCCGGGTATGATCTGAAGTCAGAAGAGGGATTTGATAAGGTATGGGAGCAGTTTGAGAGCATTATTGGCTTTAGATATCTTAAGGGGATGCATCTTAATGACTCCAAGAAGCTGTTTGCTTCAAGGGTTGACCGGCATGAAAGTCTGGGTGATGGCACGTTAGGAGTGGAAATATTCAAGCGTATTATGCAAGATCCTCGTTTTGATGGTATTCCGCTGATACTTGAAACTCCGAATGATACCATATGGCCAGAGGAGATTGAGCTGTTGAAGGGTTTTGTTTTGTAATTATCCTTGATGATCTCGTAAAAAGTCAATTTGCCTAAATCTGGGTCAAATAAAATCAAAGGGTTATTACACCAATAAACGCCAGTTTAAGACTTTTTACGAAACCATCATCCTTGAACATCTCTAATCGTCATATACGTCTATATCAGGATAATATTTCTTGGCACAGGCTTGGCAAATACTGTGGCTGAACTCTGCATCTGAACGGTCCCTGATATAAATCTCAATCTGCTCCCAGTATCCTTGATCATTTCTTATTTTTTTACAATGGCTACAAATTGGAAGTAACCCGTTCAATGTTTTGACCTCTGCAAGAGCATCTTGAAGATCAGCTATCAATTTTTCTCTCTCCAGTTGTCTTTGTTTGATATTTGTAATATCACGAATACTACCTTGATATCCATTGATAATGCCATCAACGGACTGATCAAACGTGACAGTGAGCTGACAGTCTATCTCATTACCATTTTTGTGCTTCAGTTTCTCTTCAAAGTCTTTGAGAAATCCTCTTTTTTCCATTTCTTTTACGAACTTGGATCTGTCATCAGGATTAACATATAGATCCTGTGTTCGTAAATCATGCAACTCGTCTTTGGTATAACCGAAAATATCCAGAAAAGAGCTGTTGGCCGCAACAAGCTTTCCATCTATAGTGCTGATATAATTGGCATCTTTGGAGCTTTCGAACAGGACTCTATATTTTTCCTCGCTCTTTTGCAGTGCAATTTCGGCCTTTTTCCTTATAGTGATATCCTGAATAATTGAAAACAAAAGGGTTTTGTTGCCATATTGAATGGGCCCGCTGTCTACTTCCACATCCCGTATAGTTCCATCTCTTAATCGGTGCTGGAACTGAAAAATGCTGCGACTATTTGATTTTGCGGTCTCCATTGCTTTGAGAATCTCTTCCGGAGGTTGGGTATTAATATCATTGATGTTCATTCCGGTGATAGAGTCCAATGACCACCCGTAAAACTCTGTGGCGGCCGGGTTTGCATCCTCTATTTGTCCGGTTTCAGGATCGATAACCATCATAACTATCAGTCTGTTTTGAAAAATAGATCGATAACGCTTTTCACTTTTCAGTAGCTCTTTTTCAGCCGCTGTTCGCCTTAGAATATCCTTTTGAGCCATTTTATATAGAATTGTCACAGACAGACCGATAAAAATACTTAAAGCGGCTATTATCCAACCAAGATTGCCCGCAAGAGGTGTGTAAATATCCTTTGAAATCTCTTTCACATTATGCAGATGAACAACTTGCCAATCCGGCATGGATACTATTTTTTCACTGAAAATGATATATTCATTACCCAATCTATCTACAATTCTGTCTTCACCCCTTTTCTCCAGCCCGGACCATTTCAGAGGAGTAGTACCGAACTGTCTTGATTTTATGATATCGGCCATCGCTTGATCTGATTTTTTTTCTAATAGCTGAAAAAGATAGGTATCGACACTGGATATAAAAATCACCCCCTGCGGTCCGGTTATGAAGGTGATCATATAGGGGGAATCAGTTTGCAAAGGCCAGAACTCCTTTATCATGGCATCTACAGATACCTTCATTACAACAACTCCTGCCGGAGATTCTTGACCATCCCTGTAGACGGCGTGGCTGAAGTAGATGCCACGCTTTGCGGATGTCACACCCAAAGCCATGTAAACAGAAGGATTTCCCTCTAATGCCTTTGTGAAATAAGGACGAAAAGAGTAATTCTTTCCGATAAAACTGTCAGGATCGTTTCGGTTGCTTGACGCAATCGTGTTGCCCTCATGATCCATCAAATAAGAGACAGTTGCCTCAAAAGTTGTATTAAAATTATCCAGAATCAGGCTGGCATCATTCAGGGCAACTTGATTCGACTCTGTCAGAGCCTGTTTTATCTCCTTATGCCCGGATAAGCCTCTAACTGTCTTTAAGCTTGTTGAGAGTTGATATTCAAAAAAGTCTCTTATCGATTTTA
>JADGBC010000115.1:575-10415 GCA_015231705.1 Desulfamplus sp. | reverse complement strand
ATTCCGATAGTGGTGAAGATGGCAATGGTGGAGCATGCAATGAGAAGGTACTGGATGACACGTTCTACATGGTTTCTCGCCCTGAGGTTGGGGGTGATGGTTTGTTGCACAAACAGCATGGCACCGATGGCAAGGGCAATAACAATGACAGCAAGTGAGGCATGGCTGGTGGTGGTCAAGAACCGATAATGTTCTGCCGCCGTATGCATGAATGAACTTGCTTGACTTGATATAATATTTCCGCTGACAATGTTCTTTATATCATTGACTACAAGGTTCAGGCGGTCTGCGGGAAGCTTTTGCAACTCCTCCGGCAGGCTTGCAATGACAAGATTAGTTATGATACTCGATTCAAACAGAAGCCAGAAAGAGAATACAATAAGGGCCGGAATGGCACACCACAAGGCTGTCAATGATCCATAATATGTGGGACGGGAGTGAAGCTGGCTGATTCCGCCGTTTTGATGTCCCACTATATAGGACTTTTTCCTGCCAAGGTAAAATCCCACGGCTGAAAGAGTTAAAATGGTAAAAAGCAGTATAGTCGGGTTCATATCTTTCCCATCCTTTCTAAGGGTAAATTGTTGCAGGAAGCCGGTTCTCCTTGTCCCCATTGCAAAATTTTACATAAATCACATCACTCTATTGGCAAACAGTGGTGATTTGCACTCAAATTATGGATAAGCATAGAGTGGTTTTGTTAGGATTTGATTAGAATTTCTTTATGATTTTATTAGGGCATCCTTCATTGACCAGTTTACCTTACCGATCTGCTTATGCTGCTGCCTTGTCAATTTTGATATCATCAGGCTCTTTTTCAATACACTCTTTTTTATCTTCTGTTTTAGACTCCTTGACGATATTTCCCTTTCTCCCCTCTCTGCGGACACATAACAGGGAGTTTTTTTCTATTCCAATCCCAGCAAGCTTTTCCATGGTCATGTTCAGGAGTGCGTCCAGCTCGTTGGAGATCACCTGGCTACGCTCTTGAACCTGACCGGCTAATCCTCGTGTCTGCTCAGATGCCCCTTTGACCTCCTCTATACGTTGAGAAACCTCGAGGGTTTCACCGGAAGTCATATCGGCATTCCTGGCAATATCATCTGTAGCCTGTTTTTGCTCCACCACTGTGGCATGAATATGGGTGGCAGATTCCGTCAAAGCTCCAATACGTCCCTCTATGCTTTGAATACTCTCAATGATATTATGGCTTGCCTTCTGGATGGCCATGATTTTATCCTCTATTTCAGCAGTAGCCTTCTCAGTTTGATTGGAAAGAGCCCTGATCTCGGAGGCCAACACTGTAAACCCGTTGCCTGCAGATCCGGAACGGGCAGCTTCAATAGATGCATTTAGTGACAGCAGTTTGGTCTGACCGGAGATATCTTTAACAAGTTTAATGATCGATACAATTTCTGTAGATGCTACGTCCAGAGCATTCATGTTACTCAGGGACTGCCCTGCAACTATAAACATCTTCTCCATTAGCTGATTCTGCATCCCGATCTGACTGCTGATATTTTCCACGGCACTTTTCAGACGGTTTACCGCTTCTGACACGGCATCTGTATTGCTGGCGGTCTGGATAGCAGAGTCGTTCACCTGTGAGGAGAGATTCTCCGTAATGACAGCCAGATCATGAAGGTGAGATGCTGTATTTGCCATCTCCCTTGATCTGGATTGAAGGGAATGGATCATTTCAGTCATCAGGGCAATAAACCCCTGAACCATCTTCTGTTCCTCAAGTTTTCGCTGTTCTTCCATTTTCAGATTGTCCAATGCATGTTTAAAACTCTGAATTGTCCGTGCCAGCACGCCGATTTTATCATGACGCTGTTGAAAGGGAATCCTGGTCTCATGTCCCTCCTGAATCCGATTAATAACCTGATAGAGTTTACGAAGGGGCATTTCCACAATAAAGGTGGTCAGCAGGTATAGAACCGCCAGGTTGACAAGAATAGTGGCTACCGCAATATAGGTGCTGATTCTCTGTTTCTGCTCCCTGAAGTTCTTGATGGATAGATCTTCATTCACAATTTTATCAACAAACCGGACAATCTCGTTGCGGGTTTTTTCGGCACTGATGGCCTCGTCAGCCAACTTTCCTTTCAAAGCCGTTATACTCTGTTGCAGTTTCGCTGAACTGGCGGTTTTGGCAAGGACTTCAATTTCAGAGGTCACTTTTTCCAGATCACCCTGGGGATTATCACTGGGTAGACGCATCATATTGATGGCCTCACTGAAATTGCCCTGTTCATCAAGAAGTCCCCGAGAAACCATAAGGTCTCCATCAAGAAGATGGGGTACAAAACATCCCCTTGAAAGATCTCTTTTCTGGGTTCTTGAAAAAAAGGATGTATAGTTATCTCTTCCTTCAATCACCTTCTCCTCCATTCCGGGATAATTGGTCTTTATCCATTCAAGAATATCCTTTTGAGGATCTACTTCAAGATATTGGGGAATTTTAAGGTATTTATCCTGGAGATTGACAATTTCACCCCTCAAATTCTGGCTGAGGGTGTCCCTTAGTGCCATCACATTCTCTATTTTGCCACTGATATCGTTATTGGCCTGCCAGTTGAGAACAACGAGGACAGCAATACAGAAACTGGAAACCAGCCCAACTACAATGACCAGCTTCATGCTAAGGGTCACATGTGGACCCATATTTTTAAACAGTTCCCTTTTGAAATCCATCTGTTCATCCGCATCTGGAGACGTTGCAAGGTTAACCTTTTTATTTGACATAAATTACTCCTTTTTGGTGGTTTTCCTCTTTTTTGAGATGAAGAAGTATAAAAGACTCGTATTAGTAAGAGATAAAAATAGTGTTATATTTGTGTTAAATTCTCAGGCAGTTGATATTTGGATGAGAACATTCACAGCATTGCCCTGAATCACTTCTCAATTTACGAAAAAATCAATGCTCATAAAAGAATAAACAAATCCTGATAAAAGTCTAACAAACCCAATGTAGTAACTCTTCTTCAGGATTGAAGAGGAAAATCCTGACTTTACATCAGGGATATTGTTTAACAAGAGATGTGGACAAGGTATTATTGTCCCCGTCTTGCAGAATGCGTTTACGCTTCAGAAATGTTATTAATTTTATTAAGAAAAATACGAGGTGAATGTCATGAAAAATAGCAGTCAGGCAGAGTGTGTTCTATCAGGGTACTCTCCATCTGAAAATGAAGAGTATATGAACGAAAAACAGCTCCGGTATTTTCAAAACAGACTTTTGAAGCAGCAGAGGGAGTTGGAGGATATATTAAAGATTTCCATAAAAAAATTGAAAACACTGAAATTTGAAAGTTCGGATATGATTGATCAAAGTAACCACGAAAGTGCATTATTTCTTGAATTGAAGAAAGTAGAGCGCAATACCCATCTGTTGCAACTCAATAGAAACGCATTGACGCGTATTGAAAAAGGTTATTTTGGATACTGCATGCTTACTGGCGATGCCATTGGTCTGAAGCGCCTTAACCTTATCCCCACCACAGCCATGTCAATTGATGCCATGCTACTGTACGAAGAAAAAATGTCCATGGGACAACCCTTGGACATGGACTTTAGAATTGCATCATAAGCCTACTTAGTATAGTTTTCCAGATAATATTAGCCCAGAGCTTCAGCTCAGGGCTGGATAAAGCCAGTTCAGAAAGAGTGGATTTTTCGCCCCTATTGCAATAATTGAGTTTGTAATAAAATATATTAAAATGGTGAAAAAATATCAATTTGATCTAAATCTAAACCCCTTATGGAGGTAATTAATGAGAACACTGTCATCAGGCAACATATCAGAAAATTATGACAACAATTTTGATTTACCACTTGTTGTAAAAGATTCTTTCAACACGTTAAGTGTTGACGCTATGTTTGCCATGGCATTACAGGAACGTGATGCCATGGTGTCCGGTTCTTCTATGCTACAAGATTTTCAAAAAGAAATTGACACGGCTATGAAGAGTTTTACTGAAGTAAACCGGAGATTTGAAGGACTTGCAGATGCGGCAAGAAGTTTCCGTAAAAAAAGAGATATCCCTGCAAGACTTGCAGAGTTGATGCACAGTTCAGTCAATTGATGACTCAAGGTGATGGCCTCGTAAAAAGTTCGATTTCGGCAGAATCTAACAGATCCCACCATTAACGCCCAGAACCTGCCCTGTGATATATGATGCCTCACCTGAACACAAAAAAACAACAGCAGCAGCCACATCTTCAGGTTTTCCAACCCGTTTTGAGGGTATGGAGTTAACAATGTCATCAAGAGGAAGTCCATCGACCATCTCTGTTTCAATGAATCCTGGAGCAACGGCATTAACGGTGATATCTCGTGACGCAACCTCT
Source organism: Desulfamplus sp. (assembly GCA_015231705.1). Lineage (GTDB taxonomy): Bacteria > Desulfobacterota > Desulfobacteria > Desulfobacterales > Desulfobacteraceae > Desulfamplus. The sequence continues at coordinate 6,062 of JADGBC010000115.1, read as the reverse complement.
TTTGCAAGGGCTTTTGTGGCACCAATAAGACCTGCTTTTGAAGCACAATAGTTCACCTGTCCCGCAACGCCTATCTGCCCTGAAGCAGAAGTAATATTGATAACTCTTCCAGATCTGTTTTTAATCATGTTTTTAACAGCAAGCCTTGTAACATTATAAAAACCTGTAAGGTTGGTGTCTATCACAGAGTCCCAACTGTTTTTTTTCATCATGACCATCAGTTTGTCATCTTTAATACCTGCATTGTTGACAAGTATGTCTATTTTGCCATGCCTCTGGATAATTGATTTAATTGCGGCCTCGGACTGAGACTGATCAGAAACATCAAAGCATAACAACTCCCCCCTGCCCTGCCCGAACTCTGCCCCACTCTGTCCTAATTCTGTCCTGTCCTGTCCGCTTTCCTGAGCTTTAATGCATGTTGTATTGGACATCAGAATATCTTCAAGAGTCTGCCTTGCAGCAACTTCGTTGCTTCTGTAGTTGACATAGACATATCTTCCGGTTGAAGCTAACGCCAATGCAACTGCTCTGCCGATCCCTCTTCCTGCACCGGTTACAAGGGCAACCTGATTTGAATATATTGCCGAAAGTTCATTATTCATAATTTTATCCTTAAAATATCTTCCGTTTTTCATGATTTGGGAGAGCTGCCTAAAAAAAACACTCAGGTTTAACAACCCCTTTTAAGAGTTCATGCAGGTTCAACAACCTCTTTTAAGAACTCATGCAGGCTCAACAACACCTTTTTAAGACACTTTTATCCAGCATCTGCCCGAGTTCACCCTCTTTTTCTGGAAAAAATCCAAGGCTTTTTTCCCATACTTCACGATCTTCCATGCAGAAATAGACAAGAAGATCAGGAGCATACTGCCTGATAGACGAGACAATTTCTTGATAAAGAGCAATCCTCAAGGGTTTAAAATATCTCATCTTATTATCCAACCCTGTAATAAATTCTCCATAAGCTATTTTTGAATGAGAAAATCTTTTTTCAATAATCTGTTTGAGTGGCGGCATAAACCTGAATGTACCAAGGCTTATCCAGACAATGCTCTCCGGCAGGATACCGAAACCGCCTGAAGATGCATCAGCAAAAATTGAGCGAATAACCTCTTTGTAGTCCGATTCGCAGCCATCGTAAATAACAAGCGGGTCAAAATGGAATGCAAGCCTGTATCCCCACTGCTCGCATTTTTTTGCGGCTTTGAGTCTTGCCCCAAGGGAGGCTGTATTTTTTTCCTCGGATTTTATGATTGAAGGGGTGTTGAGCGACCAGGCAATAACTGTCTTGCGATTGTGGTCAATATCTTTAAGGGAATCTATGTTTACAGTCTTTGTCTTTAGTTCAAGAACAGAAGGATTAATCATGGAACCAGACTGTACTGGCATCCTAAATTTTGAGCTTTGTTGCTCTGCAAACTTTTTGACTAACTTTGCAGGCAGATTACTAATTTTTTCCCAGATAAGGCTGTCAGTAAACTCACCTGTCCCTACTCTGAAAGTTTTGTTTTGAGCAAAAAGGCCATCAAGAGCAGAAAATATCTTTTCCTGACCAGTGAAATATTGGAGAACCGGAGGATGAAAATAGGCTTGCAAAATACAGTATGAGCAGTCCATTGTGCAAAACGTTCCGGTATGAAGAATGGTGTAGTCACAGCATGTATAGTGGCTTGTTCCGGGGCACTGTTTTATCACGGCACCGTGATTTTCAGTAATATAAAGGGTTTGCTTTCCCTTGGATACAGGATCGTCAGATGCATTGACGTAATCATATACAACTTTGCTATCTTTAACATACTCTGGCTTTAATCCTGTTTTTTCAATGATGTAATCTGTCTCTTCACAGGGCTTTATATGGCTGTCCATGAAAAGGGTTTCTATTTTCATAAATTATTTCCGTATGTTTCAGTATGAGAAGATTTGTCAGATCAATTGATCTTTCACGAAAGAATCTGTGCAAGCAGAGGATTTTTACCTATTTCCGAAAGCAGTTCTACTTTTTTTGCCATCTCCTCAACGCTTGAAACTTTAAACGTAAATGTGTAGTCCCTTCCCTCAAAATCCACAGGAGGATCAAGTCTGACATCATTTTTAAGTTTTAGATTCCTTAAATTGATTGCAAAATTATCCTTGGCTTTTGCCAGATTTGGATATCTTCTCTGAAAAAGAAGAGCTCGCACCAGATTACCTTTACGGTTTTCATCAATGCCTTTTTTACTATTTTCATTAATGCTTTTTTTACGCTTCTCATCAGCACTCTTACTAGTATCATCAACAGCTTTATAATCTTGAACAGCATCTTGCCAATTTGTATTATCATTTTTGTTATCATCTATATCATCACCGATTATTTCTCTGATATCATCAGATTTAATAACATCACAAATGGAGATATCTTCTCTTGCAGCAATTTCAATAATATGGGTGATAATCTCTTTTTGCTTGTTCAGACCGGTTCTGATTTTTGAAAAGAGAGTCACAAAGGCATTAATCTCATCAGTATTAAAGGATTTAAGTTTCAGAGCTGGTCCCATGGCAATCCTCTCCTGCTCGATCAGCTCATGTACAGATTCGTCCATTTGTGCAAGATCGCCAAGCATATTGACCACAGATTGATTCATGGAGCTGTTGAAGATGGCATAGGAGGCTGAGGCAATATCTTCCACACAGAGAAATCTTTTCAAAAGCAAGACACTTCTTGCCTGCTCCATAACAGTTAAAGGTCGTTGAAACGCGTTGTCTGTTATGGCAAGGATGGCACAACAAGCATATGTCTCAACATCCATCGAATCAACATGGTTGTCTGTTCTCCTGACACGGTTATCACTGTCATTAGACGCAATATGTTTATCTTTAGACCAGACATTGCTGTTTATTGACCGAAGATATTTATCATCAGGCTCAATACGGCTCTCATCGTGCTCCAGCACTGCATGGCTCTTATCATACTCTAACACCATAGCCAGAGTGTCAGCCATGCAGATAGATTTCATAGCCTGAACTCTTCTGAAACCGCATATAATCTGAAAGGTAGATCTATTTTGAGCTTTATTACAGGAACTGGATTGTCCTTTATGATGGAAATTAGAATTAATTTTTATGAGCACAGGAAGGTTAATCAGGCCTATTGAATTGATTGAAGAGGCAAGCGAAGAGAGAGGATTATCAGCTAAAATTGCGTCATGACTGAAGGATGTATTAACTGAATTTAAGTTATTATTGCTGGATGTATTATGGCAGGATATATTGTCAGATGAGATTTTAAATGTCTCATCTGACAGGTCTATTTCATCCAGACTGACCCGTTTTATATTGGTCTTTTGTCTTATTTCTCCAGAAATAATCTCTTTTAACATTACAGTCTGAATATTTACCATTACTTCTTGCCGGTTATAAGGTTGAGAGCTTCCCAATATTTAGCCGAAGTTTTTTCAACAACATCGCGTGGAAGTGCCGGAGCCGGAGGAGTTTTATCCCATCCAGAAGACTCTAACCAGTCTCTTACAAACTGCTTGTCAAAACTTGCTTGAGCACCTCCTGGAGAATATGATTCTTTTGGCCAGAAGCGTGAAGAGTCAGGAGTCAAAACCTCATCTATCAGTATTATTTCACCGTCCACCATTCCAAATTCAAATTTGGTATCAGCAATGATAATACCTTTGCTCAACGCAAGTTCTGCACCTTTTTTGTATATTGCAAGGCTTAAATCTCTAACTTTTTCAGCCTTTTCCCTGCCAAGAATCTTTACGGTCTCCTCAAAATCGACATTGATATCATGGTCACCCACATCAGCTTTTGTAGAAGGAGTGTAAAGTGGTTCTGCAAGCCTGTCAGACTCCTTTAGACCCTTGGGAAGGGTAATTCCGCAAACATGCCCCTCTTTTTGATAAGATTTCCAGCCAGAACCTGAAATATAACCTCTGATAATACACTCCACAAGAAGTGGTTCTGCTTTTTTAACAAGCATGCTTCGTCCTTCCAGAATATCAGCATACTTATGACACACTTCCGGAAAATCACGGACATCAGCGGAAATCAGGTGGTTGCCTACAATATCTTCCATCACCTTGAACCAGAAAACTGAAATCTGGGTCAATACCTTGCCCTTGCCGTCAATTCCATCAGGCAAAACAACATCAAAGGCTGACAACCTGTCGGTTGTAACCATCAAAAACGCATCGCCTGTGTCATAGATATCTCTGACTTTGCCTTTTCTTACAAGTTTGAGGTCTTTAAGATCGGTCTCTCTAACAATTGCTTTACTCATCGTTTAAACTTCCTTATATGAAAATATGATTTATTTTTATCTGATGACTTTGTAAAAAGTCAATCAGTTAAATAATTTACAGTCAAAATGTATTTTGAGTTTTACATTAGATTATCCATATACCACATTGCTGCCATATCAAGGCCCTTGCTTACTGAAAAAAGAGGCTTGTACCCCAAAAACTTTGAAGCACTTGAGATATCAGCCAGAGAGTGGCGGACATCTCCTGGTCTGAAATCCCTGTATTCCGGCTCATTGCCCATTGCCTCCGGATATTTTTGTGCCACACGATCTCTGATCATTGCAAAGAGTTGATTGAGCGTAGTTCTCTCTCCAAATGCCACATTATAGACACGGTTTACAGACTCCCTGTCTTTAGCCACTGCTGCCAGAATATTGGCCTGCACACAGTTATCAATGTAGCAAAAATCACGGCTGGTCTGGCCATCTCCGTTTATATAGACCGTAACTCCTCGTATGAGTGATGAGAACCAAAGTGGTATTACCGCAGCATAGGCACCATTAGGGTCTTGTCGTTTGCCAAATACATTGAAATACCTCAAACCTATACTCTGCATGCCATAGGTTCTTGCAAATACATCTGCATATAGTTCATTGACATACTTGGTAACAGCATAGGGCGACAATGGACGGCCGATCTTATCTTCAACCTTGGGAAGATCAGGGTGATCTCCATATGTAGAGCTTGAAGCTGCATATACAAATCGCTTGACCCCAGCATCACGTGCAGCAACAAGCATGTTGAGATGACCTGTTATATTATTGGCGTGTGTATTCAAAGGATCTGCAACAGAACGGGGCACAGATCCAAGAGCTGCCTGATGCAAAACATAATCTTGGCCAGCACAGGCATTTGCACACTCATCGGTATTTCTGATATCAGCCTTGACAAACACAAAGTTATCCCACTGCTCCGGCGTAACAGAAGAGCGAATCTGATCAAGATTATGCTGAAAACCTGTAGAAAAATTATCAAGCCCTGTAACCTTTTGATTGAGAGTTAACAGAGCTTCCACAAGATTTGACCCTATAAAACCAGCGGCACCTGTAACAAGCCAGCGTAAGGGATTGTTCACCAATTCCCGACAAACATGGTCATAACTCATTGTATTGTTTTACTCCTGGTATTGTTTTGCTCCTCAGTGCTCTTTCAAGGTTTGCTTGTCGGGTATAAAAATACTTAAAATTGTGCATTG
>JADGBC010000115.1:0-431 GCA_015231705.1 Desulfamplus sp. | reverse complement strand
ATGGCAACAAAATCATCTGTGGCCATTTTACGGTAATCTGCATGGGAAACAGCAAGAATAAGAGCATCCAGATTTTTCAATTCATCCCAAGAACAGAGGTTAATGCCATAATATTTAAGTGCTTCTGAAGGATCTGCCATAGAATCATGCACCAACACATTAACACCGTAATCCTTAAGTTCAGCCACTATATCTACAACCCTGGTGTTGCGAAGATCAGGACAATCCTCCTTAAAGGTCAAACCAAGAACCGCAACTTTTGAGTTTTTAATTAATTTGCCGGCATTGATCATCATCTTTAGACTTTTTTCAACCACAAACCGTCCCATGTTATCATTGATTCTTCTTCCTGCCAGAATTACCTCCGGATGATATCCTTCTGACTCGGCTTTGAATGTAAGATAATAGGGATCAACGCCAATACAGTGCCC
>JADGBC010000114.1 GCA_015231705.1 Desulfamplus sp. | reverse complement strand
TGAACTCTCTGATGTTCTCGAAGAGCTCAAAAAAAGAGAGAACTTTTTAAAAACTATAACCGAAGTATTGCCCGGGATGGTTAGCTACTGGAAAAATGACCTGCGTTGCCATTTTGCAAACCATGCCTATATGGAATGGTTTGGCAAGACTCCGGAACAGATGAAGGGGACACATATTAAAGATATGATGTCCCCTGAACTATTTGCTAAAAACGAACCATTCATCCAGGCCGCACTTCAAGGTAAGTCGCAGAGTTTTGAGAGAACTCTTGTTAAGCCTTCAGGCGAAACCGGTTACACATGGGCACATTACGTCCCTGATATAGACAACAACGGAACTGTACAAGGTTTTTTTGTGCTGGTATCTGACATCACTGAACTCAAAAAAACTGAATTTGCCCTGAAAGAGAGCGAGAAGACTCTCAATCGTGCTCAGGCAGTATCCCATACCGGAAGCTGGCATATTGATTCAGAAACTAATGAAATCAAATGGTCAGAAGAGACTTACCGAATTTTCGGTTTTCCCGTTGGCACTCCATTCCGATATGAGGATTTTATCAGCAGAGTTCATCCTGATGACCGTGTAGCGGTGGATAGTGCATGGCAGGCCGCAATGAAAGGGCTTCCTTATGACATTGTACATCGTATTGTTGTGCCACATACAACTGGCCTACCTGTCGCTCAAGATAGCATTGAAAACCCAAATAACGGCCATGCCCTGATGGGCACAACGAAAAATGAAAGTCCTATAATTACGGCCAATTCAAGAGACTTTCACATAAACATTGAAAATGAACAAGAACAGCTTCGCTGCGATTATTGCCAGATTGAAATTCCTGAGCATGAACATAACAATACTGCAAATTGCCGACACCATCTGAACATTCAGCACACTGCAAACTGCCGACAAGCTCTAAACGGTCGGCACAACAATGTGAGCGGAGAGATCAAATGGGTACGGGAGCAGGCAGAGCTTATTTTTGACTCAAAAGGCAACCTTAAAACCGGAATCGGTACTATTCAGGACATTACAGAGCAAAAGCAGGCCGAAGAGATTATCAAACAGAATGAAATGCGTCTTGAAAGCATAGTCAAAATCACCCAGCTCACCACAGAGAATATACAGGAGCTTCTTGATTGTGTACTGGATGCAGCAATTACAATGACCAGAAGCAAAATTGGATATATTTATCATTACGATGAAGAAAAACGTGAATTTACTCTGAATTCATATTCTCGGCAGGTAATGAAAGAGTGTTCAATAGTTGATAAAAAGAGACATTATGAGCTTGACAAGACAGGTATATGGGGTGAAGTGGTACGTCAAAGAAAAGCTATATTACTTAACGATTTCAACTCCTTTCATCCGCTTAAAAAAGGTCTGCCTGAAGGCCATGCTCCGCTTTTCCGCTATCTTACCCTGCCGGTATTTATCAATGACAGCATAGTAGGGGTTGTGGGCGTTGCCAACAAGGAAAGTGATTATAATCATACAGATCTTCTTCAATTGAACTTGCTTATGGACGCTGTAAGGAGAATCGTTGAACGTATCAACACTGGAAAAAAACTTCTTGAAGCAAAGCATGCGGCAGAAGAGGCCAATCTTGCCAAAAGCGAGTTTCTGGCAAATATGAGCCATGAGATACGCACACCAATGAATGCAATCATTGGGCTGTCTCATTTAGCACTTCAAACTGATGTTGATCCAAGACAACACGATTATCTTATCAAAATTCACTCGTCTGCACAGTCGCTTCTGGGCATTATCAACGATATCTTAGATTTCTCCAAAATAGAGGCCAGAAGACTCAAAATAGAATCTGTAAGTTTTAACCTCAACGATGTGATGGATCATGTAGGCAATATAGTATCCACAAAAACAGAGGAAAAGGGGCTGGAGCTGATGTTCAAAATAGCTCAAGACGTACCGTGCAATTTGACAGGCGATCCTCTGCGTCTGGGTCAGATACTTACAAACCTTTTAAACAATGCAGTTAAATTTACCGACAATGGAGAGATCGTTGTTTCAGTTGAAGTTGCAGACAGCAGCAAAAAAACCTACGATAAAGCAATAACTGGCAATAATGATGACTCTAAAGACAAAGTAATAACAGGCAGTAATGATGACTCTAAAGACAAAGTAATAACAGGCAGTAATGATGACTCTAAAGACAAAGCAATAACAGGCAGTAATGATGACTCTAAAGATAACGCTGAAATAGACAACAACGAAAATACCGTAAAGGAACCGGAAACAGAAAACAAAAAAAATAAAATTCTACTCCGATTTTCAGTGCGTGACACAGGCATCGGCATGTCAAATGAGACGGTAAGCACTCTTTTCCATCCGTTCACCCAGGCGGACAGCTCAATTACCAGACAATATGGAGGTACAGGACTTGGACTTGCAATCTGCAAGAGCCTTGTTGAGATGATGGGAGGCAAGATTGATGTCAATAGCATACAAGGCAAAGGGAGCACCTTTACATTCACTGTAAGTTTTGGCCTGATAGAGAACAAACAGCTCTCATGCATTGAACCTGTGCCTGATATTAGTGGCATACGTGTACTTGTAGTAGATGACAATGCCGCAGGAAGAGAGATACTTCTTGAATCTTTGTTATCCTCCTCCTTTGATGCATGTGCTGTTGATTCCGGGATGGCAGCCATAGAAGAGCTGGAAAAGGCATCGCTTGAATCCAGGTCATACCGTGTCGTTCTTATGGACTGGAAAATGCCCGGAATGGACGGAATTGAAACAGCAATAAAAATACGGCAGGACAAAAGGCTTTCAAAAATACCGGTCATTGTCATGGGGACGGCATTTGGCAGAGAAGAGATAAAATATAAAGCAAAACAGGTGGGCATCAAAGGATTTTTAACCAAGCCGGTTCTTCCATCCATGCTTTACAACACTATCCTTGAGGCTATGGGCATGGAGGAATATGCCCTGTCAATCACATCTTCTGCAAACTCAGGAAAACACATTGTGCCTGAACTTTGTGGCACCAGGATACTTTTAGTTGAGGATCATCCTATTAACCAGCAGGTTGCACAAGAGCTCCTGGAAGGTGCCAATATGGATGTTCATATTGTTAAAAACGGTAAAGAGGCTGTTGCCAACTTGAGCAGAGCAAACGCCAACTATCATGCGGTTCTCATGGATATACAGATGCCAGTTATGGATGGCTACGAGGCAACAAGGCTTATACGTCTTGATCCAAGACACAAGGAACTGCCGATTATAGCAATGACAGCCCACGCAATGGTTGAGGAGAAGGATAGATGTATAAGTATCGGGATGAATGATCATATTGCAAAGCCTATTGATCCTGATCAGCTTTTTTCTGTATTGCAAAAATGGATAAAAAGAGATGGCTCAGCACTCTCCATGAAAAAGGAAACCTTGGCCAAACTGGATGATTTTTACCATTATCCAGCACCTGAAAATTTATCTGTGACGAAAAATCTTTCAACAAAGAATATGCAAGCAGTGAATCTTCCGGCAATGAATCTGCAAGCAATGAAAAATCTGCCAGGATTTGACTTGGCCAGAGCCATTAAAATGGTAAATGGGAACATAAAACTGCTGAAAACTATTCTTGGCAATTTTACACAAGAGTATCATGATGCAGCCTCAAAAATAAGGCTACTGCTGGATAAAAAAGATATAGAGTCATTAAAACTTTACATTCACACTCTCAAAGGGGTAGCCGGAAACATTGCAGCAACTGATCTGTTTGACTCAGTAAAGAGACTTGAAGATGCTGTAAAAAACCAGGATTCATCTCAAACAGAGCAATCATCCTGTTACGAAGCACTCCTGCAAAACCTTGAAATCATGCTTAGAATTTTTCTATCATCAGCCCTGATTGTAATCCGCAAATATGAAAGTCATGAGACAGGCAGCATGGATGCTTCAGCCAGCTCAACAGGAACCAGAACAGATACAGTCTCTGAAAATGCCATATCCGAAAGTACCGCAACTGATTGCCAGGATGATATTGACAAGCTGATTTCGCTGCTTCAGGAATTTCATGGGTTGATAAGGAAAAGCAGCCTTGATTCCATAAGCAAATGGGCTGATATCAAACAGCAGTTAAAAGATACTTGTGTAAAAAAAGAGAGATCAAACGATAATAGTTTCAAAAAACATATAGACGATATAGAGTCAAGTCTGGCCAACTTCAATTTCAAAGGTGCAACAGCATCTGTGCTTGTCATTGCCAAGGCACTTGAAATAGAATTGAAATAACCGGCACGGCCGGAACGAGATATTGGCTACTGGCCACAACGAAGAATGAAAGTCACATAAGCACAGCTATTTAAAGAGAGTTTCACATAAACAGGTGTAAGGGAATCACGACAATGCTGAAAAGACAAAAAATACTGATTGTAGATGACACTATCGCCAATATCCAGATTTTAGGCGAGACACTTGGAGCAGAATATGAGGTGCTTATCGCTACAAACGGCAATGATGCTCTGGATCTGGCACAAGAGCAATTGCCAGATATAATTTTACTGGATATCATGATGCCAGGAATGGATGGCTACACTGTCTGCCGAAAACTTAAGTCTGACCCTCAGACTCGATCTATCCCTGTTATCTTTATCACGGCTATGAATGAGGAGAAAAATGAGGAAAAGGGCCTGGATATAGGAGCCATAGATTACATAATAAAGCCTTTTAGTCCTCCGATCGTAAAAGCCAGGGTGAGAAATCACCTTGAATTGAAAAAATACAGAGATCACCTGGAACAGATCTCAATGATGGACGGACTGACAGGCATATCCAACAGACGGCGTTTTGACGAATATCTGGAGCAGGAGTGGAGACGAGGGAGCCGTTCCTGCAACCAGATATCGCTTGTGCTTATGGATATTGATCTATTCAAGTCGTTCAATGATAATTATGGACATATTGAAGGAGACAGATGTCTTAAAATGGTTGCAACAGCACTATCTGAAAGTCTTCAAAGACCTGCCGATATAGTTGCCAGATACGGCGGAGAGGAGTTTGTTGCTGTACTTCCTGATACAGACAGCGAAGGAGCTTTGCTTATTACAAAACGTTTCATGGAGAGCGTAAGAAATCTTGGAATAAAGCATGAATATTCATCTGTCGCAGAATATGTGACAATAAGTTGCGGTGTGGTTACGGTTATTCCTTGTAAGGGGCAAACTAAGGATGCTCATATAAAAATGGCAGACGAACTGCTTTATGAAGCAAAGCAGGCTGGTCGTAATCAGATAAAATGGATTGATGCAATATAAAGTGGCTATACTAGTATTTTTACCGATTCACATCCTTGAAAACTCAACAATATCAAATAAATATCTAATGAAGAATAGGAAATATTTTTATCCTACTACTTAGAAGGAGAGCATATGAAAGGAACACCAATCCAATGGAAAAACGAGCTTTCAACAGGCAACGACATTCTTGATATTCAGCATAAGGAGCTCATAACAAGAATATCAAAACTGCTTGAGGAAGCAGAGATGCTAAATAGTGCTACAATTTCCAGCACAATAGATTTTTTGTTTGATTACGTCTATTCTCATTTCGTGCTGGAGGAAAAAATGATGATTCAGACAGAATATCCTGATTTTGAGGAACATCTTGAAAAACATAGCTATTACGTGAAATACATCAATAACCTTAAAAAAAACAGACTCATAACGCGTGAGCTTATAAGCGAAATGCAGAGCGTCTTGTTTGTCTGGTTTATAGAACATATTAGAGTTGAAGACCGTAATATGGCAGAGCACCTGAGGCAATATTGTAATGCCGGATAAGCATGCCCACCTTTAAAATTTTTTTATTTTAAAAAAGCATTTTTCTTTTACATGACAAACATATCCAATCTTTTTTACATATCCCAGACTTGACAGACATATAGACTTTATCAGTTCAAGTTGTGCAATGACTCCTGAAAAACAAGTCGTTTTCAAATTTTGATCACCCCTTTAAAACCTTACTTATCAAAGGCACTACGGAACATGACTTAGTGAGATAGATTAAATCAACTGGAAATAGATTGTATCTATATACAGATACTGTCTCTGGCATAGCTTTTGCTAACCCCTTCTATTTTATGAATATTTTTCCATCTAAAAAACGACATTCAATCATCTACTTACAATCTGATAATGAATGGCTATCAAGTAAAATTTCAAAAATACAAGGAGGCTCTGTCAATGAGTAATCAGTCAGCAACGGATAAAAAATTTAAACTGGGACTGCACACCTATACCCTTCATCTTTGGGGACTTGGTCAGAACTGGGGAATACATACTGACCCAAGACCCAAAAAGATGACTCTGATGCAGTTGATGGGCAAAGCCCTGGAGTGGGGCCTGGATGGCCTTCATATCACCGGCTGCGATCTGGAGAGCAAGGACGATAAAAGACTCAAAGAGGTGCGGGCTGCTGCCGAGGATCATGGTTTATATCTGGAATATAACTTCTCTCTAAATGAAGAGTTTGATAACCGTCTGACAGACACTGTTACCAGGGGAATTCATATTGCCAGGATGCTTGGGGCTGATTACGGTAAGGTCAGTCTGGATATTCGTAGACCAAGGCCGCTTTATGGAAGTTGCTTTCACCCTGTAGTAATGAGGCAGTTGTGCGATATTCACGATGAGATCAAAGCAGCAATTCCTCTGTTGGAGCAGTCAGGCGTTAAACTTGGCCTGGAAAACCACACTGAAACCTTTGCAGATGAAGTTATATGGCTGATTGACAGACTCAACCACCCGCAGATCGGGGCATGTATGGATACAGTCAATTCAATGGGAGTTCTGGAGGGGCCTGAAACAGCTATTGCCAAACTTGCACCATATGCTTTCATAAACCATTTTTGTGATCATAAACTGGATAGGGATCAGTTCGGGATAAGATTTCACGGAGTTGCCCTGGGAGATGGAGATATGGACTGCATGAGAATCTATAACCTTATTAAAGATGTCTCTCCGACTGACCGTATTAACTTTGAAATTGAATGGGATATGGGCAATGACCCCATTGATATAGCCCGAAAAAAAGAGTTGGATGCATGCATCAGAAGCATTAAATATGCACGGGATGTTCTTGGAATAGGAAAATAGATCTTTGATTCTCAACTCAAGCAACTCCTTGAATTGATTCTGCCTGTCTAAACCAGATGTTAAAACAAACTAAATTTGATTTAATAAAAAGAACCTGTGGGAGAAAATCATGAAACAATATATTGAAACTTTTTGGACAAAATTGAATATTCTCTTAATATACCTGTCCATACCTCCAAAGTCTATTGTAAGTTTGGCGAAGGCATCACAAGTCAGTATGTTTTTTCCACACTATTCCAACGAACAAAGATACCACCTAATATTTTAAAGATGATTCAGCTTCTGAACAAAAATAACTTGTCAATAGCAAGGCAATGAGATATTCGTTTTTTTAAAAAAAAATATCAAACGGAGATAAAAGGCGACTATTTTTCTCCCATATTTACACTCACCCAGAAAAGTGACTGTAAAGGCAAAAAATTAAGAGTACATATCTGAATAAAATTAATCCGCTAATTTTCCTCAGATGCTTATGTCAGTTCTGCTACTTGTTCAAAGGATTCTTAAAACTGGAATAACCGGCACGGCCGGAGCGGGGTATTGCTCTTGGCCACAACGAACAATGAAAGTCACATAAACACAGCTATTTTAAAAGACTTTCACATAAACTGGTTGCTTAAAATGGAGATGCTGGACATGAAATTGAAGATTAAATCAAAACTGATTCTTGGTGCTTTGGCTATGGCTATTATTCTGATGTCATCATCTGCCGCAATTGTGGCAATTATTGTCGGCAAACAGACCCGTACCGGAATTGATGAAAATCTGACCAGAACAATCAATATTATAAAAGACGAACTGACTGCTCAGGAGAAAGCATTAATGGATCAGTGCAAACGTCTCGTCTCAAGCAGCGACATGGCAAATGAGATCAAATTTCTACGTGACTTCCCTGGCAAGGATGCTATGACAACTACCAGAAGTACTTTTGTTGGCAATGCGGGGACGCTTTTTCAATCAGCATCAACCAATAAGTTCAGCAGCATAGCCACATATGATATTGATGGCAACCTGACTACATTTGTCGTGGATAAAAAAAACGGGCACTATTTTGCGGGATTTCACCTGATTGATAAAAATGGTTCAACATTCATGGGAGGGGAACTGGAAGGAAGTGAGAAACTCAATGACGACAAGTTCCTAGAAAATGCCCCACAACCGGAATTACCCCTTAAAATTGATTTTGCAAATACGGACATTTCATCAGAAATTGCAAAACTTACGATAAATCTCAATAGTCTATCTATTAAAGTGATAATACCGCTTATGGGTAACGCATACAACCCCTCCACAGAACAGGTAGAGCCAACGCCAATGGGTATTCTGGTAACCTACTACGATATTTCCAATGCATTCGCCCAAAAAATAAAAAAGATGACGGACCTGGACATTAACATATACGTAAATGGCAAATATATTGAAGGGACATTGAAATCCTACCAGGCTTATGAAACAAAAGAACCATTCAAAGGAGAGAAAGATCTTGCATCCCAAAAATTTTACATCGACGGGTTCAAAATTGATAATGGTCAATATTTTCAAGCTCTTCTACCTGTATTTGATGCGGACAAACTTATCGGAACAATTGCAGCCATACAGTCAGGCAGTCTCATATCTATAAATATCAAAAATATTCTTATTCAGCTTGGCGTTGTTAATATTATATGCATTATTCTTATTATCCCTGTAATATATTTTCTATCACTGCGGCTTTCAAACCCATTGAAAGAGGTTGTGAACCGACTCAAGGATATTGCCGAGGGAGAAGGCGATCTGACTATGCGCCTGGAAGAAAAGAGCCATGACGAGATAGGAGAGCTTGCCCATTGGTTCAATATTTTCATTGAAAAACTTCAGGGCATTATCGGGCAGATAGCTGAAAACTCAAACCATCTTAACCTCTCATCCCAGGATATGGCAAAGCTGTCAGGCCAGATGTCTGATAACTCTTGCGACATGGTTGGTCATCTTAATGCAACGACCTCTTCGGTTGAGGGTGTAAATGAGAATTTTATCTCTGTTGCAGCAGCAATGGAGGAGTCCAGCACCAATCTGAGCATGATTGTAGCAGCATCTGAAGAGATGGCAGTAACTATAAACGAAGTCTCACGCAAGACAGGAGATGCAAGCAAAGTCTCCAACGATGCTGTTGCAAGGGCAAGCGACATATCTGGCAGGATTAAAGAGCTTGGCACTGCTGCCCAGAAGATTGGCAAGGTTACAGACATGATAAATGAAATCTCTGCACAGACAAATCTTCTCTCTTTGAATGCAACCATTGAAGCAGCCAGGGCGGGAGAAGCTGGCAAGGGGTTTACCGTTGTGGCAGGCGAGATCAAGGAGCTTGCAAAACAGACTGCTGTTGCCACAAAAGATATTAAGGAGCAGATTGACGGTATTCAACAATCAACTGAAAGAACGGCTAAAGATGTGGAAGATATTCTGGCCGTAATCAATACTGTCAATGAAACAGTTGTATCAATAGCCACTGATATTGGTGAACAGTCCTCCGCAACCCAGGAGATAAATGAAAATGTTGCACATGCATCCCAGGGTATATCTGAGGTCAATCAGAGCATTGCTCAGAACGCAACCATGGTTACAAAGATTAACAACAACATATCAAATATTGATGCTCTTGCACATAATATCGCTAATAGAAGTTCTGATGTTGCCACTGGTGCACAATCTCTTTTTAACCTTTCAGAAAAACTTGATGAGCTGGTCAAAAAATTTAAAATATGAGTTTACATAGAGTTGATGCTCAAGATTATAACTGAGAGTGTAGTTAAGATTTTTGACTTCTTTGGACAAATTCAAGTTTCTGATTAATCCTGTGGGTAATGGCATAGGCATCGCTTGGGGTCTTGCCTGTTACAGGCCTTGCTATTTTGAGTTTGTGGATATCAAAGCCATCTGTTGTTATATTTCTTGCACAACTGGTAGTGTGTGACCCGTCAACCTTAGTATTAACATTTATTGATGACCTTATTTTTTGTATCAATATTTTTTCCACCAGATCTAAAAGGTGTGACAGAAAATTGTAGGTCTGGGTGGGTGTAACCGTTCCCCTTGGAAACAGAATCTCTTCCATAGGCATATTACTAAGAAACAGCATCATCTGATAGTTGGCTATGCTTACCTTCAATACATTTGCAGGTTTTTTGCCCTCAAAACGCTCCAGAGAAATCTTTTCTGTCTGTTCCCATATATTAGGAGAGAAAGAGATTTTAATCCACGCATCAATAAGTTGCTGTATGATAATGAGCATATGATAGATATCATTCGGCGTCACAATACGTTCTTCACCAAACCGACTCACAATAAGGTTAAATAGCTCTGCAATAGATTCAACAAATCCTTTGATATGAAAGTGCCTTGTTGAAATATTGACGGACACTACAAGATTAGAGCCATTTTTATTTTTTTGATTGATAGGATTGTCATGACTATTTTTGTCTCTCTGTCTATTA
>JADGBC010000113.1 GCA_015231705.1 Desulfamplus sp. | reverse complement strand
AATGAAAGTCTTCATAATAACAACCCCTTACAGAGACTTTCATATAAACCGGCACGGCCGGAGCGGGGTTTTCCTATCGGCCACAACGAACCATGAAAGTCACATAAGCACGGCTATTTTAAGAGACTTTCATATAAAAAAGAATGACATAGTGATGAAACTCTTACACCCATTTGAATGGTTATCTCACAATGCACAAAAACGTGCATTCATAGCACTTGCGATCCTGACGGTTGTGTTGATGGCAAGTCTGCAAATTCTTGGAATGCCTTTGATTACAAAGTCTGCCCCGTATGGGATTGTATCATTCGAGTTTGCGGGTGATCAGATTCAGGCACAAAAAATAGTTGAATCGTGGAAGCTCAAAGATCAGGTATATGCTGGTAAAGGGCAGGTATATGCCGGTTTGAATTTAGGGCTGGACTATCTTTTTCTTGTGATCTATTCAAGTTGTATTGGTTTGGGTTGTGTATTGATCAGCCAAAAATTTGTAAATCAAACAGGATTTCTGTTTTCTACAGGCATCTGTTTGGCCTGGGGGCAAGTTGTGGCAGCACTGCTCGACAGTCTTGAAAACTATGCCCTTATTCAGGTAATACTGGGATCAATGAAAGAATTTTGGCCTGTGATGGCTTTGTGGTGTGCATCTTTAAAGTTTATTTTAATTGCATTGGGGATTGTTTATCTTGTTGCTGGCTGGTTTCTCTGCCGGTTTCAAGGATTTAATAGTCATTATCAAAACAGATAGGTTAGGAACAGATAGGTTAGGAACTTAAAAATGCAAAAGAGCAAGGTAATTGAACAGATAAGAAAAGGGTCGGAAAAAGGCAAAAAAAACTATAAGTTCAACGATACCCACGATGAAAAAAAGATTGCCCAGATGTGGTTCCAGCAGTCAGAAGAGGGGCTTGTCCTTTTTGTAGTATTTTACACACTTGCATGCCGGTGGTCACGATGTTTGGGATGCAATCTGCCATCAAAGGTTTCAGGACGGCATATCCCCTACAATTCAGTGATGGCTCAGATTGACGATCTGTTCAGCCGGCCTGATGTTGTTGCAAAAAAGGATGACATCAAAAAAATAATTATAAGTAATAACGGCTCCATACTGGATGAGGATACCTTCTCCTCAACAGCATTGATGTATCTTCTTGCCAAAGTTAACATGAATTTGCACAATCTTGAGGTTTTTGCTATTGAGACAAGACCGGAATATGTGGATGTTGCAGAACTTGAGTTCATGGCAAGAGCCCTTGCAGAAGGAGAAACTGAAACACGTCTTGAGATAATCTTAGGTTTTGAAGCATTTGACGACAACATAAGGAACAATGTATTTGACAAGGGACTCTCTCTTGACGTGTTTGAAAAATTTGTGGAATCCCTTTCTCCTTTTGAATACAGCCTTAAGTGCTACTTTATGCAAAAACCTGTCCCCTACATGGACGACGAAGCTGCTGTAGAAGATATCAGGCTTGGAATTGAATATCTTAGCAGCATCTCACGTAAATACAGGGTACCTATCAACATACATCTCAATCCAACCTATGTGGCAACTGGTACCGTACTGGAAGAGGCTTTCAAA
Organism: Desulfamplus sp.; assembly: GCA_015231705.1. GTDB lineage: Bacteria > Desulfobacterota > Desulfobacteria > Desulfobacterales > Desulfobacteraceae > Desulfamplus. The sequence continues at coordinate 8,979 of JADGBC010000113.1, read as the reverse complement.
CAGGGAGATTACACCCCCCCCTATCTGATAGATGTGGCAAGAGCGGCTCTTTACGCAAGAGATAAAGACGTATCTGTTTTTATAGGTCTTTCAGATGAGGGTTTAACCCTTGATGGGGGTTCATTCATAAGGGCAGGGGAGGGGATGATTGTTCAGGAGCTTGAAAGGTTCAACCAGACAGGAGACTATGACATACTCGAAAGTCTTGTAAAAAGTTGAAAATCTTGAAGAAGTTGGAAACCTACTTTTGACACAATGTAACTTCAATAAGTAATGGAGGTTGTATGAAAGCAGACCGAATTATGTTTGTCTCTGGTATAATGAAATCAGTTGCATTAATAATATTGTCCGTTGCAGCAATAATATTGACGGTTAATGTTTTATTGCCTGTTGCTCAAGCACTTGAGTTTGTCAAATCACCGCCTTTGGAGAGTGTTATATCATCTTCAGTGGAAGATGTGAAAAACAGCACTATGGTTAAAGTGCCGGTCATAACCTGGGGTGGAGATATGGCAACCATTCTGGCTAACGGCAATGCTGTAAAGAGTGTCGGCAGTAGTATATTCGGGCAGAAGGGGCTGAACCTGGAGCTTGTACGGGTAGATTCGTTCAAAAAACAGGTTGAAGATTACATCAAAGGGGACTCTCCATATCTGCGAGGAACAATGGGGATGATAAATATGGCTGCCCCTCTTTTGTCAAAAAGCCCTGCCACAAAACCCGTTATAATTTATCAGATGACATGGAGTAACGGGGGGGACTGCCTTGTGGTCAAACAGGGCATTAAAACAGCTAAGGATTTAAAGGGAAAAACGGTTGCATTACAGGCTTACGGCCCTCATGTTGAGTATCTTGCTACCATTATAAAAGATGCAGGACTTACCCCTGATGATATCACAATAAGATGGACAAAAGATTTGACCGGATCTTCAGAGACTCCGGCTGAAGCGTTTGCTCTTAATAGCGATAATTCAAATAATGTTAAAGGGGGTTCAAAAGATAGGGTTGATGCGGCATTTGTAATAATACCTGATGGCTTGATGCTTACATCCAACGGCACTGTCGGAACAGGTTCGGAAGGGTCTGTCAAGGGGGCAAGAATAATGCTTTCAACCAGAACAGCCAACCGTGTAATTGCTGATGTGTATGCTGTAAGAAGCGATTATCTGGCAAGTAAACGTGAAGAGGTCAAGAAATTTGTGCATGGACTTATGCTGGCAGAACAGGCGATCAGGCCAATTTTTAAAAACAGGGCACAAAACATTGAAGATTATAAGCAGGTTGTTACTGCAAGTGCCGAGATTCTTTTTGACAGCAGACAGGCCACAGCAGATGCCGAAGCTCTTTATGGTGATGTAGAGTTTGCAGGATTCAAGGGAAATGTGGAATTTTTCGCAAATACCAACTGGTCAAGAAACATGGTCAATCTCAACAGAGAGATTGGCAGATCATTTGCAGCCATTGGTTTGATATCTTCTGCTGTGCCGGTTGATCATGCTATGTGGGATTACAACGATATGAAAACCGGTCTTGCCGGTATATCTGATATTGCTGTCCCAAGGTTCAAATCTGATGAGGTTGCAAGAGTTGTGGCAAAAAAGCAGTCGCTTGGAACTCTTGATGAGGGTGAGTTGTTCAGCTTTGAGATCAATTTCGATCCCAATCAAAAGGAGTTCTCAGATGACCTTTATTCTGCACAGTTTGCAAAGGTGGTCGAGCTTGCTGCAACATACGGCGGTGCCATTATAACAGTTGAGGGTCACAGCGACCCTTTGAAGTACAATAAAATGGAGAGTCAGGGGGCAAACGCCGTAGAGCTCAAACGTGTAAAGCAGGCGGCAAAGAATTTAAGCTTAAGTCGTGCACTTGCCGTACGCAACAGCATTCAGTCTTTTGCAAGCACCAGGAATGTCCCTCTTGACGACAGCCAGCTTACTGTAGTTGGTCATGGAATCTCCATGCCCAAATATCCCTCTCCGTCAACTAAAGAAGAGTGGTTACAGAACATGAGGGTTGTCTTCAGGATTATTCAGGTCGAAGCCGAAGAGTCTGTTTTTGAACCATTTAACTGACGGAGGCTGAAATGAAGAATATATCTGTTTATATGGCTTTTAAAAGATCTCTGTACATAATGACAGTGACCTTCGCGGTGTTATTTTTGACAGGTTGTGGAGATAACAACGAACAGGCACCTTCATCGTCCTCTACACCTCAAACCACATCTTCTACACCTCAAACCAGTATCAGCTCTCAACAGACTCTCAATAACAGTTCTCAACACAATGATTCCCCTGAGTGGCCGTTTATTGATGTGCGTGCGAACGCAACTGCACTTTCAGAGCCTCTTATCAAGGAACAGTCAGGTACGACCCTGACGAAAGATGCATTGAAAGAGGATACAGCTATTGCAAATAATCTGACTGCAAAGAATTTTCTTCTTATATTTGACGGTTCAGGCAGCATGGCAGAACTTCAGTGCGGTGCAGGAAGAAGAAAAATTGAGGTTGCCAAGGATGCTGTTACAGAATGGGCAAAAACAGTCCCTGAAAATGCCAATCTCGGGCTGGTCGCTTTTTACCATAAAATGTGGGCTGAACTTGACCTTATGCCTGCAATAGATCAAAAAGATCTGTTTTCTCAACAGATCGAAAACCTTTGGGCAAGTGCCAGCACACCTCTTGCCGAGGCGTTGGAAAAAGCCTATGAAAAGCTGACCTTGACCGGCAGAAAACAGCTTGGATATGGCGAATATACCATAGTCGTTGTCACAGACGGGATTGCTGATGATCCTAAGTCTCTCTATGAATCTATAAACAGAATACTTGCAGAGTCTCCGGTAAATATTTATACAATAGGATTTTGCATTGGAGAGAGCCATTCGCTTAATCAGCCAGGAAGAACAATTTACAGATCAGCCGATAATCCTGATGAGTTGAAAAAGGGGTTGAGCCAGATCCTTGCAGAGTCGGACTCTTTTGATGAAAAATCTTTTTAAGAATATACCCTCATGAAAAAAAATATAACAGGAGCCATACTTATTTTTGTCCTTATAACTGCAGGAGCTGTTGCAGTTAAAATGTTGATGCCGTTCATGGAGTCAAGCCGGCAGAAGAGCACAAGCGATGCTGTCAAGATAAAGGGTAAGATTCGCATGGACATGGACAACTGGATTGGATATTTTCCTTTTCGTTCCAAAGAGATGAAACAGATTCTGCGTCAGGAGGGATATCTTCTGGAGTCTGGAGACGATAATGCCGACTATGAAAAGAGAATGAGACGACTTGCAGATGGAGATATTGATTTTGCCGTTGCTACAGTGGATTCCTATCTGCTCAATGGTGTCAAGCAGAGCTATCCTGGCACCATTATAATGGTTATTGACGAATCAAAAGGCGGAGATGCGATACTTGCAAGAAAAGATAAAGTCAAAAATCTTGATGGATTAAAGGGAGATTCTCAGGATAGTGGAAATCTTAAAATTGCCTTTACACCCGGAAGCCCAAGTCACCATCTGGCAAAAGCTGCTTCTGAGCACTTTGGACTTAACGCACTTTTACCCCTTAAAGAGAACATTATAAATACTGATGGTTCCAAAGAGGCTTGCAATAATCTGCTTGCAGGAACAGCAGATGTAGCGATATGCTGGGAGCCTGATGTTTCAAGAGCATTGTCAGACAATAGCATCATAAAACTTCTTGGCACCGAAGATACCCGCAGACTTATTGTGGATATCCTCCTTGTGAATCGTAAATATGCACAGAAACACCCTGAAGTGGTCACTCTTTTAATGGACTCTTTTTTTATGCTTCTTAAAAAATACAGTCAAGACCCTGAACTGTTGCGTGATCATGTGATGGAAGAGACTGGACTTGATAAAGATGAAGTGAATGCAATGCTCAAGGGGGTGGAGTGGGTCAATTTTAATGCCAACTGCCGTAACTGGTTTGGGATTACTGCTCCTGAAGCAGAAGATGCTTCAAATACCAGAGATGTTCAGCTTATGGAAGAGCCAGCAGAGCTTGGTATTATTGACACCATTGAATCCACGGTTGGAATTCTCGTTGCATCAGGTGATTTCAAAACAACACCTATTCCTGAAAATAATCCGTACAGGCTTACCAACAGCACTTTTCTTGAGACCATTTTCAGTAAGAGATACCAAGGGGTGAAAGGCTTGGCAAAACAGTCATCTGAAACAAAACAGTCATCTGCAAAAGGATCTTTTTTAAAAGCTACGGTTTCTCAACAGTTTTCTGCTTTAAATGCAAAACAGTGGGCAGCCTTGAAGGATGTTGGAACCTTGAAAATAGAACCTGTATCTTTTCAAAGAGGCTCTGCTGAACTTGATCTTCTTGGAAAAGAGGTGGTTGACCATATGGTTGAAAAACTCAAACATTACCCAAATTTCAGAATCATGATAAAAGCACACACAGGCGTGGATGGAGATGAAACTGCAAACCTTGAGTTGTCAAAGAGGCGGGCTCAATCGGTAAAAGATTACCTTATGACAACATATTCCATTGACCCTGACCGTACACTTGCCTCAGGTTTTGGATCAAGCATGCCATTGGTTCGTAAACCTGATGAATCTTTGCGTGCATGGATGTATCGCCTTCCAAGGGTAGAGATAGCTCTTGTCAAAGAGGATTATTAGATTAAATTTTACAGAGGTAGTATCCTTGATGGAATAGGATGAACAAGACTTGCAACAAAATCTATAGATTTCCAGAAAAGTCTTTTGGTGAGGTCAACCCTTTGCCAGTGGTCTGGGACAGCACGTCCACCAATTTAATTATCTGGAAAACTATATAATGCAGGGGGGGTATGAATATTGAACCACCAGCAATAACAGAGTTTCTGCCTAAAGCCATTTCAAAGGCTGTAAGAAGAGAGGCATTCACTCATGCCATAACCTTATATCCTGTGGCTGCTGCTGCAGGGTTTGGAGTTATTGCATTTTTGTTTGATATGCCGCTGCTTTATATATTGACTCTTGCCGGTATTTTCACAGGAGTATTATGGGCATTGATCCAGATTTTTTTTCTCCATGATAGAATCGGCGGCAAATATATAAGTGTGCTGAATCAGAAACAGCAGCAGTATCAGGCATATTTACGAGAAACGCTTCAAAATGAGCTCAAAGAGTGCACATCCATTCAAGGGGTAGAGGATTTTGCAGATCAAGCTCTAAGCCATTGCCTTAAAATTGAGGAGAAACTTCACAGTATAAAGGATATTTTGAAATTAAAAGTAAAAAGTGGCGAAATTACATACGGACGATTCGCAGGTGCCGCAGAACAGGTAACCCTTGCTGTTCTTGATAATTTGCAAGATATTGTAGCAACCATTAAAAGCTCGGCATCTATTGACAGTGCTTACATACAAAAAAGAGTCAAAGCTATTGAACAAAAAGGAAAAATTGCAGAAGCAGTAGTTACTGAAGAGGATATCAAGCAGAAAAATGCACTTTTAGAGAGGTTGGAGTTGAAACAACAGCAGTTCGCAAGGATCAGCAGACTGCTTTGCAGCAATGAAGAGGCAATGACTGAAATGGAGAAAATATCAGCCGCTCTTTCTGAGTGGGAGTCTCAGGAAGATTTTACTGATACTGATTTTGAATCTGCCATTTCAAGACTCCATGAGCTGGCTGAACAGGCTCATCAATATCAGAAGAGATAAACGTTCATGATTGGTTTCGCTCACCCCAGGTCATGAAAATCAGATTGCATTTTCATGGTAAAAAATAATGAAACAAAGGAGAATAAAAATGGAACTGACAGTTGCAGATCAGAATACAATCAAGCAGGAGCTGGGGCTTACCTCTCCTGGCAATATTGCAGTTGATATTGAAAAAAATCCTGCTATTGAAAAACAGGCATCTGATTTTGTTGCATCAGTACTTTCTGTCAATCCTGATCTGCCTGAACAGTTGAGTATCAGAGAGGGCAAAAGAGCTGCGGTGGAGTCATTAGGATCGACTACCCAGAAAGAGGCGGCTCATAGAAGTGCAATGCTGCGTGAACCTATAAGAACCCTTGCAACCCGTGGAGAGGATGGCGGTGTGGTTGCAACATCTCTTGTGGAATTGAAAAATACAGTTGAGGAACTTGATCCGGGAAAATTTGATTTTGAAGCTGGCTGGTTCACGCGAACTCTTGGCATGATTCCCGGTATAGGTACGCCCCTTAAAAAGTATTTCTCCAGATTTGAATCTTCCCAGACCGTTATAGAAGCTATTCTCAGAGCTTTGGATGAGGGTAAAAAGGTGCTTGAACGTGATAACATAACTCTTTCTCAGGATCAGAATGTTATGCGGACACTTACCCATAAACTTGAGACTGTGATTCAGCTTGGTATGCTCATTGACCAGAAGCTGTGCTACGCACTTGAACGGGAAATCCCTGCTGATGATCCCAAAAAGAGGTTTGTGGAAGATGAGCTTCTCTTTCCTTTGCGTCAAAGAATTCAGGATCTGCAGCAGCAGCTTGCAGTAAATCAGCAGGGTGTCATGGCAATAGAGATAATTATTAGAAATAACAAGGAGTTAATCAAGGGTGTTGAAAGAGGCAAAAATGTTACCGTCAATGCTCTTAATGTTGCTGTTACAGTTGCCTTGGCTCTTGCAAACCAGAAGATTGTCCTGGATAAGATAGAGGCTGTCAATCAGGTTACTGATAACCTTATCCGAAATACCGCAAAACAGCTCAAAACCCAGGGTGTCGCAATACAGAAACAGGCCACAAATTCCACCTTGAACATGGATAGTCTTAAACAGGCATTTATGGATATAAATTCAGCATATGACGACATCTCAAAGTTCAGGCAGCAGGCTCTTCCTGTGATGGCAAATACCATTCTTGAGATGGATGCTCTGACAAGTAAAGCTGAAGAGGCTATCTCCAACATGGAAAAGGGAAACCGGGCAGCACCGGAGTTCACTCTTGATATTATATGAGTGGTTCTTCAAGTTTAAATTGTCGGGTGGATTTCAAATCAATCCTGCAATAGACGGTGGAGAGGAAATAAGACCTTGGCAAGTTAATTCTGGCACAATCTGTGAATTCTCATAGTTCAGACCCAATGGGTAAGAATGAGTAAGAATAAAGGAACAGGATGTTAATCTTAATTAATGATAACAAAAAACACAAAGCCAGCACTTATCTGATTTTGTCAATAGGTTTTATTATCTTTACAGCAGGGGCATATTTGTTGGTAGCCGCCGATGGGATAATGAAATCTTATGCTCGAGAAGAGGCTAAAGAAAAAGCGATGATCTTGCTGGACAGAAATCTTGCAACCCACACATACTTCTCTCATAAGTTAAAACCGGTTTTGTTCAAAAAATTTGAAGGCAATGCTGATAAAAATTATTTTGAACCAATTTGGATGTCCTCTACTTACGCAATCAGAGAAATTGACAAATACTTCCACTCTATTACAACAAAAGGATACTATTACAAAGAGGCTGCAATCAATGCCAGAAGCCCGGAGAACGAAGCAGATGAGTTTGAGCGTACATTCATCGAAAAGATGAACAGAACACCTGAGCTTAATGAACATTATGAGGTAAGGTTCATCAATGAAATTCCCTATTTTATTGTGCTCAAGCGTGGAGAGACAATGGAAGAAAGCTGCCTTAGATGCCATTCCACCCCTGAAGCTGCACCCTCAGATCTGGTAGCCTATTATGGCAATGAACGCAGTTTTAATCGCTCTTTAGACGAAGCAGTTTCAGCCATATCAATCAGAATACCCCTTGATAAGGCTTATGAAAAAGTAAATACTCTTATTTTCCAAATCTCGGTTTTATTGGGAATAACTCTTCTGCTGATTTTCTGTTTTACAATATTCTTTGGAAAAAAGTGGATATTTGACCCTCTGAATTTAATTTGCATAAAGGCAATGGAAATTTCTAAAGATCCAAAATACCTCGGAGATCAGATCCGTTTGCCATCAAGCCTTGAATTGTCGGAACTTACGGAAGCCTTTAACATTATGTCTTTTAAACTCAGGCAAGAACGCGATCATCTGGAATTGAGAGTAAGTAAGAGAACCGAAGAGCTGCATAATTCCAATTTGCAACTGGCACAAGAAATTAACAACCACAAAAAGACAATAACACAATTAGAAGAGACACTTAAGGATATAAAAACACTGCACGGCCTGTTGCCAATATGCATGCATTGTAAAAATATAAGAGACGACAATGGCTACTGGAAACAGATTGAAAGCTATATTCAAGAGCATTCAGACGCACAATTTAGCCACAGTGTATGCCGTGAGTGTGCAAAAAAATATTATCCAGACTTTGACATCTATCAAGACTAATCACACTACGCGATCAATGCAGTAAGGGACTGCATAATAATAAAACTACCCGTTTTTGCATAAAAGAACACTGTATGTTCAATATGGAGCTCTTGATATTGGGTAGATTATTTTCTATGTGCGCCCTAACCGCTCTAATTGTTTGTTATTTTATACTGCTTTTAACCATATTCTTGCGGAATCTAAAAAAATGATTGAAATAAGAGAACTGACAAAAAAATATGGAAAACTCACGGCAGTTGACAAATTGACCCTTTCAATTAATGCTGGTGAGATTTTCGGGTTTATAGGCCCCAATGGTGCGGGAAAAACCACCACAATCGGCATGATTGCAGGGCTTCTTGCCCCAACTACCGGCTCTGTTTCAATCTGCGGGATTGATATGCTCAAAAATCCTAAACAGGCCAAACAAAAGATCGGTTATATTCCTGACCGCCCTTATATCTACGAAAAACTGACAGCTATGGAATTTCTCAAATTTACCGCAGATCTCTTTTCCATGAAAAACAGCGATTTTGAACAAAAAGCAGAAGCCAAACTGAAAAAGTTTTCCCTCATAGACTGGGCAGATGAGCTTATTGAGTCTTTTTCGCACGGCATGAAGCAGCGTCTGATAATGGCAGCAGCCCTCATTCATGAGCCAGAGGTGAT
>JADGBC010000112.1 GCA_015231705.1 Desulfamplus sp. | reverse complement strand
CCCCGCATGCAGCAATAAAGGTGGGGATAATCGGTGGCCTGAAAGAGAGAGGATTTATCCTGCCAAAAAGTGATGTCAGAATAAGCAGGGCCGGACCTCCTATAACGAGCCTGAGGCAACCAATAGCAGTCGAAGAAATACCCTCGGGTGCCAATGCCTGGGATGTCCCTGTTGTTCCAAAAAGAATTGCTGAAAAAACAATCAGCATTATACCTTTATAAAGTCCATTCTCGGTCACGACCTTTTCCATTTAAGATATTCTCCGTAATTGCACTGTTATTTTGTTGTTAAGCAGTTTCATCGTTCAGGGATTAAAGACAACACGATAATTGCAGTAAAGCATATATTTTTAACTCTTTATAGATATTTGCATGCTATTAATAAATCCAGAAATAATCGCACATTCAGCCAGTAATTTCCGGTTAAGAAATTGCATGGTGCTTTTTTGAAACTTTACTTTACAAAACTAACTATATTTTTGTTCAATATAATAACAATAGAAAAGTTTTAATTTTGTAATTTTATATCAAACATGTCCATTAGGTTCTTTATAAGAACCTTATTTTGAAACAAACATTTTGCCATGCAAGATTCTAACCGGAAGCTACTGCCAAAATCTATAATTTAAAATATATTTGTTGTCAATCAGGTTTTATATGAAATTTTCTGTCAAACTGTCCATTCATAATTATATCAACAAGATATACCTTCTTTAGACACCAAAAATTTGGTGTTATAAAGGTGGTCATACCCATTGTTGACACTTTTTATAAAAAGGTCTAAAACCTTATCCAACAATATGTTTACAATTCTGATGGTCTCGTAAAAAGTCCCGAATCAACAGTTTTTCAGGCTATAACATGTTGATTTTATTTGCGGTTAGTTTTGAGAAATTGACTTTTTACGACTTCATCAAAAAAGATTGATTACACTCTTTTTGTTAATCTATTTTGGTACGAACAACAACTGAAAATCCAGGATATTGTCATCATGTCATTTCAAGGAATGCTTCTATTCTTACCCTGAGCTGCTCAGTATCTGATTCTGAATAGTCTGTTTCAAGATGAAGAAAAGGAAGCCCGAAAGATTCTTGAACCAATTTCTGGATGTGATATGATTCAATATTATAAGTATGACAAGCCTGCCATGTGAGATCCACTACGCCATCTATTGAAAATTCAGAGATCATTTCTTTTAGTAGATCAATCCTTCCCTGATTTGGGCTCATTACGGAACAAGGAATGGACAGATACTGCTCAGACAGTGCCAGCATAGGATCTTTTTCCTCATTTACCTGGAAAGTCTGCTTATAGCCGCTGCAGTTTTCAAATGCCACCACATTGGCACCAGACTGTTCAATAATCTTTACTACTTTGTCAGATCCAAGACCGATGGGGACACCTGTCAGAAGAATTCGGGGGGTCTCTGTGGTATATGGGCTCTCTTTTTTCTCAATCAGTTGAAGGCAGAGATCTGCAATTTCATTCATCAGATCAATCCCTTTTTGTTTGTCTGCAAAAAATCCGGTTTTAAACAATATCTCGACAAGCTCCATTCCTGTCAAAGGGGATGGTTTGGCCTTTGTCACATCCATCAGACGTTTTTTTGTTTTACGTTCATTATTTAAAAGTGCAATGGCAAGTGATATTTTTTCCTGTGTGATTTTTTTATCCGTAAGGGTTTCAAGAACTGTTCTTAGTTTTTCAATTTCATTTTTCCATGGTTCAAGAGATATGTTGAAATCCTGATTCTGGGGAAGCTGCAACACATGAACAGGTTTAATATCAGACATCAGTTCAAACATCTTCTTTTTCCCGTCACAGGTGGTATCAGCCACAATCATATCGGAAAATCTGAAAAAGGGACATGTATCGGTGACCGCAAATCCATAACTGCTTTTTATTAACGGACAGAGGTTTCTTGGGAGTCTCTCTTCAGCCGCCTCGATTGGTGCCTGGCGGGTACCGCACAAGGGAAGTACAATTGCGTTGGCAGCCACTGCGAGCTCGGTAGGTGCGTACAGGCAGTAAAATCCCACCACATGCTCTCCCTTCTTTTTATGAACTTCTATGTCCAGAAGATTCTGCTCCGCTATCTGCTGGAGCTTTTTAAACAATTGCTGTTTCATCTTTCTTTCCTCTCTTTTTCCATTGCAAGAAGGGCTGCACCAGCAGCACCATTCATTTCAGGTTTTTCTGGGATAAGTATCTCTCTGTCTATCTCCTGGCCTAATAGTTGGACAATGCCGATATTGTTGGCAACCCCTCCGGTAAAAACAACCGGACCTTCCGGAGAGACTCGCCTCAACATGGAAGCCGCTCTTCTTACCACGGCCATATGCAATCCCCGTGCAATCTCATTTGGATTTTCACCTTTTGCAACCAGTGATGTGACTTCTGACTCGGCAAAAACTGTACACATACTGCTGATGTTAAGATCTTTTTTTGCCTTTAAAGCCTGTTCTCCAAAAGTGTCAATGCTGAAACCAAGGTTTTTGGCCATAATTTCAAGAAATTTGCCGGTACCGGCAGCACACCTATCATTCATCTCAAATCGAATGACTTTCCCGGACTCATTGAGTTTGATAACTTTGCTGTCCTGTCCTCCGATGTCCAGCACTGTCATTGCACCAGGGAAAAAATATACTGCTCCTCTTGCATGAGCTTTAATTTCTGTAATAGTTGCTGCATCGTTTTCGAGTTCAAATAGATTTCTTCCATATCCAGTGGCGAAAATAGTATCAAATCTAAGCCCTTTTATTAATTGTTTTGCCTGGCCAATAGGATCAAATCCGGTATCCGTTTTTCTTGTTTCTTTCATACTTTCATCTTCAAAAATCACGCATTCAATAGATCTGGAACCGATATCAATACCTGCACTAATCATAAAAAATTACCTATTTAAAAAATTTAAAATAATGCATTCATAGATGGACAGGTATGGAAAATCAAATTGATTGTTGTGATTGGTATAGAAGATGCTATTGAGTATTTCTATTGTGATGCTTTAATGCGGATTGAAAAATGATAGCATTGATTTTGAAGAGGGGGAGAGGGCTGAGTAAATTAATGCAGGAGTTCGTACATATCAGTTTCATTAAATATTTTGGAAAATCTCTCCCCTTTTTTTGAATGGTCCTTGTAAAATTTCAGTACATTGTCAAGAATAGCGATAACTTCATCCTCAGAAAAGAGCCTGTCAATCTCCAGACCAAGCCTTGGGTGTCTGCCCAGACGGCCACCCAACTGAATCTTGAAACCTCTGTCTTGCTCACATATAGTTCCTGTGGGACATGCTTCAACGCATTTTCCACACATCAGGCATGAAGAAAAATCAATTGAAGGGAGCTGATCTTCTCCTCTATCTTCTATTTTTATGCAGTTATCAGGACAGGCATCTTCACACGCATGACACAAGGAGCACGTCTCATCGCAAAGAGCAGGAATTACAGCACCTATAATGCCAAAATCTTTTATCTGGGGCTGGGAACAGCAGTTGGGGCAGTCAGCAGCACTCAATCTAAACTCATGATGATATTTCAGATCGCCTTTTACACTCTTTTTTAAAAAAGAGAGAATATTCTGATTTTCAAGAAGTTTTTGTGCCCTGTCAATCACTGATTCACAAGAATTGGCAGAATTCGGGCAGCCCGATGCTCCAAAGCAGCGGTCTGCCTGATATCCTTTTATATTTTTTGACATGCCGGAGATAAACTGCTGTTTGGCTGCCTTTACATCTTCAACAGTGACAACCAGCCCCATCCCCTTATCATGGACATAATTCTCTATTTTGCTTTTTGCCTTTTTTCTCACAAAAAAAGGAACCTTATTGAGAGCATCCTGTGCTTCATCCGTCCATTTCAACATGCATGAACCCTTCATATATTCTGAAATAACCGGCACGGCCGGAGCGGGATATTGGCTCTCGGCCACAACGAAGAATGAAAGTCATATAATCACGGCTATTGAAAGAGACTTTCACATAAAACCTTCATGGCCATTATGTGGCCACCTCGAATTATGAAAATTAACTGTTTTTAAGAATCTCGCCGCGTGCACTTATAACAACATTGGTCATGGGAACATTAACGCCAGCAATTGCCATTGCCTTTTGCAAAATCATGGGAAGACCGGAACAGCATGGAACTTCCATGATAAGAGTTGTAACAGTTCTGATCCCTGCTGTTTTGAAAATATCGGCAAACTTGTTCACATAGGAATCTATATCATCAAATTTAGGGCATCCCATCATAACAACCTTTCCCTTGAGAAAATCTTTATGAAAACCAGGGTAAGCCAAAGGGGTACAATCTGCTGTAACCAGAAGATCCGCCCCCTTTAGAAATGGAGCTGTTGGAGGAACAAGCCGTATCTTCACAGGCCAGTGGCCAAGAGCTGATTGAGCACCAGCGGACACAGAGTTAGCACAAGATAAAGCAGAAACGCCATCTTTTAAATTTGCAGGCTTATTGGCATCAGAACATGCACATGGCGATCCAGTTGAGTGAGAATGAGAAGACTTCTGTCCATTTGAGGATGTGTGAGCATCTCCACCCTTATGGCCATGCTCTACAGGAAAAGTCTGAATATGAGTTGATGGACAGCCACATGCCATATTTGAAGCAGTTTTTCCTTCTGTTTGCTTCCTGTTTTTTTCCAACTCTTTTAAACGAGCTTCAACAGCCTTTTCATCAAACTCATCAGCTTCCCGCTCAATAATCTTGAGAGCATCCTCGGGACATTCACCAAGACATGCACCTAAACCATCACAATATTTATCCTTGATAACCTTTGCCTTGCCGTCAATTATCTCAATTGCACCCTCTGCACAGGAGATAACGCAGTTACCACAGCCATTACAAAGCTCCTCATCTATTTGAATAATTTTTCTCTTAACTTTCATTTTAATATCTCCTGACCTGGACAAGCCAGAACCAAAGTTTCTGATTCTCTTGCCAAAATAGCACGAAAATCAGAGATAAGAATCTAAAAGGTCGATAGCAATAATCGCCTCTAAAATAATTTACGATGTTTATAAAAAAATATATGAAACTGACCTGTCTAAAGCAGCACAGTCCTTGCTTTTTGCTCTCCTGACTGTGTCAAAAATGATTTTGCAATAATTCGCTCAAGCCGTTCTCTTGAAACAGGCTCTTCATTTTTCTCCAGTTTCTCCTTTTGATCTTCTTCAAGGTTGGTTATAAGATCAGAATCATAAAGAATCTTGAAATTAATGGTCTCATTCTCCCTTGGGTGGTGATGGTGACCCACAATATCGCAAACCTCTTCAACAAGCTCTGCCTTTGCTCCAAGCTTTTCAAGAATTTCCCTTGCAATTGGAGGGCCTTCAAGCTCCTGATATTTTGGAGCATTGGAGTTATACTTTCTCTCTGACTCTTTTATTCCTATATCGTGAAGATATGCAGCACAAAGGATAACAGCAAGATTTACATTATTCTCTTTTGGCATATCATTTTTTTTGACCTGTTCATCTCTTTGCAAGTCACTTCTTCGCAGATCATTTTTTTCAGCCTGATCGTCCTTTTGTCTATCCAATTTATTGTCTGAATTGCCATTTTGCTCATCAAATTTCTTGGCCAGCTCCTCTTTTCCTATCTGTTCTGCGTATCGTGCTACCCTCATGGCATGGCCGATCCTTCTGAAATCAGATTGAAAATATCGTTTCATCTCCACAGCAACCCTGTCCTTGAGAAGATCCTCTCTTTGCTTTACAAACTCCTCTGGAAGTGTGGCAATACACTGATCCGCATACTGGCAATAGGAGGCACATCCGAAATCCATGCTGGGATTAACAATCCTCTTACCGCAGTTTCTGCATTTCCGTGATGTGTCATCTTTGAAAAATTCCATACTGGAACCGCACTCAGGGCATTTTGTGTCAAAAATAGCATCCTGATTCCAATATTGTGTATCCTGACCTGGACATTTCATAGTTTACCTCCCTGTACGTTTGATAAAAATATTGATATTCAATTGAATTCATACTGGCTAAACGGACATGATTGTGTATTAAATCACCCCTAATATAAAATGTGACCCATTTTTACGGTAAAGATATATCAAGATCTCAACCTTTTTGAATACAATATAAGGCATATCAAAAATAGAAACATTGATCTGAATCAAGAAATATTTTTTTTCAGTACGTTCAGGTTATTTTCCGGATAACGGCCATGCCCTGATGGGCACAATAAAGAATGAAAGTTTCATAATTGCAGATATTTCAAAAGACTTTCACATAAAACAATTTACGAATGTTTACCATGAAGCTCTTCATATCTTTTTTCAATAATCAAGGCGGGTTTAAGGAGCATTGTCACCACAAACATTCCAAGGCCAACCACACCTGCAGTTATGAAAAGCTCAACATTGCTTGGTGAGTAGCTGATAATTTCACCCATTGGAGAAGGGACAAGACCTGGTACAATAAGACCTATCCCCTTTTCAATCCAGATACCCACAATAAGCAGGATAAGTGCTGGCATTAAAAATATCTGCCTCTCTCTGAACGGATTGAACGCCAGAAGAAGCGTACCCAGAAGATTGATGGATATGGCTGTCCAGATCCAAGGGACAAGAGAATCATGACCTTCAAGCCCGAAAAAGAGGTACATGGCAGACTGGCTGTGATGGGTAGGAAAATAGAACTCCTTGAAAATCTCAGAAAAGAGCATCAAAAGGTTTATAACAGCAGCAGATACAATAATGATTCTGAGTTTGTTAAATATTGTGTTTTCAATTTTATAGTCTGTTGTTGAATTTACCACATGCAGCACAAGCGATATTATGGCAGGTCCTGCGGCAAATGCCGAAGCTAGAAATCGTGGCCCCATCAAAGGATTGTTCCAAAACGGTCTTGCAGGAAGCCCCTGATACAAAAAGGCTGTAACCATATGGATAGCAACTGCCCATCCAATAGATAGAAAAACAAAGGGTTTATAATATTTTGCAACCGGCTCCCTGCCGTTATAATGACAATATACAATATAGGCCGGCACCAAGGCATTTAGTGCAAGATATCCGTTAAGAACCAAAATATCCCAAGATAGAAGAGAAGATGGAAAATTGAGCTGGCCTATACCTGGAATCAGATGCCAAAACTGCAGCGGCCTTCCAAGGTCAACAAAGACAAAGGTCATACACATCACAAGTGCTCCGACAGCCACAACCTCTCCAATAACAACCACTTTATGCAGATCCTTGTCATTGAATACATATGACGGCAAAATCAGCATTACAGCTGCTGCTGCGACTCCCACAAGAAAGGTGAAATTGGAGATATAAAATCCCCATGAGACAATATTTGACATATCTGTTGCTGCAAGACCAAGTTTAAACTGAATGAAATATCCATATACTCCGGTCAACATCAGACATACTAACACGCAAAGGTAGAGCTGGTAGCCGATAGAGCCGGACAGGTTCCATAAAAGAGTATCCTTTATAAATAATACCAAGCCTTTTGAAGCTATATTTTTTTTCATATCTGTATCCTTGAGCATGATTGATTCCCTTGCAAAAAGTAGGTTTCAAGCCATTTATGTGAAAGTCTCTTGAATTAGCAGTAATAGTGGTACTTTCATTGTTCGTTGTGGCCGAGAGCCAATACCTCGCTCCGGCCGTGCCGGTTATTGCAACCGTAAAACATTGAATTTACATGGTACAAACAATAATTCCCTCGTAAAAAGTCCTGAACATGAATTTTTTAGAGTCATAACTATCTGAATTTATTTATGTCGCATTTTTAAAAAATGGTTTTTTTACGAGACCGTCAACAATAAACCCACAGTTTTTTTACAAGACCATCATAGCTAATCTATAAAATACCAGAACTTGGGATCTGTACCCAGATCTTCCTTGAGCCTATAAACCTTTTTGTTTTCAAGTACGAATCTGATTTCACTGTCAGGGTCAAGAAGATTGCCAAACACTCTGGCACCGGTGGGACAGGCTTCGGCACAGGCAGTCAATTTGCCTTTTCGGCTTCTCTGGATGCAGAAGGTGCATTTTTCCATCATGCCCCTTACCCGTTGCCTGTTTCCAAGATAGTGCTGTTGCGTGGTTATCTCCTCTTTAGGTATCTGGGGCTGGTTCCAGTTAAAACGCCGTCCCCAGTATGGACAGGCTGCCATGCAGTAGCGGCATCCAATGCACCAGTCATAGTCAACAACCACAATTCCGTCCGGCTCCTTCCACGTGGCTTTGGTGGGACACGCCTTTACACAGGGGGGATTGTCGCATTGAAAACACTGCACTCCCATATAAAAATGGCCGCTCTTTGGAACCATGTGGAAATACTTGCCATCTCCCTGATCAGGAGACATCTGACCATGCTCCATCTCAAAAATACGGATGTATTGAGTATTGGATTTACGATCCAGATTGTTCTCCCTGACACAGGCTTCAACGCATTCCATATATCCTTCGCACCTGGTGACGTTAAAGGCATATCCGTAAAGAACATTTTCAGCAGGCCCTGTGGTATCAACATTTATCGTGATGCGCTGTTTGAGTCTGGCAAGATTTTCCAGCCTGGAAACAGTCTTATCCCTCTCTTCCTGGGTCATCAGACGGTAATGTTTTTTAAAATACTCCTGAAACTCAAGTGCGTAGACTTCAGAACTTCCCAAAAGCCCTTTTCCTTTACAGCCGGTCGTTACAGCCGCACCTCCGACTATAGCTGCGGATGCTGCTCCCGCAAGAAACTCTCTGCGGTTTATTTTCTTATTTTTATCAGAATCCATGAGTCATCCTATCTATTTTTTGCTTCAAGGCAACAAATGCCGAGTAAAGATATTTAAAGAGAATAGAATCTACCTTAATTGATCCATCACCCGACAACAATGACCCCAAAGAGCACTATTTTAGCGGAACTGAATATGTTTTTGGCCATCGTTTTTTAAACAGCGGATCATGCGGGTTATGGCAGGATGTGCAATTTTGGACTACCCTCTCTCCTGCCCAGTAGGTCACCCTTTTTCCGTGAGCTCCACCAATCCAATCTTTTTTCTGCCTGAAATGACACTGGCCACACATGTCGTAAACATGATCAAAATCAATCATGGTTCCCTTGCTTGTCACCAGAAAATCTCTATCTTCCTGACTGTGGCAGGTGTTGCAGGCAAGAGGTTTATCCTTGCCACCATGAACTACCTGAATGTCGGCATGAGAAATATTGGCTGCATTCGATATGTGAACGGTTTTGTCACTATGACAGGAGCTGCACTTGTAACGCTTGATTTCACTCTTGCGTGGCTCTGTGAAAAAACTCCCACCCTGATATTGTGCATTTACCTTAACAATATTTTTTGGGATTGGTATGGCGTTTTCAACCTGTTCAACCTTGTCAGTTTTTTTGGTGGCCTGCTTAATTTTCAAGGTCACCCCCTGTTCGTTTGAAAAGGCTACCATTGAATAAGAAAAAGTCAAAATTCCCAGGATAACAAAACATAGACAGGCTCGCTGCAATTGTTGCTTGATTGAAAATCTTGTACCACAAAATAGAATATTAAAAGAGTTCACAAGGCGGGACAGAACAATAGAGTTTCTGCAAAACTTAATTTTACTCCTTGATTGTACTGGATTAGAAGTTAGTTCTGCAGAAGGTCTGATATAACCGGCACGGCCGGAGCGTGGTTTTCCTCTCTGCCACAACAAACCATGAAAGTCCTTACAAAACAGATTGTTACGGAGACTTTCATATAAAAAAAGATATTTTTTAGCTTCTGTTTTTTCAGGCTCTATTTTTTCCATACCATCTCCTCTTTAATTATTCACCTGGATTTCTTGTAAAGAGGAGTTGGGTATCCTCCGGAACATGACACTGCCTGCAATTGCCCCTCATGGGGTGTTCAACCCTTATTGGCACAACTGTTCCGGGCCCCACATGACATGCTATACAGTTTTCTCTCATCTGCAAAGAGTGTGCAACTGGAGGGGGAGATCCTGCCAATGCCGATCTTCCAAGTTTTGGCACCTGCGTGCTTGACCAGTCAATCTGTCTGAAAAGATCCTCTGTAACTGTTTTCATATGGCATTGCTGGCAGGATGTGTGCTGAGGATGGGGAGTTACGGGTGAGAACCTGTTCATATCCTGGGCAAATCCGCCACGTTCATGACAGGAGAGACATACTAATTCGGTGCCCTTTTTATCTGCCATATCATGGGGGATAACGGGGGGAGAACCAGGATACTGACGCAAGGAGTAATAATACTCAAGCGTTCGGGAGGTAGAATTGCCATCCATATAGGCAGGTGTTGTTCCGTTATAGGTTCCAAAAAGCTGTTTTGCGTTATGGTCAAAGTCAGAAACCGGTGCGTTGTGTACCTCTGCGATTACCTCTCCGCTGTTCACGGAAAAGGCCTGAAAGATAATGATCGGCAGTGCAATGGCACAGATTCCCGCAAACAAGAAAAATAATTTCCCAATTTTAAAATCTGGTTTTCCCATTGGACAGTCTCCTATACTTTCACATAAAACCTTCATGGCCATTATGTGGCCACCTCGAATTATGAAAATTAACTGTTTTTAAGAATCTCGCCGCGTGCACTTATAACAACATTGGTCATGGGAACATTAACGCCAGCAATTG
>JADGBC010000111.1 GCA_015231705.1 Desulfamplus sp. | reverse complement strand
TCTTCTCCCAAGGATATGTCTCATCTCTCCTTCAACCACAAACTGAACCACCACACCGGCAAGATACATAACCAGACTCATGCCTGCAATAATGAGAAATATGGTAAAAATCCGACCATTAAAGCTCAGAGGGTGTACTTCACTGTAGCCCACAGAGCCAAGAGTTAGAACTGTCATGTAAATTGCATCAAGCAGATTCCACTTTTCAATGAACATATACCCCAATGTTCCTGCGAATAAGATGAATAGTGATGCTATTGTCGATATTATGAGTTGTTTCAGTTTATCCATGGAAATACCATTAGCCTTATGCGGAATTAAAAATCAAGCTAATATTTTTATATTTTTCCGGCTGAAATGAGGTCTTCAAGTAGAAGGCTATAGTCTATATCTGCCTTTATAAAACCTTTTCTGCCATATTTCATATTCGCTTCAATAACAAAAAACTCTCCTTTGTGTTCAATAATATCAAGTCCAACATCATCCCATCCACATCTTGCTGCTGTGTGAAGTGCCAGTTCCAGGGCTTTTTTAGGAATTTGAGCAAATAATATCTCTCCACCACACGAAAGATTGGCTCTGAAGTCATTTGAATGTGATACTCGCCAGTATGCTAGAACGATCTCTTTCCCAATTATTACAATTCTAATATCACGATCATGGGGGATGTACTCCTGAATATATGCGGGAAAACCGGATGATTCAGACTCGGGATATGTAGATGCATCTTTAGATATGGATGTTGATGTAAATTCAGGCGTGGATGTTAAACTATATCTATCTGTGGATGTCAAACTATACTTATCTATTGATCTTTTTAACTTCTGGGGTGTTAAATGCTCAGGTGATGTTGATGAGTTGGTCGGCTTTGAAAGATATTCTAAAAGGTTTGGTATATCACGTATAAGATATACTCCTCTGCCCATTGATGATCCTCTGGGTTTTTTAGCTATAAACGGAAACCTGAATCTATTGAGAATCTCCAGCTTTTGTCTGGGTCCATAAAAGACTCTGGTGTAAGGATGTGGTATTTTGAGCAGATTGAACAGAGCTGTCTGCCTGATTTTATCTTGAATAAAATGGTACGTGCTGAAACTTGGAAAGGTAGGCTTGCCCATAGTGTGAAACAGGTGAGCGTAAAAAGCAGTTGGGTAATATATTTTATCGGCATTTAGGATCAATTCTGATTCCTGATCGGAATAGTCAATAAAATTGGGTTTAAACCCCAGTGTTTTTACACTCTTGCAGCTCTTAAGTCGTGAGCCAATAGCTATTTTGGGTGATCCCTTTAGAGATAGAGCTGTTTGGGGCAGTACGATTGATTGTGAATACATTTTGTCTGGAAATCCAATGGGTTGTAAATACATCTTGTCGGGCAATATGGTTGATGTCAGTTTGATTTTTGATGGTATTAAGTGCTTGGACATAAATTTTTTCCTCTATTCAACAATGAATTTGTTAGATTTTAAGGCCATATTCAAAATTTTAACCGGAAAAAACTTTAGTTCAGGTACTTATTTTCTGACAGGTCTCCATTCAATTAATAAGTTCGTTAATCCCTTTGATAATTCCAGGGAATTTAAAGATTCCATTGATATCACAATCTGCATAGTGTTTTGTGAAATTGATATTTAGAAAATCGTTTTGCGGTGTTGAAATCAGAAAGGGCAGATCGTTTTTTGTGTAAAATTCTCTGACCTCCCTTGCAAAATCAAGAGCTGTCATATCCTTTGAAAACAGGTCGCTTACAATCAGATCAGGTTTATCAATGGAAAGGGATTCAAATGCATCTTCAGGATTTTGGAATCCAGTGGATATATACCCGTTTTTAAAAAGTAACTTTTCGTAGATTTTATGTACAGTATCTGAAGGGCTTATTACCATGGCCTTAAACCTGTTTTTAAGTCTGTTTTCCATATCAGCTTTGAATTGAATCTTCTTTGCAGTAGATTTAAGTCCCCTGTTTGTTAGTATATTCAGATAAGTGTTAAGGGCTGATGGTGTTGCATCCTTTGTGAGATACGTTGATGCTATATCTGCAAATGTGTCTGAAACCAGAAGATAGCTTATAAGATTTTCTGCATGTGCATCAATGATTGTATGGACAAGAGCCAGCCCCTTCTCTCTTCCGGTCTCAATCCTGTTTTTTATCTTTGCATAGACAGGGTCATTGTCGTTCTTGTCCAGAGCTTTTACTGCAGACATACGGACATGTATGGCCGGTTTTTCAATGGCATCCATCATAAGTTCTGTAAAACTGAATTTGTCAAATGAGTATAGCGTCTCAAAAGCCTCATGCTCTAAAGAGGGTTCAAGATTTTTTCTGTTCAGGAATGAATAGATATCCGGTAAAAGTTCTTCAGACTCTATATTAGATATAATTCTTAAAGTATTTATAATAAGGTCATGATCCTGGGATTTTAGATTTGAAATTAGCTCCTTAAGATACATAGATCCTGAGCTGAAATGTTTAGATCCTGAGTTGAAGAAATATCCGAATGCCTCAAAGCGCTCTTCAATTGATTTGGAGCCAAGTTTCTTTATATCGTGTTGTTGAGATTCAGAAGTTGGATTTTCTTTTGTATCTATCTTTTTGTCAGGTAAGAAAATATTATCTGCCTTAAATTCAAAGGTTGGGCTCAAAACAGAATCGACATCACTTGTTGGCGTTACAGGAAGCTGTTCAGGCACAAGTTCATTGATTGAGTTTAACATAAGTTTTTCAGCATTAAAGTCACTTGATACTGTGGATGGAGGAGTTGGGATCGGAGGGGGGGGTGAATCAACGGCACTTATTTCTATTGGGGCTGCTTTAGATGGGATTTTAAACAGTTCAAGTGCATTCATAATGTCTTGATCATTCTTTACTGTTTTTGATGTATCGAGCAGTATTTTGTATACTTCAGGAGATGCAAATTTTGATAGATTTCTTATGGCCTGCTCCTTTAAGCTCGCATCGTCATAGTAAAGGAATTCTGCAATAGCAGGAACAAGAGATTCTATCTTTTCAGTTCCAACGGCATTAATGGTTTCAAACAGGATCTCTCTGTCTGTGCAGTTTGTCAAAATATATTTAAGCAGAGAGGTCGCCTGCAGTATTTTTTTTCTGTCCCTGATTTTATAGAAAATAATAGCAAAATCAAAATTAAGATGTGCTCTGTCAGTTATAAGCTGAATTAATTTGTCATATAGCTCCAGCTTAAAAGATTTATAGTACTTGATCTCCAGCCTCATTATAAAATCTAGTAACAAGCATGCCATTTCATCAGAAACCATTGCAAGTTCATTGAGAATAGCTGTTTTGGTATCATCTGATTCCAGGTGAAGGTCAATGAGAAGATCCTTTGCTTTTCTGATATCTGAATTCTTTATGCTCTCTTTAAAGTAACTGATATAGTTTCCCACGTTATCGAACCTCGCTGCATATTAAATTTTGTTAAAACCTGTTGGGTTATTGCTCTGCCAGTTCCAGGTATCACAACACATTTTTTCAATGGTTCTTGTTGCTTTCCAATCAAGTTCTGTTTCGGCCTTGGAAGGGTCTGCATAACAGGCAGCAATATCTCCGGCTCTTCTGGGTACAATTTTAAACGGAATTTTTTTATCACATGCCTTTTCAAAGGCTCGGACGAGTTCCATTACAGAGTGCCCTCTGCCCGTGCCAAGATTATAAATTACAACTCCAGGATTTGTAAACAGCTTTGGCAGAGCTTTAAGATGGCCTGAGGCCAGATCTGATACATGTATAAAATCTCTTACTCCTGTGCCATCAGGGGTGTTGTAATCATCTCCAAAAATATTGAGAAAGGGCAGTCTTCCAACTGCCACCTGGGCAATATAAGGGAAAAGGTTGTTTGGAATACCGAACGGATCTTCTCCTATGCTACCGCTTTCATGGGCACCAACAGGGTTGAAGTATCTTAACAGAGC
This sequence comes from Desulfamplus sp., assembly GCA_015231705.1. GTDB lineage: Bacteria > Desulfobacterota > Desulfobacteria > Desulfobacterales > Desulfobacteraceae > Desulfamplus. Next base: position 6,733 of record JADGBC010000111.1, on the reverse strand, counting down.
TATATTCCATGATGGATCAGAGGCATGCAAATCTTTAAGGATCTCTTCAATAATCAATTTAGTTCTACCGTAGGGGTTTGTGACTGACAGAGGAAAGCTCTCCTTGATAGGCAGAGTCTGCGGGTCACCATATACAGTTGCTGATGAACTGAATACAAGGTTTTTTACGCCATATTCCTTCATCACTTCAAGTAGAGTGAGTGTTCCTGTTATGTTGTTGCTGTAATATTCAAGAGGTATGGCAACCGATTCTCCCACAGCTTTGAGACCTGCAAAATGGATTACGGCATCAATAGAAGAGTTTCCGGAATTTTTATGCTCTTCATTCTCGTGTTCAACATGATGATATATTTTTGTATGAGTTTTGAAAATCTTTGATAGTGCTGTTTTATCCCTTATATCAGCTTGGTGAAATTTTACTGTTTTCCCCGTGATTGACTCCACTCGTTTGATGGCTTCAAAGGAGCTGTTGCAAAGGTTGTCTACTGCAATAACATCCCATCCATTTTTTATAAGTTCCACACAGGTATGGCTGCCTATATATCCGGCTCCTCCAGTAACAAGTATTTTCATATTGTGTCCTAAGATATTGAGTTGTTTTTATATGTTTTAAGTTGTGAGAACATAAGCAGCTTCTGCTCATTTTTTACCGTGAAAATGGATTACATTTCTATATTAGGAGTGGTGATTGATACACAATCATGTCCGTTTAGATCGAAATATCTGAGCAATAACATATCATTTTTTTAACTAAACTCTTATATCATGCAGCTTTTTAATTGCAATAGCCTTTTAATAAGGAATTTGACAAAGCAGAATCATTGTGTCGCTTACAAGTTTTATGATCAACATCCCCTCAATGATTGACAGAGCTACAAGGGTGTTATATGAACTCAAGTTGTTTAATATAGCTTTTGACTATGATTTTTTAAAAAAAGTTTTTACCACCATTTTTTTAAATAACATTATTTAATAGAGAGGACATCATGACTGAAATAATTAGTGTAAATGCCAGGGAGATTCTGGATTCACGGGGAAATCCCACTGTGGAAGTTGATCTGGTTCTTGCATGTGGAGCAAAGGGCAGGGCGGCTGTGCCTTCAGGAGCCTCAACAGGAACAAGAGAGGCTCTTGAGTTAAGAGATAAATCACCCAATCGCTATGGCGGCAAAGGGGTGATGAATGCAGTTGTCAATGTAAATGAAGTGATCGCTCCAGAGATTATCGGATTCGATACCATGGACCAGGCTGGTCTGGATAGAACCATGATTGACATTGATGGCACTGAGAATAAATCAAGACTTGGTGCCAATGCCATTCTCGGTGTCTCCATGGCTGCTGCAAGGGCTGCTGCCAACGCTGCTGGCATATCTCTGTTCAGGCATATCGGAGGAATAACTGCACGAGTTCTTCCAGTACCGATGATGAATGTTATCAATGGTGGAGCACATGCCCCTAATAACCTTGATATTCAGGAGTTCATGATTGTCCCTTACGGTGCCACATCTGTGGTGGAAGCTATCCGAATGGGAGCTGAGACTTTTCACTCATTAAAAGGAATTTTGAGCAAGGCAGGTCTTAATACTGCTGTTGGAGATGAGGGGGGATTTGCCCCTGACCTGAAATCCAATGAAGAGGCTCTTGAGTTGATTGTTAATGCTATTGAATCTGCTGGATACCGTCCGGGTAAGGATATAGGCATTGCTCTGGATGCTGCTGCAAGCGAATTCTACAAAAATGGAAAATATCTCTTTGCCTCGGAAGGCAGGGAGCTTTCAGCAGAAGCACTTGTGGATTATTATGACTCTTTGTGCAGCAAATTCCCTCTCTGTTCCATTGAAGATGGTCTTGCTGAACAGGACTGGACAAACTGGCAAATGCTTACAAAACGTCTTGGACAGAATATTCAGATTGTAGGTGATGATGTTTTTGTAACTAATCCTGATATTTTCAGAAGAGGGATCTCCGAAGGAATAGGTAATTCAATACTTGTTAAACTCAATCAGATAGGGACGGTTACCGAGACTTTAGATGCAATTTTGATGGCAAAGACTTCAGGATATACTACAGTTATTTCTCATCGATCCGGAGAGACAGAGGATTCTTTCATAGCTGATCTTGCTGTTGCCGTAAATAGCGGCCAGATCAAGACCGGCTCCATGTCAAGAAGCGACAGAGTTGCAAAATACAACCAGCTTATTAGAATTGAGGAGGAGCTTGGTGTAGGGGCACTGTTTCCCGAAGAGCTGTTTTTTTGAAAAAGAGATTCAACTGTTGCTAAAGATTTAAAATGACAATTGTTCTCCATAAAAATAGATTCTTGATCTTCATGATTCGGGGTGATCAAAGTATCGCCAGGTCCGTTTTGTGACAGTTAGGCTTAATGATTACAAGTTGCCCGGACAATTGATTTGTCAGGGCAATTTTTTTTAAGATACAGACAGTGTTTATATGAAAGTCTCTTGAATTAGCAGTAATCATGGGATTTTCATTGTTCGTTGTGGCCAAGAGCAATACCCCGCTCCGGCCGTGCCGGTTATTTGAAAATTTGAGTAACTACCCTTGCTATGAGAAGAGGTAGATGACTTTAATTTTAATTTTAAAGTATATGTGAGGAATAAAATGGGTGAGACAACCAAATATATTTTTGTGACAGGAGGTGTGCTATCCTCTCTGGGTAAAGGGCTGGCATCTGCTGCCATAGGCTTGCTTCTTGAAAGTAGAGGTCTTTCTGTGACAATACAGAAGTTGGATCCATACATAAATGTGGATCCTGGCACCATGAATCCGTTTCAGCATGGAGAGGTGTTTGTCACAGATGACGGAGCAGAGACAGATCTGGATCTTGGACATTATGAGAGATTTACCACAGCCAAACTTGGAAAGAACAATAACTTTACGACCGGTAAAATCTACCACTCTGTAATTACAAAGGAACGACGAGGGGAATATCTCGGGGGTACAGTGCAGGTGATTCCACACATTACAGACGAGATCAAGAAATGTATAACTCTGGTGTCAGACGATGCCGATGTTGTTATTGTGGAGATCGGAGGAACAATTGGAGATATTGAGTCTCTTCCATTTCTGGAAGCCATACGCCAGTTTCGGGCAGATGTGGGCAAGAACAATGTAATTTATATCCACCTTACCCTGGTTCCATATATCGGAACCGCTGGAGAACTCAAAACAAAACCCACCCAGCACAGTGTCAAGGAGCTCAGAAGCATCGGCATACAGCCAGATATACTTCTTTGCCGTACTGATCGTTATCTATCCCCTGAAATCAAGGCCAAAATAGCTCTGTTCTGTAATATTGACAAAGATTCTGTTTTTACTGCAAAGGATGTTGACTGTATCTATGAAGTTCCACTTGTCTATAATAAAGAGGGGCTTGGAGATAAAATACTTCAGAAATTAAATATATGGGCACGGGCACCGCGACTTGAAGAGTGGCGTGAAATGGTTGACAAACTCCAGAACCCAAGACACTCAGTTAGCATTGCCATTGTAGGAAAATATGTGGATCTTACAGAATCCTACAAAAGCCTTAATGAGGCATTGAGTCACGGCGGTATCTCCAACGACTCCAGAGTCAATCTGATATTTGTCGATTCAAGTACACTAAACCATGACAATTTAAAGGATAAACTTAACAAGACAGATGGAATTCTTGTACCTGGTGGTTTTGGTTCTCGAGGTATTGAAGGAAAAATTCTTGCTGTCAGATACGCAAGGGAAAATAAAATTCCGTTCTTTGGAATATGTCTTGGCATGCACATGGCTGTGATTGAATTCGCAAGAAACATTGCAGGTATGGAAGATGCTAATGGTTCGGAGTTTGATGACCACACTCCTTATCCTGTAATATATCTTATGAAAGAGTGGTATGATGAGCAGACAAAGCAGATGGAAAAGAGAGACACCTCATCAGATAAAGGGGGCACCATGCGTCTTGGAGCGTATCCTTGTAGCCTTATTCCTGATACCATTGCCATGACAGCCTACAGAGAGGAGAATATCTCCGAAAGACACCGTCACCGTTATGAGTTCAATAATGAATATAAAGAGAGACTTGAAAAGGCAGGGCTGGTTATAAGCGGTACATCTCCTGATGGACAGTTGGTTGAGATTGTTGAATTAAAAGATCATCCCTGGTTCCTGGGTTGTCAGTTTCACCCCGAGTTTAAATCAAGACCCGCAAATCCTCATCCGCTTTTCAGGGAGTTTATCAAGGCGTGTCTTAAAAAATCAAGGCAGGTTTGATCTGTTTTACCCAAAATGCTATTGCATGAAGAGCAAAAAACCCCTTTTTACAATAATCTGCAAAGATCATTATAAAAAGGGGTTTCAAGTAGTATAAGAGAGGAGTTTTTAGTCTTCTTCTATAACAATAGCATTTTCTTCACATACTTCTACACAGCTCTCGCAGCCCATGCACTCTTCAGCATTTACAGGAACTGATTTTCCATCTTCCATCTCAAAAACCTCAACTGGGCATACATCAACACACTCTTCACAACCTACACATTTTGACTCATCAACAATTGGATTAAAAGCCATCTTTAAAGCCTCCTAAAAATAATTAAAATAAAGCTAAGAAATAATTAAAACAAACAAAGTCCGTTATAAAACTCTTCACAGAGAGTGCCTTTATAACAGGTAAAAGATCAAATCAAGCATTTTATTTTTTTATGCCCACCAGCATTACAGTCAAGTTCTGTCCTGCAACCTGGAATAAGTTAGAATCAGCGATATTCATAAACAGGTTTGAGTTATTAGTTGAGGAAGAGCCTCTTTTCAGAACCTCTTTCGCTGCTATATGAAAATCTTTGTTCCATTGTATTTGAAACGTTTCACTCCATGCTCCTGCATGGGATGATTTTTTTTCTTTGTGCACTTTAAAATTATCAATGTCAAGCATCAATTTGCTCTTTTCAATGACATCGAGCAAAAAATCAATAACAGCCCTGCTTGTTGTCACAAATAAATTGGGGACAGAGTCGTTGGAATATGACTGTTTTGAGATGAAAAGGGTGAGCCAGTCACGAAGCCTCTGTTCTGTCATAAGTGCCCCTCTGTCCTCTTTTGAATTCATACTGGCTTTCTCAGTAGGTACTTCATAGATTGCTTCACTCTCCATAAATTGTTCGTCGTCAGACAAGAACTCTTTGTCAAATGAAGGTTCTTTGGTTGAGATAGCTGATGGAAGATCATTTTCCATATCTCCTTTAAGTTCAGAAAAGAGATTGGTTTCAAGCAGGTCAATTGATGATAGTTGTTGGTCAATAGATTCATTTTCAAGGTCTGTCATCATGGCGAACCTTAAGAAAAGCAGGGCATGGTTGAAAACTTCCTGAGATTTATCATGTACGAGATATTGATTAATATCCCCTGGACTATCCAATGGCTTAGAACTCTTCAATGCCTTAGAACTCTTCGATGACTTAGAACTATCCAGCGACTTACTCATGGAAATACCATCTTCAGAACCATCAGTTCTGAATGTTGAAGAGATACCCTTTTTGATCTGAGATTTAATTGAGGCAATGTCAGTGTCGCTTGTAAAATATGGGTTTTCTCTGAAAATAGATTGGAGATATCCTGATCTGGTCTGTTTTCCATAGTTTGCTTCTGCCCATGATGTCCATGATTTTATGGAGGCAAGAATCGGATTTAGCTCCTCTTGAGTAAGCGTGACAGGATCCACATATTTTTTTTGTTTCCAGAGTGTTTGAAACCATTCTGGCTCTGATATAGTAAGCTCATCATCTGATTTTGTGCTTAAATAGGAGAAAGTTTCAAAAAAAGATAATATGCTCTTTGCATCATACTCAGTCAGTGATGTAAATGGAAAAAATATCGGTTTCATAGTTGACACCTTTTTGTTTTTTGAAGAATCATAAGCAATTCAAAGTTTAGCATTCTTTCTGGAATTCTTAAAACTTTTTTTATGCTCTGAATGGCTGGCTTTTTTATTCTTTTTACCACGGCTGAATTTTTCCAAGTGTCCAATAAATTGGATTTTCTTTTGGTTCTTGGGGAGATAGCTCAATATAGTATTTGGCACCTATAATCTCCAAGCATGGAATGGTAATTTTATTATCATCGCCAAGGACGGAGGAAAAATCATTTGTATTTCCTTCTACATAATCGCCCATTATCCAAAACAAATTTTGGTCCCCTTCCTTTGGAGTATAAATTAAATTAGCTTCGACATTCTTCCCATTCATATTTAAACAAGGGATATGAAGATTTAAAATCTCATCAACTGTTACACAACCACTTTCAATGCCATTAAGACTCACAATAGCCGACGATTTCAGGCCATTTGCATCCGTAACCACAATAGAAAATGATCCCCTCACAGATTGGGCTGGAGCTTCATACCGGAATTGAGCCTGCCCTGTCCAGCTTATGTTGCCCATCTCCGCGTCTATTGTGTAGGGAGGCTTGCCGTTGTTGATGGTAACAGTATTGCTCTCTCCTGATCCGAGTACAAGATTTGACGGCGAGAGTTTGATTTTAGAGCTTCCTATTTCAACCGTAAGCTGGGCTACCAATCCCCTTGAGTCATACGCTGTTATAAAATAGACACCCTGGGTGTCCGTTGCCTTGTATCTATATTTTCCAGGGCCAATGTTTTCAAACTCTCCGGCTCCTGCAGTAATAGTATAGGGCGGGATTCCTCCTGTTACGTTAAACTCAAACTCCTCTGACTGATTCAGATAGG
>JADGBC010000110.1 GCA_015231705.1 Desulfamplus sp. | reverse complement strand
GCGGAATTCGTTTGGATTTACGCTCGGATGCTGATGTTTGCAAAGCCTACGCACAAATCATATCGTCAGTACAAAAATTTAAACCTGATGCCAGAATTGAAGGGGTAACCATTCAACACTATTTTTCAAATCCTGATTTTGAAATTCTTATCGGTGCCAAACGAGATGCCAATTTTGGCTCTGTGATTCTTTTTGGAATGGGTGGAATTTATACTGAAGTATTAAAAGACAGAGCATTAGGACTTCCGCCTATGAACAGGCTGCTTGCCCGACGGCTCATGCAGCAGACCAAAGCGTACACGCTCTTAAAAGGATACAGAAATCGCCCTGCCGCGGACATGGAGCAACTTGAAGAGATAATTATAAGGCTCTCCCAACTCCTGATAGATTTTCCTGAAATTGCAGAACTCGACATGAATCCCGTTCTGATCAAGGACGGCAAAGCTATAGCTGTTGATGCACGAATATTAGTCTCTCCTCTTGCGACATCTCAGTCTCTTCATTTAGTAATAAGCCCCTATCCGGAAGACGAGGAGTCACACATGGTAAGCGTTGATGGAATCAAAATTTTTGTACGGCCAGTCAAGCCCGAGGATGCCCCGCTTTTTAAGGAACTGTTCAAGGTTCTTTCTCCTACAACAATTTATTATCGTTTTTTCGGAGCATTAAAGGAGTTGAACTCTTCGATGTTAGCACGTTTTACCCAGATAGATTACGATCGGGAGATTGCACTGGTTGCCCTGGATGAAGATACTGATGAAGATTCGCAAACCGATAGAATGTTAGGAGTTGCAAGAATTATAGGAGACCCTGATGGAATTACTGGTGAATTTTCGGTTCTGGTGGGTGATGCATGGCAAGGCAGTGGTATTGGTTGCAACCTTTTGGAAAAATGCCTCTCAATTGCCAAAAAGCGAGGCTTTAAAACAATTCACGGCATAGTTTTAAATGAGAACAGGAACATGATAGCTTTAGGAAGAAAGCTGGGTTTTGAAGTCAAAAGAGAGGCTGGTTCCGGAGATAATGAGCTGGTCATTCATTTGGGAACAGACCATAAATCTGTCAGTAAACCATAGGGGGTTGCCCTTTAAAATTGAGATACCAAAATATTTTTCTGGAAGTCTATAGTTTGGCTTTTTTCAGTAACAGAGCAATGACATTTTAAAAAGGAGAGTACGCTATGACAAAGAAAACTTCGTGGGAAACATCTGTTGATCAGGCTTTGAACAGAATAAAAGCTCAAAACAAAGACATTTTTCCGGATGTTTCCAGTCCAGACAGGATTATTGCTTTTTTGGAAGCTGAAGAGCTGCTCTCTTCAATAGAACTCGGTATCGGCCAAATGGACGGCAACACTGATGAACTCAAGAGCGTTTATGAACATTTGAGAAAAGAGTATTCTGAAGTTGATTAATAAATTGGCAAAATCCTTAAAATAAAAAGAGGTTCCGGCATTTACGGTGGATGGACTTTGGAAAAGGTCATATATACCCAATGGGTATATATGACCTTTTTATATGGCTGTCCATAACAACCATATAGATAGTTTTCCAAACTTATTATTCTTTAAAATCAGAATGATAACGAATACGTGCGGGGTGTTAAAACCATGGCACAAAGGATGCAATCATAAAAGTAGATCGTACCAAAGAACGGGGGATGAATTTAATAATAGTCCGACTAATGTTTATGAAAGGAGGTTAAAAATGGAAAAAATTCTTCTATTGGTACATCCAATGCTTGGAGGGCTTGCCACACTCTCAGCACTATGGGTTTTCGTGGATACCCTGAATGTCTGTGAAGCCAATCAGTCACGGATAAAAAATGTCAGCATATTATGTGCTCTTCTAATGTGGCTGACCTATTTTTTGGGAGGTATAGGTATCTGGTTTATTATGCAGCGGACAAAGCAATTATCAATGCGGGGCCCTGGTCTTTCGGCCATGTGAGCTGGCTGATTATTACGGGCTTCTATATATGACACCTCGTCAGTCATAAGTTCTCAGAATAATCACCACCTGCAGTGTTAGATCAGGATTTAACACTGGGAATTGAAGATCCGCGGACAGACCAATTCGGCTTCGGCCATCAAGGCGTTGCTGGGAATACCTGTTTTCTACCGGGGATCCCTCCCGTTTTTTTTAGTATTGTAGACAATTGCCTCTTCTGTCTTATTCACTTATAATACTTATAAGTTGTAACATAGTAGGTGTTTTATACCCACCGGACAATCAATTCAGATGGTTATGACTCAACAAAGTTTAAATTCAAGACTTTTTACGAGGGAATGAAGGATTAAAATTAGTACTAAACTAAAGGAGACAAGATCATGGAAGTAAAAGATTATTGCAAGGCAATGCTGGCTGAAGTAACTGCGTGGCAGGTAAAACTTGAAATGATGAAAAAGACTGCCGATTCCTACACTTCTGCCCAAAAAGAAAGGGTACTGCCGCTAATCGGGCAGTTGGAGCAGGAGGTGACCAGTGCACAGATGCGGGTAGATCAATTAAAGAATGAATGCCCTTCTGATTGGTCTCCGATTAAAAATGAGCTTGACGATTTGTTCGGCACTGTCGGCAACGGCGTTGACCGTGCCTGGGCAGATATCTCACCTGGCGATGTCGGAGGATGAAACAATTCCGATTACCGGTCAGATAAAATTCAAACCATACCATATGGCCGTAAACTTTTGATCAATATCATATAAATCTACATGGCGGTTCCCCGCCACAATCGAAGAAATGAAAGTCTACATAAAAACAGATCCTTACAGAGACTTTCATATAAAAAAACAGGAGAAGCATGGAGGGAGGCCAACTGTAATAGTGCTTTTTCAAGTTTAAAGTGTCGTGTGGAGTTTCAGGCAATTGGAGTTCGTGGAATACAAAAAATCAAATAGAAGGGAAAAAAACATGGCAAAAAGAAACCAGGTTTATAAATGTGATATTTGTGGCAATGTTGTTGAGGTGCTTCATGGTGGAGATGCTAATTTGCTCTGTTGTGGTGAAGAGATGAAACTGTTTGAAGAAAAAACTGCAGATCAGGGAAAGGAAAAGCATGTACCGGTCATTGAAGAGATGGAAGACAGCATCCATGTGAAAGTCGGAAGCATTCCTCATCCTATGGAGGAAGAGCATTTCATTGAATGGATTGAAATCATTGATCAGGATAAGTCTTATCGTCACTATCTTAATCCAGGAGAACTACCTGAAACCGTTTTCAAATACCGAAAGAATGGCGTTATTGCACGTGAATACTGTAGTGTTCATGGACTATGGACATCCTGATGCGAAGCGAATACGTTGAGTGTGTCACTTAACAAAACACTAAAGATATAAGATCGGATAAAGCCAAAAAATCACCTCCAATTCACAATTTTCACTTTACCGTGGAAAAGATCCTGTGTCATTCCACGTGGGTGGCCGAATCGGGCCATGAGTGTTTAACACAGCAAGATTTTTTTGGGAGACAAACTATGGAAACAATGAACAAAGAGAACATAGCTATTTCGCTGGACCAGGAAGGATATCTTACAGATTTCGAATCTTGGACTGAAGAAATAGCATGCGTTTTGGCACACAATGAAGGCATTTCTCAGGAATGCCCTTTAAACAAGGAGAAAATAGAAATATTAAAATTTCTTCGAGACTATTATAACAAATTCGAAGCGTTTCCAATCGTTCGAGCCGTCTGCAAACGTGTGGGACAATCAAAGAGCTGTCAATATGAAGAATTTCCTGATCCGCTTGTGGCATGGAAAATCGCAGGGCTCCCCAAACCCACACCAGAGGTATTTGCAAAAATAAAATCCAATATGTGACCGGTTGAGAGCTTCTATAGTTTTCCAGATAATTAAATTGGCAACATTACCGTGTAAACCCATGAATAAAAGGCATGGTGAACCAAAATACTTTTCTGGAATACTATATATCGATACCGATATAAGGCGATATGCTTTCATAATAATCTGTAACAATTCCTGTCAGAAACAGGGAAAGGGGGAACTCATGTTTTGCTACCAATGTGAACAAACAGCTCATGGAACTGGTTGCACTGTTCGCGGCGTGTGCGGAAAATTGCCGGAAATCGCTGCCCTTCAGGATCTGCTATTATATGCCTTGATGGGACTATCCCAGGTTGCTGTTAAGGCACGGGAGATCGGGATTTCAGACAGGGACGTCAATGTTTTTACAGTCAAAGCGGCGTTTTCAACCCTGACCAATGTGGATTTTGATCCGGAACGGTTCAAGGAACTCATAGGTCAAGCTGTTGAAAAGCGGGAATTCTTGAAGAAAAAAGTAATCACTGCGGGTAAAAAGTTGGAGTTGCCAGAAGGTCCGGCATCATTTTTACCGGAAAGCAATCTGGAAGCACTGATCGCCCAGGGTGCCGGGTTTGGGTTAAAGTCCTATCCAGCTGACAATCCAGACATCCTCTCCCTGAAACACACCGTCCTTTTCGGCATCAAGGGGGTCAGTGCCTACGCTGACCATGCCCTCATCCTCGGACAGGAAGACGAATCGGTCTATGCCTTTGTCCATGAAGGTCTGGCTGCCATACAGCGCAATGATCTCAGCCTGGAGGAGTGGGTCAAAATTACCCTGAAGTGCGGAGAGGCGGCCTATAAGGCCATGGAGATTCTAGATGCGGCCAATACAGGCAATTTCGGGCACCCGGTGCCCACCAAGGTGCCCTTGGGTCACAGGAAGGGTAAAGGCATCCTGGTTTCCGGCCATGACATGAAAGACCTGGAAGCACTTCTCAAACAGACCCAGGGGACGGGTATCAGTATCTATACCCACGGAGAAATGCTGTCAACTCACGGCTATCCCGGATTGAAAAAATATCCTCATTTCTATGGACAGTTCGGTACGGCATGGCAGAAGCAACAAAAGGAATTTGCCGATTTTCCGGGAGCTATTCTTATGACCACTAACTGCATCCAAATGCCAAAACCCGCCTACCTTGATAACCTGTTTACCAGCGGCATGGTTGGTTGGCCTGGAATTCCTCATATCCAGGATCTCAATTTTAAACCTCTCATTGACAGGGCATTGGAGTTGCCTGGATTTGCTGATGACAATCTCACCCAGGAGGTGACTGTGGGTTTTGCCAGGAATGCTGTACTGAATGTTGCCGACGCGATTGTTGATGCCGTAAAATCAGGAGCTATTCGCCATTTTTTCCTTGTTGCCGGGTGTGACGGTGCCAAACCAGGGCGGAATTATTACGCCGAATTCGTAGAAAAGGTTCCTAATGATTGCGTAATACTGACATTAGCCTGCGGCAAGTATCGGTTTTTTGATATGGATCTGGGTAATATACAAGGGATTCCAAGGCTCCTGGATGCCGGTCAGTGCAACGACTCCTACTCTGCAGTCCAGATAGCCCTGGCCCTGGCTGATGCCTTCAACGTTGGGGTCAATGAACTGCCCCTCTCCTTGATCATCTCATGGTATGAACAGAAGGCAGTATGCGTTCTCCTCGCCCTGCTCTTTCTCGGTATCAAAGGAATACGGCTGGGACCATCTTTGCCCGCCTTCCTTACACCCAATGTCCTTGATACGTTAGTTAAAAATTTTGATATCAAACCCATTACAACACCAGACCATGATCTCAAGGCTATCTTGAACCCCTGAAATTGAGAGATGAAAAAGTACTACATTGATTCTAATAACAACCGATCGTGGAGGTAAATATGCAGGTAGATGAAAAAAAGACTGACTATCTGGATGCTGCTGATTGTACTTCATGCAAAGCCACAGCTCAGATGATTATAAAGGCCAGAAAAGACGGAGTTATCCTGAATTTTGACAGAGCCCATTCAATGAAACCATGTCCCATTGGTGCAGATTCTGCCTGCTGCAAACATTGTTTTATGGGTCCATGCCGAATAAATGCAAGAGATCCTTACGCAAAAGTCGGAGTCTGCGGGGCAACAATAGACACCATCATGGCACGAAATTTTGCAAGGGCCGTTGCAGCGGGCTCAGCCGCACATACTGATCATGGTATGGCCATGCTTGAACTGTTCAGAGAAGTTGTGAATGGAAAAATTCTTGATTACAAAATAAAGGACCGCCTCAAGCTAATAGAAGTTGCAAAATCTATAGGAATCGAAACGGAGAACAAGGCAGACAAGGATATTGCGACAGAGCTTTACAAGGAGCTTGAGCGGACATATGTGCAGTTGGAAGGAGAGATCCCTTTTGCCAAACGGGTACCTCAAAAAACACTGGAATTGTGGAGAAAGCATGACATTGTTCCAAGGGGGGCCATGAGAGAAGTGGTGGAGATGATGCACCGCACAACCATGGGAGTGGATCAGGATTATGAAAATATCACAAAACAGGCGAGTAGAACCGCTCTTTCAGATGGATGGGGAGGCTCAATGGTTTCAACCGAAATTTCGGACATTCTTTTCGGAACGCCCATGCCAGTAAATGCCGTGGTTAACATGGGTGTCTTGAAGGAGGACAAGGTCAATATTATTATTCATGGCCATGAACCCAACCTTTTTGAATCCATGCTGGTTTCGGTCAACGATCCCTCCATGATTCAAGCGGCAAAGGAGGCAGGAGCTGCTGGTATAAATCTGGTAGGCATGTGCTGTTCAGGAGCTGAAATGATGGCAAGGCATGGAGTTCCGCATGCCGGAAATTTTTCTTCAACCGAAGCTATCCTTGTTACCGGTGCTGTGGATGCCATGGCAGTAGATATTCAGTGCATCAAACAGGGACTTGCGGCAGTTGCCAAGTGTTACGATACGACTCTGATCACCACCAACACCCGAGCCCACATCGAAGGGGCTCTCCATGTGCAGTTTAACGAGCATGAGCCCCTGGAATGTACCGATGAGATTGTTATCAAGGGCATCTCCAGATTTAAACACAGAAAACACCCCATTGAGATTCCCAATATTGTAAATCAGGGTGTCCAGGGATTTTCTCACGAATACATAAGTTATATGCTTGGAGGATCATTCAGAGGGAGTTATATACCTTTGAATGATAACATAATAAATGGAAGGATCAGGGGTGTGGCAGGAGTTGTAGGATGCACAAATCCTAGATCGAAACAGGATGCAGCTCATATTGCACTGGTCTCGGAGCTGATCAGAAACGATGTGCTGGTGCTACTGACTGGATGTTCTCAGATAGCACTTGCCAAGGCAGGTTTTTCTGTGCCGGAGGCAGCGATATTTGCAGGTCCCGGATTACGGGAAGTTTGTGAAGCTGTAGGCATGCCTCCGGTGCTGGGATTGGGTTCCTGTGTGGATAACAGCAGAATACTTATCGCTGCATCACAGATGGTGAAAGAAGGTGGTTTGGGTGAAAGCCTTGCCGATCTGCCGGTGGCAGGAGCTGCTCCTGAATGGATGAGCGAGAAGGCCATCGCCATTGGTCAATATTTTGTTGCTTCAGGTGTTTTTACCGTATTTGGTGGTACCTTCCCCATTATCAAAAATACCAAATTTCACAAATTGCTTTTTCAAGGACTTGAAGAGCAGGGATTGGGCAAATGGGGATTTGCAGAAGATCCAATGGAAATGGCAAAAATGATGATCTCCCATATCGATAAGAAGCGGAAAGCTCTTGGTATTGACAAAACAAGAGAACGGGTTCTTATGGATATGTCCGACAGAAGGCAGATCTGATTATTACTGCTTGTGGCTCTTTTAGGCACATTATGATTGAAAAAGCTATCTTGAACCGGAAGATACAAATCTCTGCATAGAAGGGAAACAGTGTATTGGACTTGGCATGCAGGCATCTCAGCTCATGGACAATATAAAAGAGATCAAATTTTCATAAAGGAAATATAAACATGGAATCAGAAAAGATATGCCCCAAGTGTAATGGGAAAAAAATTATTGCGGGGCAATGCGAATGCGATATGGAATGGCGCAGTAGCGATGGCGACAACGGCCTGCAAGACTGCATATGCGAACCTGATCAAGAATGCCCTGTCTGTAAAGGAGTCGGCTTCATTCATTAAAGACCTCCATTCACGGTTAGGATCTTAAGTACCCAAACAGAAATAATCATATTTTTTAGTATTCTAACTTATTGATATATTTCAACAATGAAGTTTCGAAATACTGGATTAAATATGTTCGGGTGCTTATCCGGGTCAGGAGAGATATGAAAGACAACATTGAAAATTTAAAACGAGGCCGAAGAACAGCTTTTATTTCATCCTTTGTGGCCTTTTTATCAGCACTTGTGAAAGGTATTGTCGGTTATCTGTTTAACTCGCCGGTTCTGGTAGCTGACGCTTTTCATAGCAGTGCCGATTTTCTGACCCATGCCGCTTCCGGGTTTGGGCTCTGGATAGCATCAAGAGGCAAAACGACAAAATTCCCTTACGGATTATACAGAGCTGAGACCATAGCCTGTTTACTGATAGGCGGGATGATAATCACAGTTGCGATTGAACTATTCAGGGATGGAATTCAGAAACTTTCGCATCTTGATCCAATAGATGGTTTTCCGATTTTTCCTGTTGCCGCAAGTCTGTTCTCGGCTGTCGCTGTATTTATTGTCGCAAGAATGGAGTCCGGAGTCAGAAAATCAATTGGCTCTCAGTCACTTATTGCCAATTCCCGTGAGCAGTTTCTGGATATCTGCACATCTCTGGTTGTCTTAATCGGGATAGTCCTTGCCTATTTAAGAATCCCATATGCAGAAGGCAGCATAATTATTCTGATCTCTGGTCTTCTTTTGAAATTAGGAGTTGAAAATATCTGGACATCTCTTTTGATCCTGATGGATGCGAATCTGGAGCCTGAACTGCAGGTTGATATTGAAAAGAGAGTAAACGCAATATATGGCGTCAAGGGTAATACCTTTCTTAGAATACTATATATATCCTTGAAATAGAGCTTTGTTTGGATAGCTGACTTTAAATTTCCCATTTTGGACTACACTGTCGTTGAA
This sequence comes from Desulfamplus sp., assembly GCA_015231705.1. Classification (GTDB taxonomy): domain Bacteria; phylum Desulfobacterota; class Desulfobacteria; order Desulfobacterales; family Desulfobacteraceae; genus Desulfamplus. The sequence goes on along the minus strand of JADGBC010000110.1, from coordinate 1,821 downwards.
GGACAGCATGTTTCGATTTTTCAGACGGGAAAGTTATTTTGTGCTCATTCCTAAGGCAGGAAATAGGGATTTAGTGGCAGAAAACTTTGGTTGATGGCTGCATGGCTATAACCGGCACGGCCGGAGCGAGGTATTGGCTCTCGGCCACAACGAACAATGAAAGTCACATAAGCACAGCTATTTAAAGATACTTTCACATAAACGAAAACCAAAAAACTAAAGGGAGAGGAAAACATGTATAATAAAGATCAGATATGCGAGAAAATTAGATCCGTGTACCCGGATATTGGAGAGTGCGGGATAGACATCAATGTAGAGTATGAAGAATCAAGCAATGCATGGGTCGTCCATCTAAAAAACGATAGCTATGAATTGAAAACCTATCTTGAACATGAAGATGCAAATCTTTGCATGGAAGGGAAACAGTGCATCGGGCTTGGACTACAGATATCCCAGCTTATGGACAATATAAAGGAGATGAAACCTTCATAAAGAAAATATGATGAATCCTTAAAAAGTCCAGAATCAGTAGTAGGGGCAGATTTGAAACTTGCCCCTACGAATTTGGACCAAACGATGACTAAAGCCTAAACACTTAAACAGACAGGAGGTGAAGGCATGAGCGATTCCATAGAACCTATATCACCATTAACAGCTGCCACGGCATACAACTCTAATTCAGAGAGTTTTTCTAACAAACCCAAACATAAATTGCAATTTGCGGAACTGAATGCGGGTCGTGAAAAAGAAGCATTAATCAAAGAAGATTACAAGGATACACACAAAGAGGGCAGACAAAAGCAGATATCAGAAATAAGGGATGGTATAGCAGAATTCATAATTGCTGCAAACTGATGATGGTGCTTGACAAGCAGTATGGTAGATGAAATAATACGAACAGATAACAATCTGACACAAAGTGTGCATATCCACGATCGTCATCGGGATTATTCCTGCAAGGTAATGTCCTTGTCCTTGTCCTTGTCCTTGTCCTTGTCCTTGTTCACAGGAATTTCAATCAACAATGATTGCAGCAAAGCTGCTTATGTTCAGAAACACTCAAAATAAGGAGAATTATAAAAGATGTCCAGGACAATAAATGTTTTAAAAAGAATAGTACAATTGAGTCTTTGGGTGAGCGTGGGATTCGTTACACTTCTTTATGGAGTGTCTATATCATTGGCAGCTATACCACTTGGTACGGCGGAAAATTTTGGTGTCCTTGGTGGCTCGACAGTAACTAATACAGGTGCGAGCAGCATCACCGGCGATTTGGGTATCTGGCCAGGTCTTGCGTATCCTGGCTTTCCTCCAGGGACAGTTATAGGAACGATACACGCCGGCGATCCAGTCGCGAGTCAGGCTCAAAGTGATGTTACGACTGCATATAATTTTCTGGCGGCTATGCCGTGCTCTATCCCTGCCAACCACTTGACCGGTCAGGATTTAGGTGGAATGACGCTTGCACCAGGCGTTTACTGTTTTGATACGTCGGCTCAGTTAACAGGGACACTCACTCTTGATGCACAAAACGACCCTAATGCCTATTTTGTTTTTCAGATAGGAAGCACGCTCACGACCGCCCCTAACTCATCTGTGAACCTTATCAATGGTGCTGCAGATTGCAATGTGGAAATATACTGGCAGGTTGGAACTTCCGCGACTCTTGACTTAGGCACTCAGTTTGCAGGAAATATACTTGCAATGGCAAGTGTAACCCTGAATACCGGAGCTACATTGTCCGGCAGAGCGCTGGCACGGACCGGTGCAGTAACCATGGATACTAATAGCGTCTCCGTTTGCCACAGTACATTACCACTA
>JADGBC010000010.1 GCA_015231705.1 Desulfamplus sp. | reverse complement strand
CTTATGGTCATAATATATATCTTATGTGACGCTAACTACTTTTTATAAATCTGTATTATCAACTGCTTTTTATAAATCGGATAATTTGCCCTCTTGTTTTAAATCAATGAAAGCCTGTTCTAACTTTGTCAATAATTCTTGAGCATTCGGGGTTTTTTGGGAAACAATCAGGAATACATCAAGCAATGATATGCTATGGCTCTGTATTCCAGGTATGATAATAGATTTCAATGCTTTTTCAGAAGGATAACTGTAATCAAGAAGATAATCAGCTCTTTCAAATTTAAGTTTTTTGAATGCAAGCTCGTGAGTGTTTGTCATGTCAGGTATTATGTTATTTGCAGGATTTTCTAAATATTGGATGAATCCCCCATAGCTATATCCCCTTATGGTGAGAATCCTTTTTCCTTTCATCTCTTCTTTAGTCTTTATAGGTACTGTCTCTTGTCGGGAGTAAACTCGTAAGTCTATTTCAGTAATTTTTTCCTTGCTGTACAACACATTTCCTTCAAGTTCTGGAACGCCTTTTACGCCCAGGAAGATATTTGATTCTCCATCTGCAAGATATTTATAAAGCCTTTTAGGTGGATAGCCTTTTATTGAATATGGAAGGTTGCATCTTTCAAACGCCATTTTGATATAGTCAATCAAAATACCTGATGGCTCCTGATTTTCTTCCACCATATAGAACGGCTGAAAATTGAAAACACCGATTTTGATCTCTTCAACTTTTATCTCTTCGGCAAAAATGGGGGAACTTGATAGTAAAGTATAAAAAAACAGCAATAGAATTACCTTATAATGTTTTTTTTTCATTAGAGCCTCCTGTTAAGGAACATTTAGGACATAACCAAATCGCTGTAATTGATGGTTGGACTTATGTCCATGAACAAAAAAATATTTTTAGATTCACTACAATATAAATTTAATGGTGTCAATCAATCAACTTGAGCTATCCTAATTTTGAACGATATCTTGACTTTTTATTTATCAAAAGTTTATAAGATTCAGGCTCGTGTCAATTTTTTTAATGTAGGAAAATATTATATTACGGGGGTAGGAATGATACAATCTGTACTTCTAATGGGAGGTCTTGGCCTTATAATCGGTGGGGCACTGGCATTTGCATCTAAGCTTTTTTATGTTTATGTAGACCCCAAAGTAGAGGCAATAACGAATGTTTTACCAGGAGCCAACTGCGGTGGGTGCGGATTGCCAGGTTGCGGTCCTAATGCCGAGGCTATTGCAGCAGGCAAAGCATCTCCAAGCTCATGTGTGGCAGCAGGACCGGAAGTGGCTATTGCAATTGCTGAACTTATGGGTATGAGCCTTGAGGCAAAAGAGCCGGAATTCGCCAGAGCCGGGTGCTACTATGGTGTAAAAGATGCGGATCTTAAATACCTGTACGATGGAATTAATGACTGCCGTGCTGCTGCAATGGTTTTTGGTGGTATGAAAGAGTGCAATATCGGTTGTCTTGGACTTGGTACCTGCGTGAAGGCATGCCTATTTGGGGCACTTGAGATAGGTGAGTACGGATTGCCGGTTGTTGATAAAGAAAAGTGCACAGGATGTGGAGCATGTCAGAGAATATGCCCTAAAAATATTATCAGGCTCTCGTCTGTTTCTATGAGAATCATGAGAGAATATACAGAGGACAAATGCATTACACCATGTCAGAGGGCGTGTCCTACGGGTATTGACATCAGAGAGTACCTTGCCCGTATCAGAAAAGGTGATAACTCAGGTGCTGTGCAGGTAATCAAGGAGAGAAATCCCTTTCCAACAGTGATTGGACGGATCTGCCCCGCACCATGCGAAAGCGAGTGTCGCAGACAACTGATAGACGAGTCAGTGGGGATCAACAACCTGAAAAGATTTGTGTGTGATATTGAGCTGAACATGGGAAGACGTGTGCTGCCATATAAAGCACCTGAAACAGGAAGAAAAATTGCGGTCATCGGTGGTGGTGTAGAGGGGCTTTCAACCGCATTTTTTACAGCAAGGCTTGGCCATGAGCCGACTGTATTTGAAGCCACTTCAACTTTGGGTGGACTTCTGAGGATTGCCATTTCTGACGAGAGATTATCTCAGGAAGTTATTGATTGGGATATTGATGGCATTCTCGAAATGGGAGTCAATGTAAAGACCGGTGTTAAAGTAGGGGAAGATTTTTCTGTAGCCTCTCTTCTTAAATCAGGTTATGAAGCTGTTTTTACTTCAACTGGAGGATGGGATAGCCGACTCTCCAGAGGTGAGATTGCCAAGGTTTCAAATCTGTTTCCAGGTGGATATCTCATGATTGATCTGCTTAGAAATGATGTGCAGAAAACAAAAAGAATTCCATGTGGTAGAGATGTGGTCATTGTCGGCGGAGGTACAATATCATCAGAAGCTGTACGTGTGTGCCGTGAGCAGGGAGCAGATACCATTACTGTAGTATCAAGAAAACCAAGTGATATGAAGCCATTTGATGCTGATACCCTTGAAGCCATGAACAGAAACGGTGCTACCATAATATATGAGTCAGGTGTGACAAAACTTATTGGGAAAGATGATCGTCTTTGTCAAGTTGAGTGCACAAATCTTGCTACAGGCGATAAAATTGTTATTGATGCTCAAACAGTGATACTGGCTTCAGGAAGATTTCCTGAGCTTGTATTTGTAAAAAAAGAGATTTCGGTACAGGATATATCTTCACATAATTCTTCAGCAGATGAAAATGATATTTTGACACAGAATATTCTGTCTAAAACCGAAGCTGCATCTCCGGATATTTCAGCAGTAAACAAGAATCTGCCACTTGAGTGGGAAGGTGTGGAAATATACAAAGAGCCTTTTAATAAAAATGAACTTGGTTTTCTGTCACCTGAAGATGAATTGAGCGGTTACAGTGCCGCAGTTGTTGCAATCAATGGTGGCAGACGTGCAGCCGCAACAATTCATAAGCTTATGTATGGCCTGCCGGTTAATGATATTAAAAAGCCTGTGACAAAGCGTTCTATTTTACAGGGTGTAACCTGTGTTGATAATGTTCAGATCATGCCCAAAAATATCATGCCGAAGTATGATAAAAAAGGTGGCGAGTCAGGCAGGGGGAGCGAAATCTTCAAAGGATATAGCTCTGAGGTGGCTAAAAATGAGGCCGAAAGGTGTTTGAAGTGCGGTTTGATTTGCTATGAAAGAACTGCTAATTCAGCACTACCTCAAGTGGCTCCAAATGAGAAGTCAGAAGAAATAGAGGGAAAATCTGTTGTGCCTGAGGCAGAGTTACCTGTTGCAAAGCAGACAAGAAGGCGATGGTATCTGCTTCCTGGAGTTGATTGATATTCAAAGGGGTTATATCAAACAATAAAAGGCACGAAAGAAGCATTCTTAAATCTTCTTCCGTGCCTTTACTGTTTGATGATTAAATCTAGCATCCTTCATTTGGCAGCTAATATTTACTGCAATCACATTTCCATTTTTTCGAACTGACTCAAAAAAACATCAATTGCTTTTGAGAAAATATGAAGGGTGTCTTAAATTTTTGTACTATCTCTTTTGTGTTACGGCTATCTTGCTAATTAATTATGCGAACGCTTTCTCAAGATTTGGCACAACCTGTTTTTTACGGCTCATAACGCCAGGCAGCCATGCTTTCCCATCAGCCGGGGTTGCACCAAATGCTTTGTTGATTACAGACTCATCATCGGAAACGATGAGTACTTCAGAACCTTCCTTGATAATATCTGTCAGAAGAAGGAAAATACTGTGATGACCGCCCTCTTTCTTCAGGGTGGCAATGTCAGCAGCAAGATCTGCCTTAACACCATCAAGAATTGAAAGATCAACCACTTCAAGCTGTCCAATACCTACTTTTTTGCCGCTCATGTTAAAATCTTTGTAGTCACGATAGACAAGCTCTCTAATTGGAGTGCCTTCTACTGCTGATTTTACCTTGAACATCTCCATGCCAAGTGCCTGCATATCTTTAACTCCGGCAATTTTGGCAAGATCTTCGCAGGCAGCTCTGTCTTTGGATGTGCATGTTGCTGACTTGAATATGACTGTGTCGCTGAGAATTGCACAGAGCATAATTCCTGCGATATCCTTGGGGATTTCAACATTAAAGAAGTTGTACATTGATTTAATAACAGTACAGGTACAGCCAACTGGCCAGATCCAGCACTCCAATGGCTGTGAAGTTGTAACATCACCGAGTTTGTGGTGGTCAACAATACCGAGAATATTGGCTTTTCCAAGGTCATCAGGGCTCTGGGATAGATCTGAGTGGTCAACAAGGTAAACATCTTTGCCAGCATATGAAGTTACAATCTGAGGAGCTGCAACACCATATTTGCCAAGTACAAATTTGGTCTCAGGAGTCAGATCTCCCTGCATTGCAGGTGCAATATCTTCACCCAGTTTTTTCTTGAGATCTGCCAGAGCAATAGCAGCACAGACAGAATCTGTATCTGGATTTTTGTGACCAAATGTTAAAATTGACATAGAACCTCCTAAATAGTTATTGTGCGTTATGTTGTATAAAATTGATGATCTTTATCGACGTTGATCATCACTCGTGTTTTGAAATAAAGTTTAACGATTTCTTATAATGATAATTGCCGATATTCTCAAGAAAAATATTCTGGTGGTTCAATTTTAAAGCACTCTAATGATTGATTTGCCGTGAAAAATTACTCATTTTTCATGATTAGAGGTGTACATAATCCGATCATCATTTTATAGATTCTTTATAATTTCCACCATATCCCTGACTGCCTGTTCCATTCCTGAAATGGTCGCCCTTGCTATAATACTGTGACCAATGCTAAACTCGTCAATTTCGTTCAGCCCTTTAAAGCGTTTGATGGAGCTATATCCCAATCCATGGCCCGCGTTGACCCCTAATTTTAATTTTGAGGCAATTTTGGCAGCATCGACAATTTTTGCAAATTGTTTTTCTTTTTCAATCTCTGTAGTAGCATCACAAAAAGCACCGGTATGGATCTCTATCATGTCGGCATCCATTTTATGGGCAGTTTTAATTTGATCAAGATCCGGATCAATAAAAATGCTTACTTTGATTCCACCATTTTGAAGGTGTTTGACACTCTCTTTTACAGTATTGAAGTGGGTAATAATATCCAATCCTCCTTCCGTAGTCAGCTCCTCTCTTTTTTCAGGCACCAGAGTTACCAGATTCGGTTTGATATCCAGTGCAATGCCAAGCATTTCTGAAGTGGATGCCATTTCAAGGATAAGTTTGGTCTGAACCATCTGTCGTAATATCCTGACATCTCTTTCCTGGATATGCCGCCTGTCTTCGCGAAGATGGACAACAATACCATCTGCCCCTGCAGTTTCAGCCGCCATTGCAGCAGTAACCGGATCAGGATAGTTGATTTTTCTTCTTGCCTGGCGCAAAGTTGCAATATGGTCAACATTCACAGCGAGTTTTGCCATTACTTAAACCCCTTTCGTAAAGTGCTAAGAAAATTTTTATCACGGTAAATAAACAAATTATCATGGTCAGCAGATTCTGCTGTACCCCGAACCATGAAATTTAGAATGCATTTTTATATTAAGCGTATGATCGCTTTTCTAAAAAAAATCAAGATCACTATTGGGTTCGAGCAAACGTATGAGTTCCAGACTTTTTTTCTCCATTTCAAACGCAGCTTCTTCTCCATTTTCATGATCATATCCAATAAGATGGAGAATTCCATGCACAATAAGTTGAGACATTCGTTCATCAAGCGTGATCCCTGACTCAATAGCCTCCTCTTCTGCCCGTTCAGCAGAGATGACCAGATCTCCAAGAAGGTTGCTGACAGAAGCAAACTCACCTTCCAACATGGAAAATGAGAGTACATTGGTTGGGGTATCAATGCCTCTGTAAAGTTGATTGAGCTCTTTTATGTGTACATTGTCTGTAATGACAACTGAAATCTCATGCTTTGTATAACCAAGGGTGTTTAATACTTGCCTTATTTTATGGTTTATCTGTTCCTTGGATATCTTGATTGATTTTTGTTGGATTTGTATTAGAATTCTCTGGTTTGTCATGGTACTACTGTGCTTTCTTCTCTTTTGGGAGTTCCGGAGGCTTGTCTGTATATTCAATTCTGTGGTGGTAAAGTCCTGTAAGAATTGTGTTAAAACTTTTTGCAATCTGATGCAGATCTTTCAGGGTCAACTCACACTCTTCAAGTTGACCGTCAAGGAAAATTGCATTTATAAGCTCCTGAACACGACCCTGTATTCTCGCTGATGTAGGGCGTTCCAGAGTTCTCAATGCAGCTTCCACTACATCCGCAAGCATAACAATGGCTGCCTCCCGTGTTTGTGGTTTTGGTCCTGGATAGCGAAAGTCATCCTCTTTGACCGCATCGACTCCATGAATCTTAATACTTTTATTGTAAAAGTATCTGATAAGGCTGGTGCCATGGTGCTGCTGTATGGTATCCATAATCTCCTGTCCAAGTTTATTGTCTCTTGCAAATTCAACCCCTTTTTTGGTGTGCTGAATTAATACTAACGCGGACATGGATGGAGATATCTTGTCATGCCTGTTTATGCCATCTGTCTGATTTTCAATGAAATAGAGTGGTTTGTCTAACTTTCCAATGTCATGGTAAAATGCTCCAACTCTGGTTTTCAATGCACTTACGCCAATGGCTGATGCAGCAGCTTCTGCAAGGTTTGCAACTATAACGCTGTGGTTGTAAGTTCCTGGAGCTTCGATCATAAGCCGTTTCATCATTGGCTGATCAAGGTTTGAAAGTTCAAGAAACTTTATCTCTGTTGTGTAGGAGAAGATAATCTCGGCAACAGGCGTCAGCCCTGAAGTGATAATACCCGATGCCAATCCACTCAGAGCAGCAAGCATTATATTCTTTGAAATTATAACTATTTGAAGATCTGCTGAGTAGATGCTCAAAGATATAGCAAGACCTGCATTGAAAAAAGCCAGTTTAAGACCTGTGGTGATAAATACTTTTCGCTCCCTGCACTCTTTCATCCAGAATGCACCGGTGATACTGCTCAGGAAGAAGAATATAAAAACTTGAATGCTGCTGGAAAAGATTATGGCACCAAGTATGGATAGTATCAAGGTGAAGTAAAGAGCGATCTCAAATCCAAGAAAAAGAGATACAGTCATAGCTCCTGCTGCCAGAGGGAGTATAAGAAATATAGACTCTGAAGCGATATCTAACGGCAGGGGCATTGATGTTGTATCTGCAATTGGTGCTGAGATTTTTGTAAGTGAAAGAAAAATAATTAGCATCAAGGAGAGAAATAAAATATTCTTATTGTGATGTTTATTGAGTTTTTTATGATCCTTTAAAAATAGATTGTATATGACAAGAAGTGAAAATAGAATCATAAGAGCTGTTCCTATTCTTATCATTGCAATATTCTTTTCCTGAAGTTGATGACTCAATGCCTTGAGCTTGACGATCCTGGTATCGTCAACCCGCTCTCCCTCACGTAGAATCATCTCTCCTTGCTTAATCTGATAAAGAACGGGCTTTATTTCGGATTGGGCCTGGACAATTCTTCGTTCAGTCTCGCTTCTATTCATGGTAATATTTGGAATGATGAGCTTCTTACATATATCTATAATGATATTGCTCAGATTGCGGTGGATACCTTTTAGTAGTGGGTCTCCAATTGTTTTGACTATAGTCTGAAACTCTTCAGGTCCGTAGAACACTTGAAGGTTTTCTACTACCTGCTCTGCAGAGGATCCAATAGTTCTTATTGTGATTCCCTTTTTCTCCTCTTTCAGTAAAAGATCTTTGTTGGAGACAACGCCAATTTTGAGAATCTCAGTCAGGATTGTTTTGATGGAGTCTGTTATATTTGTGTCGAAATTATATTTGTAAAGGGTGGTATATGCTTTTTCTCCGATAGAAATACCAAGAATTTTTTCAAACTCTTCCAAAGATTGCATTATAGTATCAAGTGGTGGTACTCCGGAGTTATCATTTTTTGTAATCTTGTTGTTATCTGTTCCGCCGGTTGAATTGATTTGATTTTCAGTGGTTGAAGTATCGGTATTGGTATCTGAGGTTTGAGACAGAGGACTTACATCAGTGGTTTGATTCATTGCGGTAAAAAATTTTCTGGGGATAGCAAATGCTTGATCTACTTTCTCTGACAGCTGGGACGGCATGTTTGGATCGTAATCGTAAATACTTCTAAAAGAGTCTGCAACCTGTTGTCTGTTGATCAGTGTCGCGTCCTTATCTTCAATGAAGAAATCGCGAGGAGCCTTGATGTCTCTCTCTGCAATATCTCCTGCTTTATATTCATAGTTAATTTTCCCCTTGTCAGGGTACAGCACAAGGGTGGAAAAGAGTGTGATAGCAACTAATATGCCCCATAAAACAACAGGTTGATTAGTTATGAATGAATTTAATGCCTGAATATTTTTATCTGGTTTCATTTTTATTCATTTTCTTTGTGCTGGAGTCTTTGTCATAGGCTTCAATTATTCTTGATACAAGCCTATGCCTGACAACATCGTTGTTGTTAAAAAAGATAAATTTGAGTCCCGGAATATCTTGTAGAATCTTCTTTGCCTCAACAAGTCCTGATTTCTTTCCTGCAGGCAGATCAATCTGGGTAATATCGCCTGTAATAAGTGCTCTTGAGCTGTTGCCAATTCGTGTTAAAAACATTTTCATCTGTTCTGAGGTGGTATTTTGGGCCTCATCAAGGATTATGAATGCATTATTTAATGTTCTGCCACGCATAAATGCCAAGGGAGCAATTTCAATTGAGCCCTGATCAATCAGCTCTTTTGCACGGTCAATTGACAGTATGTCGTGGAGAGCATCATAAAGAGGCCTCAAATATGGGTTGATCTTTTCTGACAGGTCTCCTGGTAAAAAACCTAAAGCCTCTCCTGCCTCAACTGCCGGCCTTGTCAGGATAATCTTGTTGATTTCCCCTTTTGTCATTGCAGCCACTGCCATTGCCATTGCCAGATAGGTTTTTCCTGTACCTGCGGGACCAATGGCAAAAACAATATCATTGTTGCGGACGGCCTCAACATAAAGTTTTTGATTGGGGCTTCTTGGTGCAATATTTTTTTTTTTGAAGGTAATTAGGATGGTATCAAGAAATATGTTTTTGAGCCTGCATGAACTGTCATTGCGAAGGGCAGAGGCTGCTGTTTCAATGTCGGCAGGATGAATGGAAAAATTTTCCTGTACAAGACCATAAAGCTGATTGAGCATTTTTTCAGTCAGAATAATGTTTTCAGAATTACCTTTAATAATGAGAGTATTGCCCCTGTTGTCTATTTTAACTCCGGTGGCTTCTGAAATTCTTGCAAGGTTATAGTTATGGTTACCAAAAAGTTCCCTTGCCATAGTAATATTATCAAAAGTGATCTCTTTCATGTCGCATAGATTGCACACTATTCAATAAAAGGTCAATAAAAACTTGACTGAAAAGAGGGGCAACTGATAATGATGCCTTTCTATTTAAAGAGAATGGACGTTGTGGGATCTCTATGCCTTGAAAGACACAATCAAAAAATAGACTTCCTGTAAAACTGAATTTTATTCCTTGATTGATAAGCTCGGGTTCATACCCCGCCCCTTGGGGCGTTGTAATGTTGTTAAGATACCCCGCCGCTTGCGTCGGGGAGCTTCATTTTACTGGATGAAATGTGAATTTTGCAGGAGATTCAATAGAAACATCTGGTTGCAGACAGTAGTAGAGACTTGTATACTAATTTAAAAAGTAGAAGTACAAAGTGGTGAATATATGAATGGGATGGATATTTTTATCATAATTGTTATCTCCTTTGGTCTTATAAGAGGCTTCTTCAGGGGATTTATAAGAGAGGTCGCCTCAATAATAGGAGTCATGGCGGGCTTTTATGGAGCATATACCTATTACAGAGTGCTTGCAATCTATCTGGAGCCATGGATAAAAAATTGGGGAGCATATGGCAATATTGCATGTTTCTGCCTTCTTTTCTGTTTGATCGTCTCCATGACCGCAATTATGGCTCATATTATCAAAGAATTTTTGAAAATTGTATTTCTTGGATGGGTTGATAAATTATTTGGTATGGTCTTTGGGGCATTCAAGGGGCTTCTTGTAGCATCAGTAGTTTTTATCATGTTTACAGCTTTCTTACCCGGTGAGCCTGAATTTATAACTAAATCGACTCTTACCCCCTATGTTGCTCATGTTTCAGAGATGGCTACCATATTTATATCTAGAGAATTGAAAGGTGATCTGAAAGCTAAAATAGAGAGGATAAAAGAAATTTGGGAACAGCAAAGATTGTCAATACAAGAGAAGATGACAGAGAGCTTAACGCAGAAGGCTGTGGAGAAGATAAAGACAACTGTTGCAGAAAAGGAACCGTTGCCGAAGAAATAAAAAGTTTATCAACTCTTGTAAAAATTATACAGACTCTTCGTGGGAAAAATGGTTGCCCCTGGGATAGAAAACAGACCCCTCAAACCATGTGGAAATGTCTGGCTGAAGAGATGTATGAGCTCCTGGCTGCTATTGAAGCTGATGAGCCGGATGAAGTATGTGATGAGCTGGGAGATGTTCTTTTTCAGCTTGTTTTCATTGCCGAGATTTATCGTGAAAGGGGAAAGTTTGATATTCAGAAAAGTATTGCCAGAAGTGCTGCCAAGATGATTCGAAGGCATCCTCATGTGTATGGGGCGATCTCTGTAAACAGTGAGGAAGAGTTGTGGACAACTTGGGAAAATATCAAAAAAGAGGAGAAGCAGGAGGCAGAGATTAAAAAAGCTGCTCAGTTGAAGTCGGGTAAAAAAGGCGACCAATTGGAGTTGGAAGTGAAAGAAAAAGAGAATCAGGATATGTGCATGAAAAAAACAGCCTCGGTTCTTGATTCTGTACCTGCTGGCATGCCGGCTTTGATGCGCTCTTATAAAATTTCAGAACGTGCAGTAAGAGCAGGATTTGACTGGAAAGATATTTATGAGGTAATCCAAAAGGCATCAGAGGAGTGGAATGAATTTATACATGCCCTTTCAGTAGGTGATAAGAGTGATATTGAGATGGAATTTGGGGACGTGCTCTTTACTCTTGGCAATGTTGCCCGTCTTGCAGGCATTCATCCTGAGATTGCCCTGAATAGTTCTACATGCAAATTTGAAAAAAGGTTCAGATATATGGAGCAGATCCTTGCAGAAAGGGGCGTTTTTTTGAAAGATGTACCGCGTCAGGAACTGGAATCTCTTTGGGATAAGGCAAAAGAGATGGTATTTTAAATATCAAATATTATTCTATGATTCCAATGAGGTTTTAGGTGATTTGCATGAATAAATATACCTGTTCTCCTGAGATAAACCCTGAATTTCAACATTTCAGGGCAGGATTGATGGGGTATTCTTTTCCGCAAATAGCCTTATAACTCCTTAATTTAAAATTGATTTGGTGAGGTGAGGACAAGGGTATGATAGTTATTGTTGATTACGGGGCAGGTAATCTGACCAGTGTGGCACGGGCAGTCTCATACCTGGGGTATGATTCGGTGATTACAGATGATCCTGAAAGAATCGCAGCTGCAGAGAGGGTAATATTTCCAGGGGTTGGTGCTGCTGGGGCTGCCATGGATATGATGCAGAAAAAAGGCATTGACCTTGCCCTGAAAAAAACTTTTGAATCAAAAATCCCAATGCTTGGAATCTGTGTGGGATGTCAGATTATTATGGACAGAAGTGAGGAGAATGATGCTCTTTGTCTGGGTCTGATATCGGGTGAGGCTAAGGAATTTTCCAGCCATATGATTGCAGACAAAATGATCTCTCTGCCGTCTGAAGAGCCTTTTGGAACTTGTAATTGCATGTCTGATCGTAATGGTAACTCTATTAAACCAGTGCATCATGCTAAAATTGATCAGGTTATGCTCAAAGTTCCTCACATGGGGTGGAACGGTCTTGATATTGTCCAGGATCATCCGTTACTTAAAGGAATAAAAACCGAAGATGAATTTTATTTTGTTCATAGCTACTTTCCCGTACCAGTTGAGCAAGCTAACGTATATGGTACAACAGAGTATGGAATTGTCTTTGCGTCGGCAATTGGGCGGGATAATCTTTTTGCAACTCAGTTTCATCTTGAAAAAAGCGGTGAGCCAGGTTTGCTGATCCTAAAAAATTTTTGTCTATGGAATCCTGTGGCTTAAGCTCATGATGAATTAACTAATGTCCCGCGGACGGAGAGCTTTTTATAACTTGCTTGTTTGACAGTCCATAAAACGGACATGATGTTGTTCTTCAAGTTAATAGAGTCTTTTTATGATGCAGGTATTTTGGAAATATGAGTGATGGAGATATTTGTAAATGCTGAGTAAAAGAATTATCCCATGCCTTGATGTTCGTGAAGGAAGAACAACCAAAGGTATTAAGTTTGAGAACAATGTGGATATTGGAGATCCTGTGGAAATGGCCCGCTTCTACTATGAAGCTGGTGCTGATGAACTTGTTTTTTATGATATTACTGCTTCTCATGAGAAGCGCAATATCATGATTGAGGTAGTAAGGAGGGTAGCTGAAACTATATTTATTCCATTCTCAGTTGGCGGTGGCATTAGAACACTTGAGGATATGCGGGCAGTACTTCTTGCCGGTGCTGAGAAGGTGAGTGTTAATTCTGCGGCTGTTAAAAATCCTGAAATTATATCTCAGGGTGCCAGAGCTTTTGGAAATCAGTGCGTAGTTCTGGGTATGGATGTAAAGCATGTGGGTGAGAAAAAAGGTATCCCGTCCGGATATGAAATCGTTATTAATGGAGGAAGAACATACATGGGGCTTGACGCCTTGGATTGGGCACAAAAGGGTCAATCTCTGGGGGCAGGAGAGATATGCCTTAACTCAATAGATGCTGATGGCACAAAAGATGGCTATGAAATGAATCTGACTCGTCTGATTTCAGACAATGTTACTATTCCTGTTATCGCTTCAGGCGGAGCCGGTACACCTGAACATATTGCACAGGTGTTGACAACTGGTCATGCTGACGCCGCCCTGATTGCCTCTATGGTTCATTATGGCACTTATACTATTGCAGATATCAAAAATCATCTTGAAGCACAGGGTGTCAAAATCAGGCAAATTCGTGAATATCAGGCAAACCCCTCAAGATAGTCTCCCCTTTGAAACTTGATGTATTCTGAGTGTGCTGTAATGGCACATTCACGCACAATATTCATTAAACTCTGGTCCGCATCCTCTGATTCAAGAGTCTCTTTAATGAGATCGCCGGCATTGACATTAATTTTTTGTAGAAGACCGTCTATATCCTTTAGTGATACTTCTTGATCTTCCAACAGGTTTGCATATAGACTCATTTTTTCAATCAGCTCATCTGTTTTTCTCTCAATTTCTGATAAAGGGTTATCAAGCTCAATGTTTTTGATTGAAGAGATTTCTGATAATGCACCACTGGATGTGATCTCTGTGTCTGATCCGGCTTCCTGAGTCGTTCCTTTTTTGCTCTGAACGGCATTACCCAGTAGCTGTTTGAACATATCTGCATTCTCACTGCTTGCTGTTTTGTTGGCTGCTGGGCTTTGGTTGATCTGGGTATAAGCATTGATTGATTCTATCATTCTGCTCACCTATTTTTTTAGGGTTATAAAAGTTTGTTTGTCTGGAGATCTCCATTTTACATCTTTTTTTTGAAGGGGACAAAAAAGATAACCATACTTATTTTATGTAAAAGTCTCTTTAAATAGCTGTGCTTATGTGACTTTCATTCTTTGTTGTTGCCGAGAGCCAATATCCCGCTCCGGCCGTGCCGGTTATCTCGTCTCTTATGAAAGATATAAGCAAAAAACAGTCCGTAATTTTTCTGAAACTCAATAAAAAAGCTGAAAATATTATCTGTAGCCCATTTTTAATTGAAATAGTTACTTTGTCAACATAAAAACACCAGTGAACAACAGAATATTATATGTATTACGATGGGCTTTAATCTGCAACTTGAGTTGTCTGCTATTATTTTACTCGTGAGTCTTAAGTTCTCGTTTTTAATACAGTATGTGTTATTTAAGGTTTTAATTGAACACAATATGTTGTAGTGACTTTGAGAAGTTATGACTGATCAGTTATTTTAAATGGGGATATAAAAAGGAGGGTAATTTGTTTTTTTACTCGCGAGTCGTAAGTTTTCGTTTCTCATACAATATGATATTTTTTAGGTCTTCACATGGCCACATATCTTCTGGTAATCCAGAGAAATCATGGCTGATGAATTTTTAAGGTGGGTAATTTTTTCTGTGGAGTGATTTTTACTAAGCCCAACAGTAATTTATTCATGCTTGTACGGATCGCTGTGTTTGTAATTCAATGTTTATAGCTTTATATTTCTATAGCTATTATATGGGTCGAACACAGGGCGTGGAAAATTTTTCCGGCCAAGAATTATATATAGAAAGAGTTTAGGACTTTTTCAGCAATTTTTTCAGGGTGAATAGCATATTCTCCACGAGTAATGGAATCCTTCAAGGCACTAATTCTCTCAGACCTGTTTTCCTGAGGAACATCCATGGCTGCGGATATTTTTTGAAGCTGAAGTGTTGTGCTGGAAAGGGTCACGCTGTCACTTTTTCCAGTTTTTACGGTATGTTCAGCAGGATTAAGGTGAGCTGTTTTGCTGCTTTCAGCCTGGGTGTATGCCTTGGGAACAAAAATTGTATTTGGGTGTTGAATTTTCATGTTTCCACCTTTCTGTTTATAACTCTATGTTATTGTCTGCTGCTTTTTTTGCCAGTTGTGTCATTCGCTTCAGTACAAAGTTTGAATCTTCTACAGAAAGTGTCTGTGTACTCTTTTGATTGTGCTCATCAATAGAATTAAAGGTAAATTTTTCCCCCTTTTTTTTGATGAAGTCAATTTTTCCACCTAACTCTTTTTCAAGCTGATCTGCAATTTCTTTTTCCATTGCCTCCTGTGGACCAACAGTTGTAATTTTATCCACAATGCCGGAGGCAACTTTTTCTATAATTGCAGCCCTCTTACCTTCCGCAGAAATTTTAACCTTGTCAGCAGATTGAATGTCGTTGCCAGCCTTCTGATCTCTGACAATCGCACGTCCCTGGCTTAACTGCTTACTGTAAACCTTTAGAACATTCTGTATTTGATATGCTGGAATCTGCATGGTGTATTTCTCCTTTATCCACTTGATCGGCATGTAATTGTTGAAACTGAAATATTTTTTTGGGGTAATTTGGGACGCGGGCAGAAAATACTAAAAGTATTTTGCAGCACCGCGTATTTTTTGGCATCCTTTGTTGGATTGTGTTGGGGGGGACGGACTCTTTTAGTCATCAAAATTGCCACTTGGGCCTTTTTCGGTTTGAATTAATGCTCCTTTACGTAGAATTTCTTCTTTTGTCCACTCTTCAGGGTTTTCAATTCTTGTGCATTTAGGGCCAGGATCCTGTGTACCAATCTGGATGATATCTTCAATCGCAATTGGTGCAGTATCTCCGGCATTAAAAACATTAATCAATATATTGTAAACAAACTCTTCCACCCCCTTTGCCATGCGATCACGTATCTGTCTGGGTTGGGCAAGAAAAATATTTTCAAAAGGAAGATTGAGTTTCTTGAAATCACCTGCTTTGAGGTTTAGTTTTTGGGCATGAGCCAGCATTTTGTTCCAGGTTTCTTCGTTAACTCCTCTATCTTGTTGTTTTATAAAGTTTCCGTTACTGTCAAGAATGGCATTTCCAAAATCGTTAACCTCTACACCCCATGAAATCATCTGAAGGGCAGTAGCGACATTTGCCTTGGTGGTACGGGTGTTCTGGGCTATCTCCATAAGTTTTGCAGAGCTGTTACCGGATGTGCCATGCTGGGCCCCAGATATTTTGTATTTTGACAGAGCCTCATGTATCTGTTTTGTAAGCTCCACATTTATGCCGGTGCCGCTATCTTCAATTCCGTGGGTAGTGCCGTTATTCAACGCAATCCAGTTTGGAAATACTTCATGGGCATTTAGACCCTGTATCAAGAAAAGAGCCTCCTCAGCTGTTGAAAGGCCAAATTTGCCTTTGATCTCTCCTACTTCTGTTTCAAGTCCTGCCCAGCTTGGAACAGAGGGTTTTAGTGCAAGATTTGCAAGAAGATTCTGTGCATCTGTCAGATGAGATGCATCAATGGCAATGGATGTTATCCCAGCATCAAAAAGAGAATTTATCTCAATTTTTGCCTGCTCAATTTCATCAGGACTCTTTATCCCAAAGTGGTCGGCATGAATTGCTACTGGAATTTTAATATCAAGTTCATTGCAAAGAGCATCAACGTGTCTTGCAATATTCCATAGGCTTACAGGGCAGTAGGCAGCAGTGCCTCCTTCTGAACGTGCGATCTCAATGATAATTGCTGCATTGGCACGTTGGGCGGCCATCAGGGAACCTTTTAGCACAAAGTGATTTCTTCCGTTGGCGGCAATGGTCATAGCTTTGCCTTTTTTTATCATGGCCCTGTCAATATATTTCCCACTTACAAGCAGTGCTTGGGAGTTAGGGAAAAGTCGTTTTATATTTTCGGGTCTGCCTGCCTCAAGTGCTTTTTTGAAATCTCTGCCGGTGATTGAACTGTGTGACATAGCCCCTCCTTGATGTTCTTTAAATGATGCTCATTGTTCCACATGGCTCTTCGCTACAAGCCTTTATGTGAAAGTCTCTTTCAATAGCCGTGATTATATGACTTTCATTCTTCGTTGTGGCCGAGAGCCAATACCCCGCTCCGGCCGTGCCGGTTATTGCTATCATAATATAAACTGCTCTTTATTATCTGCCGTTTTTGCATGGAATCAGTAAAAAATCAAGCAAGGGTCTGAAAAAATAAGATTAGTAGATTTTTAATGAATCTTCCTTCATGATATTTTTCTGATTCAAAAAGCTATGTAGTGGTTTTCAAATTATATTTTATTTTATGTCTTTTACTTATCAATTGTTTGAAATTATTTAATAAAATTATTTATTATTAATTTTGGTAAAAAAAATATTTCTTAGCTTGACACATTGGAAAAAACTTTGATAGTGTATGAATGAAAATTCATTTGGTATTTGCTACGGTCAGCAAGGCTGATTATTAGATTCTTATCTCTGATTTTCATGTTGTTTTGGCAAGAGAATCAGAATGTTTTTTTGGTTCTGACTCGTCCAGGTTTTGGATTAAATTGATGCCAGATTAAGGTGATAGTTCATTGCAGAAAGAGAAGACGGATAAATATTATGCAATACTGGAGAGTGCAGGAGCTGTTTTTGCCAAGCTTGGTTTTTATAAATCGACAATCTCTCAGATCGCTTCAGAGGCTGGTGTCGCCGATGGTACCATTTACCTTTATTTTAAAAACAAAGACGATATCCTATATCAATTTCTCGAGTTTAAAACCTCCGCCTTTTTTGACAAGATGCGGCAGGCTGTTGATGCGTGTGAAACTGCTGAATTGAAACTCAGAGGTTTGATCAAGTGCCATCTTCAGGAGTTTCAAAATGATATCAACATGGCTGTTATCTTTCAGTCTGAAGTTAGGTACCGCAGAGATATCGCCCTGCATGTTAAAGATGTATCAAAGATGTATTTGGAGTTTCTCTCTGAGATAATTGAACAGGGCCAGATGGAGGGAAGCATACGTCAGGACCTTTTTGTTGGGCTAGTAAAGCGCTTTGTTCTTGGAGCGGTTGAAGGAGTTGTAAATACGTGGGTTGCTGCGGATGGCAAATATGATCTTGTTGCCATGGGAGATCCTCTGGTTGACCTCTATTTGAGCGGAATAAAAAATGGAGTAAAAAACGGGGTTAAAAGCAATATATAGAATGAATGCAATATATAAGGTAAATGATCTTTTTTCTTGACCTTTGGCATATTGTCCATTAAAGCCTTGAGTCTGTGAGTTATTGAATCCGAATTCATTGGGAAACAATAGTGTCTGCTTGGCATTAATTTATTAATTCTTTTTTTATTTATGGAGTAACATCATGTCACCATTGATTGGACCAGCAAATTTTAACTTTTTTGGTTTTTTCCCTGCTGCCATTCTGTCAGTCTTGATACCTGTGGTAGGGGTTGCCCTTTTCACTTATATCATGGCCAGACGAATAGCACCTCTGGTGCGGGCAGCCCCTGATAACCGTTTTGACAATATCCCTGAGCGTCTGAAAAATCTTTTTTTTGTCTGGCTAGCTCAGATACGCCAGCCGCGTTACATGGTAGCAGGTGTTCTTCATATTGTGATCTTTGCAGGATTTCTTGTTCTTTCTATCAGATCAACATCTCTTGTTATCATAGGCATTTCAAGTGATTTTGTTCTGCCTGGATTTGATGGTGTAATTGGAGATATCTATAACTTTTTTAAGGATTATGCCGCTACAGGTGTTTTGATTGCCTGTATTATTGCCGCAGTCAGAAGGGGTGTCGTAAGACCTGCAAGATATGATGTTCCAGCAAAATATGGTAAGGATCACACTGCAGAGGCTGTATTTGTCCTTGGTGTCATCTCAACTCTAATGATATCCGAGAGTCTTTTTGAAGCTACAGAACTTGCGGCAGAGATGCAGCACACAGGGCATGCTGAGTTTATAGCACCTCTTTCTCTGGTCTGGATATTCAGAGGAATGGTATCTGGATTTGCCCAAAGTACATTGCAGGGGCTTCATATTGTAATGTACTATATCCATGATCTTACCTTTTTCTTTTTCTTATGCTTTCTGCCTATGGGTAAACATTTTCATGTTATAACATCTATCTTCAATGTATTTTTCATGCGGGTCAAAAAAGGCAATATCAAGCCTGTTGTGCATGGTGTGAGCGAAGATGAACTGGATAACCTTGAGTCTCTTGGTGTAAAAAAACTTGAGGATTTCACATGGAAGCACATGCTTGACTTTTATTCATGTGCAGATTGCGGAAGATGTTCTGATCAGTGTCCTGCCAATGCTGTAGGCAGACCTCTATCACCAAGGTTTATAACTATCAAGGCAAGAGATCTGATATTCAGAAACTATCCTATAAAGTCAGGAGCAATCTATAAAAGTAAAATGCTTGTGGAAGATATCTATTCCGAAGATGAGATCTGGTCTTGTACAACCTGCGGAGCATGTGAGCAGGAGTGTCCTCTTGGCATAGAGTATATTGACAAGATGGTTGATTTAAGAAGAGGTATGGTAGATGAGGGAATGGTGCCTCAAACTCTCCAGAAACCGCTTAAAGCTCTTGAGAAACGTGGCAACCCATATGGAATCATGGAGAAAAAACGGGCTGATTGGAGTACTGACAAAGAGTTTGCAGCAGAGTGCAGCGTAAAGGTTTTGGAAAAAGGTGAAACTGCAGATACTCTGTTTTTTGTAGATAGTATCACATCCTTTGATGATAATATTAAAACCATTGCTCAGAACACTGCAAAGATTCTAACTCGTGCCGGCGTCGATTTTGGCATACTTGGAAAAGCTGAAAAGGACAGCGGCAACGAGGTTTTAAGGTTTGGAGAAGAGATGCTGTTTCAGGATCTTAAATCACAAAACACCGAAGCAATTCTTGAGTCCGAAGTTAAACAGATTGTGACTGCAGACCCCCATGCCTATAATGCCCTTAAGAATGACTATAAGGATCTGCCTCCTGTAAAACATGTAAGTCAGGTTATTACAGAGAAGATCAAATCCGGAGCCTTGGCTCTTAAGGCGGCCCAAGAGCCAGAAAGCGTTTATGTCTATCATGATCCTTGCTATCTTGGAAGACACAATGGTGTTTATGAAGATCCAAGGGAGGCCCTGGATGCAATAAAAAATCTAAATCGGGTTGAGCTTGAAAAGAGCAGAGACCGATCTTTTTGTTGCGGTGGTGGTGGGCTGATGCTCTTCTATGAACCAGAAGAGGAGACCAGAATGGGAGTTCTAAGGGTGCAGATGGCGGCTGAAGCCGGTGCAACTGTTATAGTGACTGCCTGTCCATTCTGTTTGGTTAATATTCAGGATGCAATTAAAGTGGCTGGCAAAGAGGGCGAAATGAGGGCAATAGATTTTACAGAGCTGATTGTCCAGCATATGGCTTAAATTTAAGATGTTTTTTGTATATATCTAAACATTGGACATACTGCATAACTTTCTGTTCATCAAGTAAAATCAATGATCAAAAGATAGTTATGCAGGAAGTCTATTTAACTTTATCTGGAGGTAACAATGGAGATTTTGGTATGTGTCAAGCGTGTTCCGGATACTGCTGAGAATGAATTTCAGCTCAACAGTGCCGGCAATGACCTTGATCGTGATGATCTGGTGTATTCCGTGAATGAGTGGGATAACTATGCGGTTGAAGAGGCTATTCAGATTGTTGACAAGGTCGGAGGGAATGTGACCGTGGTGACTGTTGGTGACAGCGAATCTGAAGAGGTTTTAAGACGTGAGATGGCCATGGGTGCCAACAACGGTATTCTTCTTTCTGATGATGCTTTTGAAGGCTCTGACGGTAAGGGAATTGCCACAATTCTCAAAGGAGAGGTTCTGAAGGGAAAATATGACCTCATTCTCACCGGTGCACAGGCTGATGCTGCTGCCGGTCAGGTTGGTGGAATGCTTGCTGCCATGCTTGATCTTCCCTATGCCTCCTTGGTCAACAAGATCGAAGTTGAAAGTGACACTACAATTAAAGTAGGCAGAGAGATAGAAGGCGGAAACCAGGAGATGAATGAAGTAGATCTTCCCTGCGTTCTCTCCATTCAGACCGGTATTAATGAACCTCGTTATGTAGGTATCCGTGGTATCAGAAAAGTTGCCCAGGTTGAGATCCCTGTAAAAGATGCTGCAGCTCTTGGTATTGATCCCTCTTCTGTAGGAGATGCCGGAGCAAAGGTAAAGAGAGTTGACTATTTTGTGCCAGAGCTTGGTGCCGGTGCAGAGATGCTTGAAGGCTCCACAGATGAGATTATTGCACAGCTCATTGAAAGAATCAAAAGCAAGGGAGGACTCGCATAATGACTCAAATATTTGTATATGTTACGCATGTGGCCGGAGTTGCGGACGATATTGCATCTGAGTATATCACAGCCGCAAAAAAAATTGATCCTGCTGCAACTGTAACTGCTGTTGTAACTGGTTCTGGTGCTGATCTTGACAAGGTTGCAGACTCTCTTACCTCTAAATATGCCGAAGTAATCAAAATAGGCAACGAGGCTCTTGCATATCCAAATGCAGAGGTTGTCCGCAAGGCTTTGTGCAATGTGCTTGATAAATCCGCTGTTGTTCTGGCTCCACATAATACATTTGGAATGGATATGTGCCCGGGCCTCTCAATCAAGATGGATTCTGCATTTGCTGCGGATGCTGTTGATTTTGAAGGTGTTGCAGATGGCAAGCTCAAACTTGTACGCCAGGAGCTTGGCGGTGCTGTGAGCACCCATGTTGCCTGTGATATCTCTAATGGTGCTGTTATTACCATCCGTCCTGGTGCTTTTGCTCCGATTGATGCTGCTGCCGGCGGAAAGGTGACAGACAAGTCTGGCGAGGCTGGAGACCTTACAGCCAAGAGAAGATTTCTTGAAGTTGTTCAGGCTGAAGTTGGTGATGTGGATATCACAAAATCTGATGTTCTGGTATCTGTTGGCCGCGGAATTCAGGAGCAGGAAAATATTGAGATTGCCCAGGAGCTTGCAGAGGCTATGGGTGCTGTTGTCTCCTGTTCAAGACCTATTGTTGATGCAAAATGGCTTGAAAAATCACGTCAGGTTGGAACATCAGGTAAGACTGTAAAGCCCAAAGTCTATATGGCTATGGGTATAAGCGGATCTTTCCAGCATATGGGCGGAGTAAAAGGAAATCCTTATATTGTTGCGGTAAATAAAAACCCCAAAGCCCCTATTTTTCAGGTTGCAGATGTGGGTATCGTTACAGATATTCTGGAGTTCATGCCAGCTCTTACAGAAGCAATTAAAGAGATGTAGCTTGCATTTACAGTTGGGAATCTGATTTTTTGTAAAAAACAGTCTCTCAAATCTGAAATTGATAGATATAGTCTTTTGGGTACCGTACGGGTCATGCGTCTTTTTGATACATGACCCGTTTTTGTTTATGCGTACTGTTGCAAAAAAAGTATTTTTTTTGTAGTTTAATTTATTTTGCGACCTGAGTCATTTAAAATTGCAATTCAGACACATATACACTTATACAATTTAAGGAGCATTATTATGAGACTTTTAACACGTTCGGATTTTGATGGCCTGGGATGTGCGGCACTTCTCAAAGAAAAGGGTATGATTGATGATATTAAATTTGTTCACCCCAAGGATATTCAGGATGGAAAGATTGAGGTAGATGAGAATGATATTCTTGCCAATATTCCATATGTGAAAGGTTGTGGTATATGGTTTGATCACCATTCAAGTGAAACTGAAAGACAGGCGTATGAAAATTATAATGGTATAAGTGATCCTTCAGCGTTAAGTGCAGCCCGGGTTATTTATGAATACTATGGAGGTGAAGAGTCATTTAATAATGAACATCTTAATGATCTGGTGCTGGCTGTTGATAAAGCAGATTCTGGTAATTTTACGGTAGATCAAATTTTAAACCCCAAGGGTTGGGATCTGCTCTCGTTTGTTATGGATCCAAGGACAGGACTTGGCCGATACAGAGACTACCGAATTAGCAATTACCAGCTTATGATGGATATGATTGAGTACTGTCGTAATAAAAGTGTTGATGAAATCCTTGAAATTGAGGATGTAAAAGAGAGAACTCGTCGTTATTTTGAACAAGACGCACTTTTTAGGGATATGATACGTACTAATACAACCATAAGGAACAATGTGATTGTGCTGGATTTGAGAAATCAGGATGAAATATATACAGGTAATAGGTTTGTCCTTTACAGTCTCTATCCTGAACAGAATATCTCTATCCAGGTAGTATGGGGATTTCAGCGGCAGAATATAGTTATGACATGTGGATACAGCATTTTGAATAAAAGCTGCACCACAGACATTGGCTCACTGATGCTCAAATACGGGGGTGGTGGTCATAAAAAAGTTGGTACCTGTCAGATTCCCATTGAAAAAGCTGATGCGGTTCTGGAAGAGCTGATTGAGCAAATGCAGGATAAATAATCTTTATGTGAAAGTCTCTTTAAATAGCTGTGATTATATGACTTTCATTCTTCGTTGTGGCCGAGGGCCAATACCTCGCTCCGGCCGTGCCGGTTATTTGATATGAGGTTTTTTTAATGAGAAGATGGTTTTTTGTCTTTATACTACTCTCTTTGGTGTCATGCTTCTCTGTGGCATCTCAACTTCTTCCTTTATCAGAGTTTTTGTCTTTGATATCCGGAGCTCCTTCATTATCTTTTGCTCAAAATATATCTACTGATACTGTAGACTTGTCACTGACGGGTTCGGCTTCTAATGAGGTAGTTATCTCTCATGAAACACGGATTGTTGGAGGACAGACAGTAACTGATCCATCCAAATATCCCTGGATGGCAGCTTTAGTTTACAGCAACGAAGATGATCTCTCCTTCGGACAGTTTTGCGGAGGGGTACTTATAGAACCTTTCTGGGTTCTGACAGCGGCACATTGCGTGTGCGAGGACTATAGTACCCTTCCACTTCAGGCTCAGAGTATTGACGTTGTTCTTGGCATGTTGAATTTAAATGCCTCTCCTGACACATATGAGCGGATCGAAGTATCTAAAATTATTGTTCATCCTGATTACGATGATATTCTTACAGATAATGACTTTGCCTTGATTCAACTTAAGACTCCCTCAACCAAGCAGCCAATTGATTTTTTGGCAACTCCTGAAAATGATTTCTCTATTCTAAAAATATCTTTGGCTTCAAAAAAAAACATCATGGCGACAGCTATGGGGTGGGGCTCGACAGAACCCAAAAACCGTTCATATCCAGACCAATTGCAGGAGGTAAAGATTCCATTGGTATCAAATGATGATTGTGCGGTTTTTTTTGGAGAGGGGGAGATTACAGAGAATATGCTTTGTGCAGGTTTTGTCGAAGGGGGAAAGGATGCCTGTTTAGGAGATAGCGGGGGACCGCTTGTAACTCTCCACCCTGATGGAGGTTATATTCTAACAGGAATTGTAAGCTGGGGTAATGGCTGTGCACAGCCTGAATCGTATGGCGTATATAGCCGTGTATCAAAAGGGAGGGATTGGATATTTCAGCAGACAGGCTATCCGGTTATATTGACAGACAGCACCCCGACAAAAATTTATTCTGGAGGTGAGACTACTGTTTATGGGGGGAACTGGATCAATAATCTCACTGTACAAAGCGGGGCCCATGCAAAACTTGTTAATTTTCCAGGTATTAATATCATATCTTTTCAGGAATCCTCATCTCTGTTTAGAGTGTCGCGTTCTGGTGCTACCGTCACCTTTGAGGATGAAATAAACAAGACAAAATTGGTAATATCAGCCAGCAATGCCATTCAATTGATAGGCTTTGAGGATTTGACCGCAATACTTCAAGTTCAGAGTGGTAAGGTGATACTTGGCGATCAGACTGTCACTCAAATTGAAGCAGTAGTTAATCCATAATCCTAAGTCATGTTCGCAATCCCCTTAATAAATGAGGACTTTTCATGCGTATGAAAAGTCCGTAAGCGTTGATTTTATTGATTTACTGCGTAACATCACATTCTAAGTAAAAAAATAGCTTGACTTGGTCTGATAGCGATCTAAAAACATTTTTAAGTAGAGTAAGGGGCACACATAATATTTGTAGTACCCCATCTGTTTTTCTAAATCTTAAATTTACTTACAGTTATTTTCATTTTTTCTGATATCTCAAAAAGCTCACGTGACTTACTGTTAAGTGTTGTGCTGTTGCGTGACATCTCCTGTGCAGAGTGATTTACATCAGATATGTCTTTTGCAATCTCTTCTGAAACCGTAGATGTCTGTGATACGTTCTCATTGACCTCACTTATACCCTGGGATGCCTGCATAACATTCTCTGCAATCTCACGAGTGGTTTTAGACTGCTCATCCACAGATGTGGCAATTTCAGACACAGTCTTGTTCACATTATTGATTACGGCTGATATCTCTTCGATGTCCTTTACCGTTTCCATTGTTGACTTTTGAATATCTTCTATCATCTTATTTATTTCACTTGTGGCATCCGATGTCTGTTTTGCAAGGTCTTTGATCTCGTTGGCAACAACTGCAAATCCTTTACCTGCCTCTCCGGCTCTCGCTGCTTCAATTGTGGCATTAAGAGCCAGTAGATTTGTCTGTTCAGAAATACCACTGATCGCTTCTGTTACTTTTCCTATTTCTGTTGCCGCACGTCCTAGTTTGTCAACCCTTTCAGAAGCGGTTTTAGCCTGCTTTACAGCCTTGTCAGTAATATCTCTAGCTTTGTCAGAATTATTTGAAATAGCATTTATATTGCGGGTAATGTCCTCTGCTGAGGTCGCCACAATACCAATATTTGTGGATGCCTGCTCCATTGCTGCAGCAACGGAATTCATGTTTGAACTCATCTCTTCTGCTGCTACTGCTACAGTATTGGCATTATTGGATGTCTTCTCAGAGCCTTTTGAGAGCGAGTCTGCAATATTTTGGATACCGCTTGATGAATTGAAAAGGACTTTACTATTTTCAGAAATATCGGTGATCATCTTTCTTAAATTCACAGACATTGTATTTAGGTTGCTGAACATCTCCCCAAATTCATCTTTTGAACTTGACTCAATGGAACGGGTTAAATCTCCTTTGGAAATGGCGTTTATAAATGAAGTTGAAGTTTCAAGAGGTTTTAGTAAGTTTGTTCTCACTAGGAGCCAGACGAACATGCTGATTAGAACTAAAATCAGTGCTGTCCAGAGAATAATACTTTTTTGAGCTTCCCATACAGCCTGCTTCGCCTCTGCAAGAGAGCCTATAATTTCAAATGCACCGTGCATTTCGCCCTCCTTCCACCCTTCCATTATTCCACCTGTTGGGTCGGTCTTGCCTTTGGGATCTCCATGACAGAAGAGACATTCACTGGTTAGATAAACCGGTTTGAAATAACGGATTTGATTCTCTTCAACCACAATTTTTTCCTCAAGGTTCTGCTCTTTCATCTCTTTTAGTATGGCAGATTCAAGTTCAGTTGGCTCATTTTCTGGATTTCTCGGGCTAAATTTTGGTACTCTGAACTGATATCCTGCTTTTTCAGCGTTGATTTTGGCCATATTTATGGCGGTGATGACCGGCACTGCTGATACAATATTTGATTTGTCCAGTTCGCTGAATGGTTTTATTATTCCGGCTTGAAGTTTATTTGCCATCTCATTTCTGCCAGCTTCAGCCATCAGGACAACAGCACGGCTTTTCTCAATTGTTGATTTTTCAGCCCAATCTTTGATAGAGTTAACATTTTTAAACGCAAGAATAATGGCTACAATTATGGGGCCAATCAATACGATTCCAAAAATTTTCCATTTGATGCTCAATGCTTTTAAACCCATCCGTATTCCTCCAATTATGTTTATAGTAATCACACCCTGTCATACTCTTTATTGATATCTGGTAGCAGATTTCAATTAATATAACAACATTGAATTTTTCCTTATACCCAATTCAGGTTAAATGACTCTTAATTGTATTGACGCCAAGTACTTCCATAGGGTAAGTATCATTTAAATCTGCATAGGGGTAATTATGTCAGTGTTTGAAATTGAAACGTAATGAATAGGTTTGATTGTCACTAAGGCTTAAACTTATATTGGCGTGGATAGGTCGATTAAATTTTTTTTACTATTCAAAATAAATGAGGTTAATATCCTGATGTAAAGGTATTAAAATGGCTTTATGGTCTCGTTGGTATTAGTAATTTTTTTTTTCTGGATATTGGTTCTATTTTACCCATCAGTGGTATTAATTTTGGTGCTGACAGGATGGTTTATGAAAAAATGGGGCAGTGTGGCAGATGATGAAGACTTAGAACAGATGCGATGTAAAAATATCGATTTGAGAACGGATCGTCTCAAAGAGATTATTCTTCAGATTTCTGTCTGGGTAGTCTTTTTTGTTGCTGCACCGTTTGCCATGTACTGTCTGTATGTGGGCCTGAGTTAGTCTTCACTGTTCCGGAAGAGCCTTGATCAACGCTAACACATACCAGTTTTATTTTTCTATTTTTAAGTTGACTTCATCTTCTATTTGGGATAAATACTACCCCTACATAAATTCGATTGTAACATTATGGCTGTTGAGTTGTAACGCTGTGAATGTCCGGTCGAAAAATGATGTGCCGAAGTGGTGGAATTGGTAGACACGCTAGACTTAGGATCTAGTACCGCAAGGTGTGGAAGTTCAAGTCTTCTCTTCGGTACCATCAAGTTAACAACAAGGGTTTTGAGATTTTTTATAATTTCTCAAAACCCTTTTTTGGGTTTTGAAGGTTGTAACTAACAGTTCATTGTCGACAAGAAAAAATCGTTGATTGTTTGCTGGTGTATTGGTATGTACTCATCAGTCATAACTTCTCAAAGTTGCTACAGCATATTGTGTTCAATGAGAACTTTAAATAACGCATATTGTATTAAAAATTGAGAACTTACGACTCACGAGGTATGTAATAGTCAATCAAATTGATATCAATACAAAAGGACTCTAATGGCAAAAAAACAGATCATTTTAAGAAAGATAACTCCTGTACTGGTATATGGCCGTCCTCTTCTGGTTTTTGCAGGGATGATTTGTGCAATGGCGGTCATGCTTACCCGTAATTACTCTATATACCTTACTGGAACCCTTCTGCTTTTTACATCCATGATCTTTGATCTTGTGGACGGCTGGTTTTCTGAACGCTTCAGTCCTAATCCAACGTTTGCAGAACTTGCAGATCTTATTATGGACAGAGTTGTATATTCCATTGTTTTTCCTCTTGTTTCCGTAGGCATGATGTGGAGACTACTTTTTGTTTCTCCTGCCCATAGCCGTTTGGAGCTTTTACATGCTATTTTTGTTCTGATTATCTGTGTTACAGTCCTTGTAAGAAATAATTTCGCACATTTTATGCGAGGCTTTGCCTCAAGATATGGCCAAGAGCCTGAGTTGCGTGAACTTACCCGCCTTCGTACTATTGTTGCTGCCCCGCTTGGCCTTCTTCTTTATGTGCATGCCTTTTATGTCCCTTTTTCAGGAGAAACATCAACTCTTTATACAACTATCACAAGACTTGGGAATTTACCTCTGCGAAATCTATTCATTGTGGAGATACTTTTTCTGATAATCAATTTTGGTTCTATTGCCGGTTATTGTAGGAAATATGGAACATACTGCTTAGATGAGATCTGTCTTGACGATAATTTATTAAGGCGTAGGATTCTTTCAGTCTTTCCCAATGCACTGACTTCCATGAATGCCATTATGGGACTTCTGGCAGTTTTTTTTGCCTATCAGGGGAAGATGACTGAATCCTATCTTTTGCTTATAGGGGCTGCTGTTTTTGATAAGTTAGATGGTGCAATGGCAAGAAAACTTGGTTTGACAGAGCCGCTTCCTGGTGTAGTCAGTAAGGGGTATATAACTTTTGGCGGCCTTATGGATGATATAGCCGATGGTATAAGTTTCTGTATTGCACCTGCATGGATCTTTTATATATCTCTTTCTCACCATCAGAGTTTGGATATCCGTTCACTTCCTTTGAATACTGTAGCAATAGTCTATGCACTGGCAGGTATCATGAGGCTGATCTATTTTACACTTGAT
The DNA here is from genome assembly GCA_015231705.1 of Desulfamplus sp. Taxonomy (GTDB): domain Bacteria; phylum Desulfobacterota; class Desulfobacteria; order Desulfobacterales; family Desulfobacteraceae; genus Desulfamplus. The sequence goes on along the minus strand of JADGBC010000010.1, from coordinate 15,152 downwards.
AAGAATGCAATCCCAGGACTTTTCAAGGGTTTGCCAACCCCTGCAGCCGCTCTTTTCGTAACTTCACCTCTGGTTATTATAGCACATATTGCCACTGGAGAACTTGAGTGGAGCAGACAGATTGGTTTTTTTACTTTTGGTTTGTTTATCTTTACATCTATCCTCATGAATTTCTATCCAGTAAAATATCTGCACATGGGAAGATTTATGGATCGTAATCCCTGGTTTACATGGATTACGTTGACGCTGCTCATAATTTTTGTCTTTACCCCATGGTTCGGATATCTGGTATTTATTCTGATGCTTCTATATATTTTATCTCCGGCAGTTTCCTGGAAAATTGATCCTCAAACTGCCGCAAGAGAGGGCAGGAAGTGATATCTCAGAGCCTGGACGCGTCTGCAGTAAAGAAAGTTGCCTCAATAATAATACGAAAGTCAAGGATAGTAATCTAACTGTCCAAATTATCAGCCAGCCACCTCTCAAGCACTTCTAGAATGGTTCCTGGCAGAATTGGTTTTGCTATATAATCGTCCATGCCAGCTTCTAGACATTTTTCTCTGTCTCCTTTCATGGCATTGGCTGTCATTGCAATCACAGGAATCTTGACATTTTTAATCCCTGCATTGCCTTGTCTTATATTCCGTGTGGCTTCATAACCATCCATTTCAGGCATCTGGCAATCCATGAATACCAGATCATAGTTATCGATACGTAGAGTCTCTACAGCTTCTTTTCCATTCGTCACTGATTTGGCTTGGTAACCTAATTTTTTGAGGATTACAAGGGCAAGTTGACGATTGACTGAATTATCTTCTGCTAATAAAATTTTGAATTTCTCTCTATTGCATTCTGAAGGAATCAAGGATTTTTCAGCCACATTCACATCTATTGCAGGCGGCTTATCTAATATACTTTTTTCAGAGCATTGGTTTAATATCTTATTTTTAGACTTTTGTGCAGATACCTCTACCTCTTTTTCGGGTTGATCTTTCACTCTTTTAATTTCAGCCTCGTGTTGCCACCTATTCTGCTCAGTCTGTTTTGAAAATCTTGCGGTAAATGTGAATATTGACCCTTTACCCTCATTGCTTTCAAAACTTATTTCCCCTCCCATCATCTCTACAAGTTGTTTTGATATGGAAAGACCCAAACCGGTTCCTCCATATTTTCTGGTGGTAGAGCCATCTACCTGGGTAAAAGGAGAAAATAGAAGAGCCTTTCTGTTCAGGGGGATACCAATACCAGTATCAGACACAGAAAACTTTATCGTTACCTCATTTTTATTCTGACTATTAAGAGTGGCCCTGACAGTTATCTCTCCCTTGTCGGTAAATTTAACTGCATTTCCTGCAAGGTTGACAAGTATCTGGCGGAGACGTCCCTGATCTCCTTTGAGAAAAACAGGGATATCCGGATCTACAGAGACCATGAACTCAATACCTTTTTCTCTGGTTTTTAAGGACATGAGCCCGTCTATATCCTCAAGGGTTGCCAGAAGGTTAAAATTCATAATTTCAAATTCAAGTTTTCCTGCTTCAATCTTGGAAAAATCTAGGATGTCATTGATAATGGAGAGAAGAGATTCTCCACTGGATTGAATTACCTGAGCATAACTCTTCTGTTCCTCTGTAAGTGTGGTATCTATTAGCAGTGCACTCATCCCTATTATACCGTTCATTGGGGTACGAATTTCGTGGCTCATATTGGCCAAAAATTCGCTTTTGGCAGAGTTTGCCATATTGGCTTCTAGAGCCATTGCGTTAGCTCTGGCAATCGCACCTTCAAGCTGATTGTTAGTCTGCTTAAGTTCTATTGTGCGTTCTTCAATTTTATGCTCCAGAATTTTTCGACGGTTAACGACCAGATTTATTATAAATGCTATTCCAAAGGTCAGAATAAGTCCGGTTAACAGTGTCATCCAGCCCGCTCTTGCAGGAAAAAGTGTAGTGTAATATGGACCTGGGAATACACTTACAGCAAAGGCTTTTCCAAACAAAAATATAGGTCTTGTAAAATAGGGCTCTTTAGGGAATAGGCTTGTCAGATATGGGGTTGAAGGTGCAGATGAGATACTTGAGTCTGTGCTATAGCGGGAGTCCTTACCATATATGGAGTTGTTTTCCCATTCTGATGTGGATGCAAGTAATTCAGGTGAGGCATCTGGTTTCAAATGGTATAATCCAAATGTGATAGCTATATTATCTCTATCCAGAGTTGCATCAGTAGTTATCCTAAGCAGATTACCCATTTTCAATACAGCAAGAACAACTCCTTGCAGAGTACCAGGGTTTTCTTTGGCAAATACAGGCTGGCATGCCAGGATACCTTTTCTATTGCCTGATGTCTGCAGTATGTTTATTGGGTCGGTTGCAGTAGGATAACCGGTTTGAAGTATTTTCTGGATGGCAGCATTGCGTATTGGCTCTGAGCCAAGATCATAACCAATAGCTACCTTGTTTCCAGTAATAGGTTCAACATAAAGTACAGGATAGTAAAGAGGCCTCTCTTTTGCCTCGGTTGGCTCATCTTTAGGATCTTTTTCCCAGATCATGAAATCACTCTGTCCCTCATCACGAGCTTTCTGTTTAATTTTTTCACGCATGTTTGCAGGAACGACTGGAACCCATCCCCAGCCTTGAATCGCCGGGTTGCTGACCAGATGTGCTGTATAAGAAGAGAAGTCCTTCTGGGTTACATCCGGGTTCTGTTCAATAAAGTGAGCCAGGCCTGTAAGTTCAATATCACGAAGATTGGTAAATGCATTGGCAAGGTAGGTGGTCTTTGTTCTGGCAAGTTCATAGAAACTTTCATCATAGCGGCGTTGTTCATTTTGATCGGTAATCCATGAAGCGGTAATTGAGAGTGTAAGCCCCACAGCAACTGAAAGGATAACCTCAATATTCTTTATTCCTTTTCTGGCATCCCTCCTTACAAGAATTGTGTGACCAGTGATTATAATAATAAAGAGCATCAGGCCTGCCATTATAGGCACCAATATGGCATAGGATATCTCTTTTTGCCAGCTACTCGATTTAATATCAACAGCCAGAACAGCCATTACTGATCCTGTTTCTGGATTAAGTACAGGAACTGCACTGCTTACAAAGTTTCCTCGATTGTCTTTATAAGGCCCTGCGGTTATCGGCAGACCTGTTTGAAATACACTGTAAAATTCCTTTGGGATGTCATTATAACTCATGCTTACCGGAAGTGCATTTTTAGATCCTACCGGCTCGTTATCAACTAAAAAAAATATTGTACCATCATTTTTGCGTCCCATCAGATAGATAAAAAGATATCCTTGATTGGCCATACACAGGGATGCGAGCTGCTCTTTTATCCTTAAATAGGCAGGCGAGTTTAGGTCGGCATCAGTGCCTGTAAGAGTATTGAGTCGCTTGATGTTGATAGTTTCTGCTATCATTCTTGTCTGCCTTATCAGAATAGTTCTCATCTGTCTGTCAGTTGACTTTACTGTCCATAGTACAAGAAGTGCAGTTGAGATAAGGACAATAGATATCAATCCTGCCGTCCATCTGTAAGAATATGGTGTTGGCTCCATATGAATTTTATCCATTTTAGAAGATTGATGACTTCGTAAAAAGTCAATTTACTAAAATCTGTGTCTAATAAAACCAAAGGGTTACTACAGAAAAAAACCTATTTCAGACTGTTTACGAGACCATCAAGATTAAAGATCCAAAGAACCAGTTTCTGTATTTTTTGTTATTTCATAATGTGAAGGTTCATTGTTTTCCTGGATCAGGTTATCCCTAGTCATCAAATCCCCCTTTAAACCAAATCTTTCTCTGATTTTATTGATAGATATCAGAGAGTCTCTTCTTGCTGAGGGGGTAAGAAAAGATTTGAGCTTTCTCTCAAGCATTCGAGGATGAAGATCAGCAGCAATTGCAACAGCACCTTCCGTGATGATTTTTTGCAGCATCAGCTCCTTTACAGTCCTCTCTTTGATATTGGCAGCAAAAGGGATAAAAAAGAAGTTGGAAAGGATGATGCCGTAAAGGGTGGATGTCAGTGCAATCGGAACTGTTGCAAGAATAACTGAAGAGTCACCCACACCTGCAAGCATTCCAATAAGCCCCACAACACTTCCCACAAGCCCGAATGCCGGAGCAACATCAGCCATTGTGTGCAGTATTCTTGTCATCTCATCTCGCCGCATTCTAAAAAAATACATCTCGGCATGGAGTGCTTCCCTGATCTGCTCTGGTGAGTAGTTGTCCACAATAAAGCCAAGTGCCTGACGCAGGAAAATTATGGTAGTCTCCTCTTCGTCATCTTGAAGTGCCATAACTCCTTGTAGCCTTCTTTTCACAGATAGTTCAAGCAGAATTTCGACAATTGAATCAGGATCTCTTAACGCCTGACCATAGGATGTAATCAGTACTTTGATAAGGATCTCAAGCCGCTCCATGCGATAACTTAAAATGGTCGCACCAAAAGTTCCTCCAAGCACAACCGCAAATCCAGACAGGTTTATGTACATGGCGAAATTGCCATCAAGAACAAATCCTATGCAGAATATCATAACGCAGAGAATAAGCCCCAGAAGGTTTTTATGGCCGTGCTCCCAGAAGGACTCTCTGTAATTGTCTCTGGTGATTTTGTTTGGTTTTGTTTGATTTTGTTTGTTTTTTTTATCTGCCATAAAGCTCTTGTCCTGTGTCAGCCTTCCCCTTTTTTATGTGAGAGTCTCTTGAAATAGCCGTGATTATATGTGACCTTCATTCGTCGTTGTGGCCAAGAGCCAATACCCCGCTCCGGCCGTGCCGGTTATCTGTCATAAGGAGCTTGTCCTGTTGTGGACAATGGTAATTCAGATACCAGATATGGCATCTCCTTCATCAGAAGTATCTCAACTCTCCTGTTCAGTGATCGGTTTTGGACAGAGTTGTTGGGAACAATCGGCTGATGCCATGAATGGCCGCTTACAAAAAAACGTTCCTCTTCAATTCCCTCATCTTCTATCAAAAACCTTGCTACCCTGCATGCTCTTGCTGTGGATAGTTCCCAGTTGGTTGGAAACAGATCAGAGTGGTTGGGAACGCTGTCTGTGTGGCCTACTACATTTACTATAAAAGAGTTCTCTCTTAGAACCTGTGCCACCTGCCTGAGTTCCCATATCGCTTCGGTTTTAAGATCTGCCCTACCAGTATCAAAAAAGAGATCGCCTGAAAGGGTTATTCTGATTGCCTTATCCTTGACTAACTCAACAGAGGTTGACCCATTGACCCAGGTGTCTTTAAGGGCTTTTTTCGCTTCATCATAGATTTCAGATGGTTTTGTCGCAGCATTCGTTTTAATTATAAGGCCAGATCCTGAATCTGAAATATTTTTCTGGCCAGCTCCTTGTCCAAATTCAAGCTCTCTATTCCCCGATTTATAGATATAAAGTACAGCAAAGAAGATGAACATTGTCATCATGAGATCAGACCATGACACAGACCATCTGAATGTGTTCTCTTGAGCAGCATATGTCAAAAGATCATCGGAAAAAGGGTCAAGGGGATCTGAAGAAAAAGAGGAGTGATCAGAATGTGATCCCTTTAAATTAGAGTTGGTTGATGCAGAAATTGACGATGTCGCACCTGATGACTTAGAACCGTCTGATGTAGGGCCGCTTGAGACTGAATCTGAATCTTCTGAGGTTTTGTTTTGTGCAAGAGAATCTCTGTTTTCAGAAGAGGGCCCGTTTAAGGAGTCAGGTTGTCGGTAAATATTTTTTTTCATTCAACCTTAAGTTATTATCTCTGGTTTTCTTGCTATTTTGACAAAAAAACTTTTTGGTTCTGGCTTGTCCAGGTTAGGTTCTTACAAGCCCCTTTTTGAATCTGTGATGTAGCAGGGATAATTGAGTTGCTAATATTCAATATTTTCTACAATCACTCTTCTGGGCTTGACCCCGTCCGAGGGGCCTACAATGCCTCTTTTTTCCATTATATCAATGATTCTGGCAGCTCTGTTGTATCCTACCCTGAGTGCCCGTTGAATACCTGATATGGATGCCTGTTTCGTTGCAACAACAAAATCCAGAGCTTCATTGTATTTGTCATCATAATCATCATCCATTCCCCCATCTTGCTGGGGCTCTTCGTCTGTCTCTGTAATAACGTCAAGAACATATTCAGGTTTCCCCTGAGCTTTTAAGAAAGTGGTAATATCCATAAGCTCATCTTCTGAAAGGTAAGTGCCGTGGACCCTTGTGAGCCTTGCCGTACCTGGAGGAACAAAGAGCATATCACCATTGCCAAGAAGAGTCTCAGCTCCATTGGAGTCAATAATGGTTCTGGAGTCAGTTTTAGAGGATACCTGAAATGATATGCGGGTGGGAAAGTTTGCCTTGATAATGCCGGTCAGCACATCCACCGAGGGTCTTTGTGTCGCAAGAATCAGGTGAATACCGGCAGCTCTTGCCATCTGTGCAAGTCGTGTCAATGAGAACTCGATATCTCTGGATGCGGTCATCATAAGATCTGCAAGCTCATCAATTATTACAACAATGAATGGCAGATGTTCAGCCTCTTCTGAATCTTGGTTTTCAAAAACCATATTTTTGATTTTCTGGTTGTACTGTTCAATGTGCCTTACCTGTGATTTGGCAAGAAGGGAGTAACGGCGATCCATCTCCCTGACCATCCACTGAAGTGCTATGGTTGCCTTTTTCATGTCAGTTATGACCGGAGTCAGAAGATGCGGAATGTCATTGTAAAACGAAAGCTCAATGCGTTTGGGGTCAACCATGAGGAATCTTACCTCCTCAGGCGTTGATTTATACAAAATACTTGTGATCATTGCATTTAGACCGACGCTCTTTCCCGTACCGGTTGCCCCTGCTATGAGAAGATGCGGCATCTTGTCAAGTTCCACCACCACCGGATTGCCGATAATATCTTTTCCAAGGCAGATTGGTACCTTTGATTTTGTATTGATAAAGTCATCAGAGTTCACAATGTCAATAAAAGGAACTAAACTCTTTTTGATGTTGGGAATCTCAATACCCATAACATCCTTGCCAGGGATGGGAGCTACAATTCTGATGCTAAAGGCACTTAAGGCAAGTGCAAGGTCATCAGCAAGATTTACTATTTTGCTTATTTTTATGCCGGGTTCTGGCCTGTATTCAAATGTTGTGATTACAGGGCCTGGTGAAACACCCATAACCTCGCCCTTTATGCCGAAATATCCAAGTTTCTTTTCAAGAAGCTCTGCATCCCGCCTGATGCTGTGGTGATCAACTTCTGTTTTCTTGCTGGTATTTTTCAAAAAAGAGAGATTAGGGAGCTGAAATTCACCTTTACGGTAAACTTTGGGCTTCTGAGTATGATTTTTATGTTCTGGTCTGTTTATGATGTAGGTCGGCTCAGCTTGCTCTGCAGGTGGTTCGAGAGGCATATCAGAAGAGATGTTTACAGCCTCGACCGATGGATCTTGCACAGAAGATGGATCTTGCACAGAAGATGGAGGTTGAACAGAAGGTGAAGATTGAACATAAGATGAAGGCTGAACAGAAGGTGAAGGTTGAACAGAAGATGAAGGTTGAACAGAAGATGAAGGTTGTATAGCTGTGATTGATGGCTCAGGTTTTATCTGAATAAAGGAGAGATTCGGATCAACGACTATTGAGGGTAAAGGTACCGGCGGTATAACAGAGACCTGGAGTGCTGGCATTTCAGGTCTCTGTTGTATTCCATTTATATGAAAGTCTTTTTGGACATCTGTAATAATGAGATTTTCATTCTTCATTGTACCCGACAGGGCATGAGAGTTATCAGGATTACTCTGAGACTGACCTCTTGCCCCTGTTATTTTTTCCATAGCCTTTTTTTTCAGAGCAATATATGAGTGCTTCAGTTTCCAGTTTGCAACACTTGGCTTGTTGGTCGGAGAGTCGTCAGGAGATGGATCTGCTTCCATTGGTTTCGGCTCAGTTCCTACTGCTTCTGGTTCAGTTTCTACTGCTTCTGGCTCAGTTTCTACTGCTTCTGGTTCAGTTTCTACTGCTTCCGACCCTGTTGTAATTTTTATGTATGCGTATTTCTCCTTTGCATGTAATGATTGTTCTGGAATTGATGGAATTTCGGTTGTTTCGGCTGAAGCTACAGACTCTTTAAGAGGATCTGTAGGCTCCGTTGTTACGGCAGGTGCAAGCACTGTTGCTTCAGGAGTTGTTTGGGATGGAATAGGCAATATTGTGGGTTCTACCTGCTCGATAGAAGCTGATTCTGTTGGAGAAGTTACAGATTCTATTGGTGCAGGCACTGGTTCGGTTGGGGCTATGGCGGACTGCTCTGTTGTAATAGGAGTTGAGGCGGGTGCTATAGGTGCTCTTTCTGTCATCGCAGCTATAGGTTCAGGTGAAATTTGGGGTAGACCAGCCACAGATTCAAGTTTACTGTTTATAGTGTCAAGTTTTTCAGTGAGGCTTCTGTATTTATCTTCAAGATGTGTGTATTTATCTTCAAGCTGTATGTGTTTTTCGCAAAGATTGAGATTTGTCAGAAGCAATCGGGCATATTGACCTGACTTCTCTCTGCGGGAGCTGATTTTTTTATCAACACGATCTATTTCGTTGATCATCAGGTTGACAATACGTTCCGCATTGTCAATCAGGCCAGTGCCCTCTATTTTAAACTTGTAGTGACCAAAGGTGGTTCTTATCGTTAATATGTCTTTGTTTAGGTTATAACTGTTGTTTTTCACAATACCATACCATCTGATTTTTTTGATTAATTGATTAATGGGGAACAGAGGTTAAAAAGCTCAAATAAAAAGACAGGATTTTTGAATTTTATTACAATTATTTATAATCTTTTGGCTGAATATCATATTTTTTTATTTTATAATTGATTGCACGCCTGCTGATATCTAAAAGCTCGGCCGCTTTTTTCTGAACACCTCTGGACTCTTTAAGTGCCCTTATAATTGTGTTTTTTTCGCTGTCTTCAATGGAAAATCCCGTTTCACTCTCAGTAAACGATCTGTTGTATGACGCAATATTTTCATTAGAAACCTCCTTGCTTCTGGATTTTTGATTATTGCCCAACTGTAAATCCCACGGCTGCATGATATCGTTTTTGCATAGTACAATGCCTGCTTCCAGGGCATTTCTCAGCTCTCTGATATTACCGGGCCACTCATGCTCTTCCATCAATTTAATGGTAGCATCTGCAAAAGCCACTTTAGGAAGATTATGCTCCCTGGTGTATCTATCTACAAAAAATTTTGCAAAATCGGCAATCTCCTCTTTTCTTGCCCGAAGCGGAGGTATCTGGAGAGTTACCACCTTCAACCTATAATAGAGATCCTGACGAAAGGTGCCAGCTTCTATATCAGCACTTAGATCCGCATTGGTGGCTGATATTATTCGGCAGTCAACAATTTTTTCATGGACAGAACCAACCTGGCGGATAGTTTTATCCTCAAGAAAACGTAAAAGCCTGCACTGCATCTCATGTGAAATATTGCCTATCTCGTCAAGAAACAGGGTGCCTTTATCAGCAGTCTCTATAAGCCCTTTTTTGTCCTTGACAGCATTTGTAAAAGAGCCCTTTAGATGGCCAAACAGTTCGCTTTCCAGAATTCCGGCAGGTGTGGAGCCGCAGTCAACCACTACATAGGGCTTGTCTTTTCTTGAGCTGTTACGGTAGATTGCCCTTGCAATCCACTCTTTTCCCACTCCGCTCTCTCCCAGAATCATTACATTTACATTAGTGGCTGCAACTTTCCTGATCATTCGGTAAAGTTCCTGCATGGCAGGGGTTTTCCCCCAGTAAAATTCATCTTCAAATATAAGAGTTTCATGTGAAGGCATTGCTCCTGAATCAATATGTTTATTCCCAGACATAGGCGGCAAAGAAGATGAACTAAAAGTTTGTTTAGCTGCTCCTGACTGGGTTTCAGAAGAGCCGTCAGATCTGTATTCTTCAGATGTGCCAGATACCAGAGCTGAAGATGATGTGGCACTACTGGAAACATTCTTCATTGAGACACTGTTTTGCTGGCTGGCTGCAACTCTTCTTTGCTGTCTGGCTTCAAGTATTTGACGAATTTTGTTTATTAGCTCTCTTCCGTCAAAAGGCTTGGATATATAGTCAACAGCTCCCTGTTTGATGGCATGTACAGCATCTGGTATTGTGCCATATGCTGTTAAAAAAATTACCGGAAGTTCAGGTATCGTCTTTTGTATCTCAAGAAAAAGATCCATTCCACTCGTAACCGGCATTTTCATATCCGAAATAAGCAGATCAACCTGCTCAGAGTGCAGTATCTGCATGGCAGTCTGAGCATCTGGTGCTTTGAATACATTAAAGCCGGATGCGGTAAGTCTTGCATCAAGTACCTCAAGGATATTGGGATCATCATCAACTATGAGTATTTGGCATCCCTTTGTCATTGGGTTTTCCTCTTGTGTTGAAGTTTGCGGTCAATACTTTCAAGTTCAGATATCTGATGTTTAAGGGTATTGATAGTTTTTTCCATCTCTTCTTTTTCTTTTGTCTCTTTTTTGAAGATAGCATTGAGAAGTTTGATTTTCTCATTCTGCTTTTTAACAAGATTGTTGAGGGTCTTGATTTTTCCATCCTGTTCCCTGAGCAGGCGGTCCAGCCTTGAGTTCATCTGGTTTGTCTCTTTTACAATGGAATCTATCTCCTGTGCTTCATGCATATCGCTGATGGCATTAAATCCCTTAAAATCATCATCATCTTTGTTTTTATCTTTAAGAAGATGAGTGCTTTTAATAAGAGCCTTTATGATAAGTTGAGGATTTTCATAATACATAGGAATTTTTGGGGAGGATTTCCAGTGCATAAGCATCTCTGCTGCCTCAATAAATTCAGCGTCACTCTCTGCGGTTATCAGTTTTGTACAAGCAAGATTGTAAAGAGCGGTGTTTTTATTTCGTCTGTTTGTGCTGCTACTTATGACCTTGCTGAACATAGCCTGTGCAATCTGGTAGTTTCCCTGCATAAAAGCATCTTCACCCGCATCAATAATTTTTTTGTCGGACTTGAGTTCATTTATTGGCTTTAAAACAGAGCATCCGGCAGCAGCAAACGTAAATATCAGCAATATTCCAGCGGCAGTAAACTTTAATGACAGCAGTATAAAAGATTGAACAAAACAAATATTTTTTCCTATTCTAACTATTTTATTACTCATCTCTGAATTACCTATATTTACTGTGAAAATACTTTCTTATTTTCATGATTTGGGGTGGCCAACAAAAAAGGCCATACCAGTTTGATTTATAAGAATTGCGTAAACCCCCTATCTCTTTAGGGTAGGGGATGTAAGCCATCGGTTATTCAATTTCTGCCGGTTTCAGTCGGCAGCGTGAAAAAGAATGAACATCCTTTGTCACTATTATTCTCCATGTAAATTGTTCCGCCGTGGGCATGTATGATCCGTTTTGATATATTCAATCCAAGCCCCACCCCATCCATATGTGTTCTTACCTCTTTGCTTCTGTAATATTTTTTAAAGACAAGAGCCTGTTCCTCTTCTGGAATTCCAGGCCCCTGGTCAGATATTTTAAATATAAGAACATTGCTTGTCTTGTCTTCATTAAGACAGATATCAATTGCACTGTTTCTATACGAAAATTTAATAGCATTGCCAATAATATTTAATAAAACTTGCAGAATCTCATTTCTGATTCCCATAACTAATGGGGCATCGATCAGTTCATGAACCCTTAACTCAACACTGCTTGCATTGGCAGTGCCAATAAGCCCCATTGAGGCATCATTGATAAGTTGGTTTGGGTCAAGTGGTTCCGGTTTGAGCTTTTCCGAGTCAGACTTAAGCATGGAGACATTGAGAAGGTGGTTCAGAAGAACCGTTATCCTGCTGATTTCAGAACTTGCTATCTCAAGAAACTTTCTCTGTTTTTGATTAACCGGACCAAATACATCTTCGATTATCATGTTAACCGACTCCCGTATAGATGCAAGAGGCGTTCTTATCTCATGACTTAGGATCGCTATAAAATCAGATCTTATACTTTCACTCTCCTTTAGCTGTCTGCTCATATCATTGAAAACCGAGGCAAGTTCTCCAAATTCATCACTGGATTTGATCTCCACAATATGGTCGTAATTGTCATGAGCAATGCCTTTTAATCCGTTTTTCAGTTTGTTTAGTGGCTTGAGCATGGACTGGGATATAAACCATACTCCGAGAATACCCACAACAATGGAGACACCAAAACCAATCATACCTTTTTTAACACTCTGACGACTTCTATCATTTATATCAATTAAAGACTGCTCGATCTCGATCTCATTATCATGCCTTGCATTTGAGATTGTATTCATCCACTCTTCAAGCAGAGACTCCTGAATCCATCCGTCTGTTTTTTCGGATGATTTGTTGTCCGAATTTGGTTGTTCAGAGGTATTGCCAGAATTTGATTGCAAAGATGTCTTGTCAGAAGCTGATTGATCAGTTGAACTGGGTTGAATATATGGAAGAAGTTTGTGCTCAAATTTCTTTTGGATATTTATCCATGTGTCAGGAAGTTTATACTTAGTGGAGTCAAGTTCCAGTATATGGTCAAGAGCTTTGAGATAATCCTTTCTTGATGTCTCAAAATATGTAAGATAGATGTTTTTTTTAAGAAGCCTGTATTTCTTATCATTGACATCCATACTGATAAGGCTGTCAATCATAAGTTTTGATAGTGAGGCTATCTCATTGTTAATGCTTACAATTTGTCCAGATGTTCCGGACATGGTCTGTATATTGATAAGCAGATCAAGAACAGTTCCGTAAAGAATAAGTATAAAAAACAGACACAGTATTGATAGCTTTTTTGCAATGCCAAGTTTAAGTTTCATATAGTGCCGCAAGTTTAAATTTCATATAATGCCGTAAGGAAAAATTTAACTGTTTGTCAGGAAATTCCACCTTCCAAGAAATAGCTCAAAGTGGAGAGAGACATTATCTTTTTTTGCAGGATTGTCTTTATTAGAATTTATCATGAGAGACTCTTCATATCAACTTCATTTGTTTTTTTCAGCAATTCAGAGTGTGGCGTTGGCATTTTAGATCGTTTCGGCTTCCCAATTCAAAAAAAATAATTGCATATAGTCTGCCTATCACCAACTTCATATGAATTAGCTATAGCAAAGGAACATTTCTTTTGTGTTGCAATATGGCACAATGTTGATAAAATCACAAAACATCAAATTGAATCCGTAAGTGTTAATAAGGGGCATCAGTGGAGTTTATTTTAAATGACAAAGTAGTGTTAAAAAATCTTGATGAAAATAGTCTCAAAGAGATAAAGTCGATGCTTACTTACCCTAATCCGGAGTATAAAACATTGTCCCGTCTTGGTAAATGGACAGGAAAAACTCCTGAAAAAATAACCTTCTATGAACAAGAAGATGATACTTTGATATGCCCCAGAGGCTTTGCAGACAAGGCATATCGTATCTGTAAAAAAAACAGTGCAAAAATAAAGATAGTTGACCAGAGGTTGGAACTCAAACCTGTCGAGATATTTTTTAATGGGCAACTTAAGGATTTTCAGGTAAAGGCTGCTGATGCCATTCTCAAAGAGTCCCACGGGGTATTATCAGCAGGAACAGGAAGCGGTAAAACAGTTATTGCTCTCTCTGTAATAGCCATACGCAGACAACCGACATTGGTAGTGGTTCACAGCATTGAGCTGATGCACCAGTGGCTGGAGCGGATTGAAAATTTTCTTGGTATTCCATCAGATGAAATCGGTCTCATTGGCGGGGGCAAATATAAAACAGGTAAAAAGATAACCGTTGGTTTATATCAGAGTGTGCGTAAAAACATGGAAGAGCTCAACCCTCTTTTTGGTCATTTGGTTGTCGATGAGTGTCATAAGTGTCCTTCAAAGACATTTACCGAAGCAGTCTCGGGTTTTTGTGCAAAATATCGCCTTGGTCTTACAGCCACAGCATTTAGAAGAGATGGGCTTGGGGTTTTGATCTATATGACGCTTGGAGAACAAAGATATCAAATTGAGAAGGCTCCTCTTGTTAAAACTGGGGATATAAGTGAAGCAGAAGTTGTCTGCCGACCTACTGAGTTTAATACCTCTCTTGATGCAAGTGTCGAATACTCCAGGGTTATCAGAGAGCTTACGCTGGATGAAGCAAGAAATAGACTTATCTGTAATGATATCGCAGACAAAGGCAGAGTTGGTATCCAACTGGTGCTGACAGACAGGCGAGAGCATGCCATGCTGATGCATGACTTGTTGAAGCATCAATATAATCTGTCTTCACGGGTATTGACAGGAACAACTCCGAAGAGTGAACGAGACATTATTGTCAATGAATTGAATCAGGGTAAAATCACTACCCTGATTGCCACAGGGCAGTTGATTGGAGAGGGGTTTGACATGCCAGAGCTTACCTCCTTGTTTTTGGTGACTCCTATAAAATTTAAGGGGCGGTTGATACAGTATATAGGCAGAGTTCTACGCCCTGCTCCTGAAAAAACGATGGCTGTTATTTATGACTATATCGATGTTAATGTGGGGATTTTGAAAAATTCAGCTACAGTAAGACTTGACACTTATATTCAGGAAGGTATTGCGGTTACGTGTGATGTATGACAGGTGTATTATGCAGTTCATAGATCTAGTAATATGGTAGATATTGGATGTTCAATTGTTGAAGTGGATCGATATTCAGGGATGAAAGTCATGGTTGTAAGATGAAGAAAAAATATAGAAGCCCTTTGATCATTATGGCAGTTGTCACTATTTTATGGTTGATATCTCTTCCTTTTTTTTATGAAATTTTTGTTTCCAAGCTCTTCTATATGCCTTTTGTCGGAGCTGTTGCGGCTATTGTGGCAAATATTACTCCGGCTGCTGCTGGTATAGTCTATTTCCCCATATTGACACATCTTAATATCTCTCCAGTTACAGTATGTCAGTTTAGTCTGATAATTCAGGCATATGGCATGGGTCTTGGAACTTTCAGATGGTTTTTGTTCAACAGAAAACTGTTTGTATTTAATTTGATTCCAATAAGTATTGCTGGAGGATTGCTGGGAGAAATAGTAAGCATCGTCATGTTCCCCATCAATAATCCTGAATTGCTTAATCTTATTTTTAATTGTATTGCATTTCTTTTTAC
>JADGBC010000109.1 GCA_015231705.1 Desulfamplus sp. | reverse complement strand
ATGGGAGATGGTGCCGGTATTGATATTCTTGATCAGATTTTTAGCAGATTCTGCATAGGAAAATAGAACCAATAACGGCCATGCCCTTATGGGCACAACGAACAATGAAAGTCTTATAATTACAGATATCTGAAGAGACTTTCACATAAAAAATTTAAAAACAGAATAAGGATTAATTCCATGCCCATGGATTTTAAAGCACATTTTACAAAATATGAGGCATTAGTCTCAATGGTAGATGGCATATTTAATAAAGTTAAGGATGAGTACCCCAAAGAGGTCTTCTGCAGAGAGAAGTGCAGTGACTGCTGTTATGCTATTTTTGATATTCCCATTATTGAGGCCATATACATAAATCATAAATTCAACCAAGCATTCTCAGGAACAAAAAAGAGAGAGCTGATTGACGCATCCGCAAAAGTTGATCGTGCTCTGTTTAAGATGAAACGAGATGCTTATATGGAGATTAAGGATGGTAAAAATGAGCTTGATGTCCTTGCCAAAATGTCAATGGAGAGAATAAGATGCCCACTGCTTGGCCCTGACAATCTATGCATTTTATATGACTCAAGACCAATTACATGCCGTATTTATGGAATTCCGACCTCTACTTCCGGAGAGAGCCATATATGTGGAAGAACCAACTTTAAGCAGGGCGGCAAATACCCGACGGTCAATATGGATACTGTCTATTCACAGCTCCAGCTCATTTCAGCGGAGATGACTGCTGCCTTGAAAGTTAAAAATATCAAGATCTGTGAGATGTTAATCCCAGTCTCAATGGCATTGATTACCGATTTTAATGAAGATTATTTTGGAATATAGATAATGGAACATTTTTCAGATGAACAGATAGCGGCTAAGAAAAAAGCAATTTTTGACACTATGGGAAAACGGGGTCAGAAACAGATCATGAAAATAGGATATGACAAATGGGACCCAATTCAAACCCCTAAAGACCCCATTGATATCAGAAAAGATAAGACTAACAGAACTACTCAAACGCTTATCCGTGAATTTCTTCAGCAGTCAACTCATGAAGAGTACTCAAACTCATTTGCTCAAGGGGCATTTGAGATGTGTCTTGGTATTATAAATGATAATGAGAAGACATTGGGGATGTTTGAGTTTGCCAAATGGTATGCAGATCTGATTAAAAAAGAGATGGGTGATTAAAAAGGAATAACTAAGATGAAAGTTGGAATCATAGGTCTGCCCCAGACAGGTAAAAAAACCCTGTTTCAGATACTGACCGGAAGTGAGATAAGAGAACAGAGCGGATCACCAAAACCTCTGCCCGGCACGGCTGATATACTTGATGCAAGATTTGATAAGATGGTTGCCATGTACTCTCCCAAAAAAGAGGTCAGAGCAAGAGTCGATCTTGTACTGTTACCCAAGATGGAGCAGGAGAACATTGCCAGAGGTGATATCTTCAGGGACATTGCTGATATGGATGCCATATGCCATGTGGTCAGAGCATTTGAGGATGACGCCATATATCATGCTGACGGCTCAGTTAACCCTTTAAGAGATGCTTCAATGGTTAATGCTGAGCTTATAATGCACGATCAGATCTTTGTGGAAAAAAGAATAGAGAGAATTGAGCAGCTCATTAAAAAGAAAAAAGATGAAGATCAGCAAAAAGAGCTGATGCTCATGAAAAAGATGCTTGAGCATCTTGAACAGGAGAAACCTCTTAGATTGCTTGAGCTTGTTCCAGAAGAGGAGCGTCTGATCCGAAGCTACCCCTTTATTACCCGCAAAGAGATGGTTATTGCACTGAATGTAGCAGAAGATGACCTTGATATTGATAAATCCAGCAAGGCTATAGACAATAGTCAAACCACAGGTAAAGAGAACGACAGTCAGGTCATGGTTAAAGATAGTGAACAGGCCCATCCTCTTCTTAAAAAATTTAAACCAATGTGTGAATCAGAGAAGATGGCGGTGATGCTTGTCTCTGCAAAGGTGGAATCTGAAATTGCCCTGCTTGACAGTGAAGAGGAGAAGGAGGAATTCCTTAGAGATCTCGGAATTGAAGAGCCGGCTCTGGGGGTGCTGACACGTCTTTGTCTCAATGCTCTTGGCCTTATCTCATTTTTGACTGTTGGGCAGGACGAGGTGCGTCAGTGGCTTGTAAGAAGAGGCTCTCCAGCCCCTGTTGCGGCCGGTGTAATTCACTCTGATCTTCAAAGGGGATTTATCAGGGCAGAAGTTATCAAGTATAATGAGCTTGTTGCCTACGGTTCCGAAGCAGAGTTGAAAAAAGCTGGCAAGATGTATCTTCAAGGTAAGGATTACATTGTTGAAGATGGAGATATATTAAATATCAGATTTAAGGTATGACTTTGAATCAGCAGTTTGATTCGATCTCCCGACATTTGTCTGAATCTATAAAATCTCTTCTGTGGCATTAATTAGAAACGCTGACCTGGTAAGTCCTCGTTTTTCAGCCGCTCTATCAATCATAGCCAACTTGTATTCAGGGATTGTAATTTTGATACGCACGGTCTTTTTTGAGAGGAATGAAAAATCTATATCAGCCAGCAACCAGAATCCATCCTTAACATGCAGATCTTTTCTTTTGACAAGATCCTCAATTTTTGACACTTCAGGAGGAACATTTATATTTTCTCCATCATAGTAACAGACTACCGCTTCCTGAAGATTTTTAAGTGCCTCATTGATGGTTTTGCCCGCTGTAAAACAGCCTGGTATATCAGGGAGAGTTACCCCGAATTCAGAATCTGTATCTTTGTGGATTAAAACAGGATATTTCACTTCTGCCTCCATTCCCAGCCTGCCTGCCGGTATATGTTCCTGACGGTTCCTGTTGGAAGGTCTTTTTTGGGGTGTGGTACGACAACAATCCTTCCTTCTTTTTTAAACTTCCAGTGATCACCAGTTGTATTAGTGTGTTCAAATCCGTCTTGTGTGAGTTTTTTTATAATCTCTTTGCTATTCATTTGACGAATATAAACACAGTTTTCACTATTTTCAATAATAAAAACTTGCAGTTAAAATCAGGATAAGAGGATGACAACTGATGGCCATGAAGGTTTATATAGCAATTATCAAAGTATAGATTTGATAATATACCACACCATAGGAAGAAAAATGGCCGGAATCATGCTGCCGATCCGGATTTTAGCGGCACCCAGAAGGTTGATGCCAATGGCCATGATGAGAACCCCGCCAACAGAAGACATCTGACTTACCACATCTGGGATAAGAAAAGGCTTTACCAATACCGCAGCCATTGTGATGGTTCCCTGGTAGAGCAGTATGGGCACACTGGAAAAAAGGACACCCATGCCAAATGATGATCCAAGTATTATGGAGGTAATGCCGTCCAAGGCGGATTTTGCAAAAAGGGTCTGATGGTTGCCTGTTAACCCGCTTTCAAGAGAGCCAACAATAGCCATTGACCCCACACAAAAAATCAGCGTGGCCGTTATAAAACCCTGGTAAAAACGGCCATCATCTCCTTTTGAGAATCTTCTTTCCAGAGCACGCCCTACTCTTTCAAGGCCATCTTCAATGTGCATAAGCTCTCCTAAGAAACTGCCCAGTGCCAGACTGAATATTACAATAAGCAAATCATCGCTTTTGAGTGCCCCTTTGATGCCAATCACCAGTACTGCAAGGCTTATGGCATGCATTATTGTTTTGTTGTATTTTTCAGGGATTCCCCCTCTGAACATCATACCGACAAGGCATCCAGCAATAATGGCAGCCGCATTTACTATAGTTCCAAGCATCTTTGATCTATTTTCCCGCCATTTACACTATTAAACGCACATGGCCGTATTTGGGCCATTCACAATTATCAGGAACAGAGTCTGTTTTCATATCAAAGGAATCTTCATTCCAAAGATATAACAGCCATGCCCTGACGAGCACAACGAATGATGAAACTTGTTTGCGAGGGCAGGCACGAGGCCTGCCCCCCTACAGTTTCATATAAACTGTATGTTCGTTATGTTTACTCTCACTCAAGCACAAATATCTGTTACTACCGGTAGTCCTTCTACCGGTAGTCCTTATAATCAACATCATATTTTCCGGCCTTATATGAAAATTTTCTAACAGTAGTTCCAATGAGTTCAGCAGCTTTCTTTATATTTCCACGAGTATTTTTAAGAGAATCAATGATCATCTCTCGCTCAAGGTTAGCAACTGCCTCCTCCATGGTTATGGGGGCAAGGGTGTGGGATATTTTTCCAGTCTGGAGGCTTGGAGGAAGATGGTAACTGTGAATTGCCCCTTCATTACAAAGTATGACCGCCCTTTCAATACAGTTTTCAAGTTCTCGCACATTACCTGGCCAGTGGTACTCCATCAACATGTCAATGGCAGGGGTTGAAAAGCGTTTTATATCCTTGAAGTGTTCATTTGAATACTTTTCAAGAAAGTGGTCAGCCAGAAGAATAACGTCGGTTCTGCGCATTCTCAGGCTTGGAACGTAAATGGGAAAAACATTGAGCCTAAAATAGAGATCGTCTCTGAATGTCCCCTTTTCAACCATCTCCTCAAGGTTGCTGTTTGTAGCCGTAATAATTCTTACATCTGCCTTTATAGTCTGATGCCCCCCTACCCTCTCAAACTCTTTTTCCTGCAGCACTCTCAACAACTTGACCTGCACAGTAAGATCCATAGTGCCGATTTCATCCATAAAAATGGTACCTTGATGGGCCATCTCAAATTTACCTTTTTTTTGCTGGATAGCTCCGGTAAAGGATCCTTTTTCGTGGCCAAACAGCTCGCTTTCAATCAGATTTGCTGGGAGTGCCGCACAGTTGATCTTTACAAAAGGATGACTGTTTCTATGGCTGTTATAATGTATTGAATTTGCAATAAGCTCCTTGCCTGTCCCGCTCTCTCCCCTTATCAGAACAGTTGCATTGCTCCTTGAAACCTGGGAGATCATCTGGAATACTTCGCGCATCTTATTACTATTACCAATGATATTTGAAAAGCTGTAACGGTTCTCAAGTTCCCCCTTGAGCCTTATATTTTCCTGTTTGAGCTTGTCTTTTTCCATGTGAATCCGTTCAAGATTGATCACATGACGTGCTATCATTGTTGCAACAACGGATAATACCTTCTCTCCCTGTTGTAGAGCACTCTTGCCCTCATATGGTCTGTCAGCACTTAGGGCACCAACTACACGATTTCCTTTTTTAACAGGCACACAGATAAACGAGTAGTCCTGACCTGCATCTCCTTTGTGAGAAGAGGTTCTATCAAGAAAAAGAGGCTCTTCATTTATAATAGGGACGACCGCGGGTTCTCCGGTCTGTATAACTTTTCCGGTAATTCCCTCTCCCAGTTGATACTTGGTACGTCTCATTGCCCGCTCGGATATGCCATGAGCGACCTCTATTCTTATCTCCTTTGTTACAGGATCAAGAAGGGTGATGGTTCCCCTTATAAGACCTATAGACTGTGAAAGGATATCCAGCACCTTGTAAAGGGCCTTTTTCATGTCCATATTTTCATTTAGGGCTTCATTTATTTCATAGAGAAGGGAGACCTCTTCTATAGACTTCATTCAACACCTCATACTTATTATTTTTTCTTATCCATAATGCCCCGTTCCTTAATTTGACATCTGCTACCAGAACATTTTCTTTGCTCTCCAGGTCAATCTCGATCTGCAACCATGAGACTATTTTAAGTTAAATGGGCACATTATCATAAATCTTGATTTATGACACCTTTAATGCAATACTTGCCTCAAAAAAAATGAGCTCTTGTACCAACTTAAAAACCATGTATGTTTTTTATGTGAAAGTCTCTTTAAATAACCGTGTTTATGTGACTTTCATTGTTCGTTGTGGCCGAGAGCCGATATCCCGCTCCGGCAGTGCCGGTTATTTTGTGCTGAATTCATCAGTACCTTTATTTTAGGCATCTGGCCTTAAGCTGGATGGTAGCTAAAATTGTTTGTTATACCCTAAACGCTCATGGCCGGATTCGGCTACCCCCGACCATGAAAAGCAAATCTGTTTTCACGGTAAAGAGTATGGATTTCAATATATATCATGAGACAAAAGAATCAGACCGAGGAACCTCAAATTAAAGATACACACAAGACCATCAGCATAATGATTGAAATTGCAGATGCTTTGAACAGAACCAGAACTCTTGAAGAATTTTACAGGGCCATACACAAGTCACTTGGTAAACTTCTGAATGTTGACAACTTTTTTATTGCGATATACCACGCTGAAGAAGACCGCATCACTTTCCCCTACAGTGTTGATCAAAAAGATGGCAATCTGACAGCAATAGATAATTTAAGCCAAACCTCATCTCTTACCGCCAAAGTAATCAATGCCGGAATGCCGCTTCTTTTTTACAAAGAAGATATGGAAAACCATACTGCATCAGAGAACAAGCCAGGCATAGGTACATTGAGCCAAGTATGGCTTGGAGCACCGCTTAAAATCAAAAACAGAGTTACAGGAGCTATAGCGGTTCAAAGCTATGCCTACCGTAATATGTACCAGCAGTGCGATCTTAAAATTTTAAATATAGTATCTCAATATATAGCTCTTGCCATTGAGAGAAAAGAGTCTGATGAGGCATATAAAAAACAACGCAAAATCCTTGAAAAGATTCTGCTGACTTCTCCAGTGGGTATTGCTCTTTTGGAAAACAGAATTTTCAAATGGGTAAATCCTGAAATGCTTACCCTTTTTGGTTATGACAAAAAAGAGGATTTTGAAGATTCAAGTGCGGAGATGATCTATGAATCCCATGAAAAATTTTTAACAGCCGGAGATACCATATACTCAAATATCTCTAATGCCAGAAGGACACAGATTGAAGCTACGCTTATGAAAAAAGATGGCAGCACATTTCCTGCCAATATTAATATAAGCAGTGCAGATCCTGACAACCCTATGGCATGGATAATAGCCACATTTACCGATATCTCGGAACGCAAACTTGCCGAAGCTGAAAAGATAAAAAATGAGAAACTGAATGGTGTTCTGGAGATGGCAGGGGCAGTGTGTCATGAACTTAACCAGCCGCTTCAAGCATTGGTTGGATATTCTGAACTCATCATGATGGATCAGGAACCAGGAAGTCAACTTAGCAAAGATCTTAATGCTATTAAAAAAAATGTTGACAGAATAGGAAGAATTACCCAGAGACTTTCAAGTATCACAAGCTACAAAACAGTAGATTACCCGGGAAATAAGAAAATAGTCGATATATGGGGAGAGAGTGAATTTTGATTAAAGCCGGCACAGCCTATACTCTATCTGTAAAACCAAGATATCTTACCAATAGATCTATTTTTGTGGTAAAGGAGTGAAATTATGGAGTACACGGTAAAGGATATTTTACATCTCGAAGTTGCCCCTGCCCTTGGATGCACCGAACCTACAGCTATTGCACTTGGAGGTGCGGCTGCTGCATCTCTTCTTCCTGTTAAAGATCATGACGATCAAACACTTCAGACCTGTTTAAGCCATAAAAACCGAACAGACAGTCAAAATTCAAACGATGCAAATTGCAGATCAAAACCACAGATAGATTCGATTGAAATTTGGCTTGATCCAAATATATTCAAAAATGGCCTTGCAGTTGCAATACCTGGTACAGGAGGACTCTCAGGGCTTGATCTGGCCTCGGCGATCGGGACAATGGCAGGAGATCCAATGCTTAGGATGGAGGTGCTTCTCCCCATTAACGATCAGGATGTGCAAAATGCCTCTGAGTTTATCCAAAAGGGCAAAGTTAAAGTCCATCTGCTTTCCGGCCATAGGGGGCTGTATGTAAAAACCGCTGTGAAATCAGGTGATAATCTGGCCGTTTCAACCATTGAAGTTCTTCATGATAACATCACGACCCTTGAACTCAATGGACAAACTATTCTGGAACATGCACTCTATCATAATACAAAAGATCTGAACGGAAATAAAGAAAAACGGGGCAATGCCGCAGAGCTTGAAAAAAGCCTCAAGCAGATTACCATGAACAAAATCATAGCACTTGCAGACCAGTTGGACAGCGATGATCTTGATTTTATCGAACGTGGAATCGAGATGAATATGGCTCTTGCACACCATGGTCTTGAACATGCCTGTGGTCTTCAGGTGGGTACTACCCTTGACAAACTTGCGGACAAAGGGTTGGTTGCAAGAGATATGATACATGACGCACGGGTTCTGACTGCTGCTGCTGGAGATGCACGAATGTCTGGTGCAAGACTTCCGGCAATGAGCTCTGCCGGAAGTGGAAACCACGGCCTGACTGCGATTATTCCAATAAAAGCTGTAGCTGACCATATCAATGCAAAAAGAGATGATCTTTGCAAGGCTGTTGGATTAAGCCACATAATAACTGCCTGCATTAAAGCTCACACCGGAAGGCTTGCCGCCATATGTGCCTGTTCGGTTGCAGCAGGAGCAGGAGCTGCTGCCGGCACTACCCTTCTTTTTGGTGGTACGCCTGAGCAGATTGGAGCGGCTGTGGAAAATATAATTGAAGATCTGGCCGGAGTGATCTGTGACGGTGCAAAAAACAGTTGTGCCCTTAAACTTGATACAGCAGCAGGTGCAGCGGTTCAGGCAGCCCTTTTTGCCCTTAATGGACTCAATGTCAAGATGACAGACGGTATTGTGGGAGAAACCCCTGAAAAGACCATACGCAATATCGGTATTTTAAGCTCAGAGGGGATGGTGGAAACTGACCGTGTGATACTCAAGATAATGCTTGATAAAATCCTGAAATAACCGGCACGGCCGGAGCGGGATATTTAAAACCGATTCCTTTTAACCGGCACGGCCGGAGCGAAGTATTTGCTCTCGGCCACAACGAACAATGAAAGTCAATAAGCACGGCTATTTAAAGAGACTTTCATATAAAATGGAAAAAACATGCAAAAACACAACTCTATTATACCTTATATCAGCCTGCTTATGGCCACAGTAATCTGGTCAAGCTCTTTTGTTGCACTTAAACTTGCCTTTCAAGGATTTCACCCGATGGTTGTAATTTTTGGAAGAATGGCTGTTGGCAGCCTCGCTTTTTTGATTCTTGCGGCAATGTTCAAAAGCGTTCCACTTACACAGAAAAACTTTTTTTCAGATATAAAGCTGATTCTTATAATGGTTATCTGTGAACCATGCCTGTACTTTATATTTGAAGCCAGAGCTCTGGAGCTTACAACAGCTTCTCAGGTAGGCATGATCTGTGCCATTATGCCTCTGCTTGTCTCGGTTGTTGCTTTTTTTGTCTTAAAAGAGGAGCTTACGGAAAAGATACTTGCGGGTCTTACCATCTCTGTATTTGGGGCGTGCTGGTTAAGTTTTAGCGGTGAAGTTGCAGCCAATGCCCCTAACCCGCCTTTGGGCAACCTTTTTGAGTTCATAGCTATGGTGTGTGCGGCAGGCTATACCATATGTCTTAAAAAACTTACTCAAAGGGGATATTCTCCTTTTTTCCTAACAGCTTTGCAGGCATTTGCGGGATCGATCTTTTACTTTCCTATTCTTTTTCTTCCAACAACCACTCTTCCGACCACCATTTTGCTTATTCCAACCCTGTCTGTTGTCTATCTTGGAGCTGTAGTTACCCTTGGGGCATATGCCCTTTTCAATTTTGGTGTCAGTCGCATTCCTGCTGGCCAGGCATCGGCATTTATAAATCTGATTCCTATATTTTCACTGATACTGGGTATAGTTGTTTTAAACGAGACATTGAACATGCAGCAGTATGTTGCATGTATGGTGATATTTTCAGGAGTATTTTTAAGTCAGCACAGAAGCAAAAAAATCAGGGTTAATCCAGCAGAATCAATAGCGGCAGAATCTATAATTGATAAGTAGGGGTGAAAATAGATCACATTTTTATATTAGGGGGTGATTGATACGCAATCATGTCCGTTTAACTCATTACTGCTCCAAAGTTTTTGGCGAAGGGAAGGTATTGAATGATTTACATTATTCATATTTTATTGATAACACAAGGAATCTGTTTTTCCCAACAGACAGACTCTTTAAAAACCGATGAACCCCTTGTCATAAGCATAAGCAACAATTCCCGACCGTTTACCTTTATTAATGCAGAAGGCAAACCAGCAGGTCTATTTGTCGATATATGGAAACTATGGTCACAAAAAACTGGTCAGAATATAGAGTTTCTTCCTTCAACATTTAATGAAACTTTGAAAAACATAGAAAACGGCAGTGCCGATATTCATTCAGGACTTTCCATAACAGATGAACGCAACGAATGGATGATATTTTCTGATGACTTCTATGAAAAATCATTCTACATAGCCTATCCTGCAAAACAGGGAACAATTCTAACTATTGATGACTTTTCTGGTCATAAAGTTGGAATTGTTGAAAATTCATCCCATGAAGAATATTTGAGAAAAAATTATTCGGACATTGAACTTGCTGCTTTTAAAAGCATTGAAGAGGCTCTTCTCAGTGCCGTCGACGGAAATATAAGAGCTGTGATAGATTCATATCTCAGCATATACTCGGATATCACACGATTAGGATTATCAGGCAAATTTGATTTTAGCAATCAGGTAGTTTACACAAAAAAAGTTCGCCCAGGTGTTCTTAAAAAAAATGTTGAGTTGCTTACTATCATAGATAACGGTTTCCAAACCATATCTGATAAAGAACTGGTTGAAATTGAGGAACGCTGGATACCTGACCCTGAAAAACAGTATTACAGAAATGGGGGAAGACTACACCTGAGTTCATCAGAAAAAGAGTGGATAGAACGACATAACGTTGTCCGATTCGGAGTAGGTATGAATCTTCCGCCTCTCCAATTTGTA
>JADGBC010000108.1 GCA_015231705.1 Desulfamplus sp. | reverse complement strand
TACTCGGCGGTGCAAGCACCACCTTTCTCGTTCGACTTGCATGTGTTAAGCACGCCGCCAGCGTTCATTCTGAGCCAGAATCAAACTCTCCAGTTATAATTCCTTTACAAAAATATCTCTTAAGTGCTCTATTGCACTCTAAAAAGAGCTGTACACAATTAATCTCACTCTCAATTAAAATTAATTATAAAACTTAATCAATCTCAAGCTCTCTTAACCCATGTACCTTTTCTACTCAATATCAATCACTAACCAGTTTTCAAAGATCAAAATAACAAAACAAATAAAAAATCTTTTTGAGACGACACTATCTATCTACAGAGTTCCCCTCAAAAAGATTTGGCAAATATATATCTATTAAAAATTTATGTCAACATTTTTTTTAAAAAATATATAGTCAAACATCTTATTAGATACAACCCTACAAGGCATAATCTTTATAGACCCCAAAATATCAATATGTATCTGAATCACAATTAATAGATTTTAAAACGAGCCCATAAGGGAGGCTTTCACCGTAGATCATGCTCTCTTCAGAGGATTCTATGGGCACAACCTCACGAAGTATTTCTAAATATTTCTCATTAGCACGCATTTGTCCAAGCCACACAAGGACTATATTGATAAAGTCATCACTTACATCTCTTGTCCTATCTCCAGTTTTACGCATTATATGAGCAATTGTCGGAACGATAGGATCTGCTTTAGACCATTGAATCTTAAAAAGCTTTTTTACCCAATCTACAACCTCTTTGGCAGGAATTACTCTATCAACAGAGCCATACAACAATTCTCTTGCCCCAAATCTGGAAAGTGCCCAAAAAAGTTGATTGGATGATTTGCCTGGCTTAATGCCAGAAATCAATTTTCTTGCTAATGATATTTTATCCTTAACAATAAGACGCTCCATGTTAGCCGCAGCCATCCATATCTCAGTCATCTCCTGGGCAGAGCATCTTTTCCTATTATTACCATCAGCAACAAGATACAATGTCACACTCTGAAAAAAAAGTCGTTGTTGTCCGGCAGTAAGTCCACCTGCAATCCTTCTGCAAAATATCCACCACTCAACAGAATTTTGTTTGCACTTTGAAAATACAGGGCCTGACAGATATATTTTCCACAGATGACGTATCCTCTCTTGATCCAATGCATCTCCAAAGCCAGGACGCATGCAGAATCCTGTTAAATTAAGCCAGCGTATTTCATGTTCAGGGCTTTTTTTTCTTAAATCCGCATTTTTAATCAGAGCATCAGCCATCGCACGTAAAAAAGACAAGGGCCACTCATTTCTTTTAAGAAGAATCTTTTTCTCCAGATTTTTTACAAGCATCTGCAAAGATAAATTACTATCGGCACCTTCTGTAAATACCCTATCTATAAAAAAAATAGCGTCTTCTACGAGGGTAGCATCCAACACTTCTGTCTCTTTTACCTCTGCTAATGAAGCATCACGTAGCTGAAATTGCAACTTCCATCTATGATTAGTTACACAGGAACGACACCATATGGCAAGAGTGCCCATTTCTGTATATTCAGGTTCAATTTTAACAGGCACATAAGCTTTCTCACCTTTTTTCCCAAATCTGATAATGGTCTGAAGTGGTGTCATGAGAGTCAGAGAGTCATCAATCTCAAGGATATCACCACTTTTATCTCCAGAACGAAAACTTGAACTAAATATATTGAATACTACAGGCTGATTTGTAATAACCTCAAATTCCATTTTGGGAAGCTCAATGATCGTCCCTTCATCAAGGCCTCTCTCCACAATACAAATTGCCTGAGAATTAAAATTTACGGATGTCTTTAGGTCAAATGAGTTGCCACCTGCTATTATCTCATCAGATAAATCATCCTGCCTATCGTTTTTTTGAACCGATTTTGATATGCCGATATAGTAACTTCTGGGACTACCACTTCCCACCTTAACCCCAGCACCTTGTTTAACAAGCCCATAGTATGAAGCTCCTAAAGCAACAGCAAGATCAGGATCAGGATTTGCAAGCACTCCAGGAAGGTCAGTATCGTCACAGGAAAACCATTTTCTTATCGCACTCCTGATTCTATCTTGCAAAAGTTGAGGCTTCAAAGAGCCACCATTAAAAAGAATTAGATCTGGCATAGGCAGCTTGCCAAGAGTTAACAAAATATCATCTCTGTGTTTTTCCAGAAACCATGCAATGTGACGGGTAATAGCCGGTTCCTGCTCATATGGAAGACCAAACTCAGCTATCGCTTTACCACTTGTTTTTACTGCATTATGTGATGGGTCAATATCTGGAAAAAATCCTTCACAGAGAATATTTTCGAGTTCTGATTTTGTCAAATCTGCGGATAAAGTACCCTCAATCAACGAACGACCTTCTCCCTTTATAGTAATTCTAACCTTATTTCCAGAATCATCTTGAAGAGGCACAATAGTCTGGCCGGTTTTGATTTCAACCTTCCGATCTAAAATTTTTTCTTTGGCAGCCCTGCATTTATGACATAAAGTCTTCCATTTATCAGCAGTCAATGGTTTTTTTTTGAAAAATTTAGACTCCACAAATCTTGCAAGAGCAAGATCAATATTGTCACCACCCAAAATGAGATGGTCTCCAACTGCAAGCCTTTCAAAACGTGGGCTTCCTTGAGCCTCCTTCAAAGTGATCAAGGTAAAGTCGGTGGTACCTCCCCCGACATCGCAGACCAGAATCAGATCATCTGGCCTAACATAATCCTGCCAGTCATATTCGTGAGCAACAAGCCAACTGTAGAATGCAGCAAGGGGCTCTTCAAGGAGAGTAATATGTTTACCAAACCCAGCTTCGCGTGCAGCTTCAAGGGTGAATTCTCTGGCAGCCTCATCAAAAGATGCCGGTACGGTTATTATTACATACTGATTCTCAAGAAAATCATCTTCATCTTTTACAGAGTAGTTCCAAGCCTTTTTGATATGCCGTAAATACTCAGCCGTTGCTGCCACAGGGGATACCTTATCAATATTTTCTGATCCCCAAGGTAATATTTTTGCCTGGCGATCAGCCCTGGCATGACATAGCCAGCTTTTTGCTGAAGAAACAAGCCTTGAGGGCACCAGAGAACCTTGTTCACGGGCCAAAACCCCTGCGAACAGATCTTTTTCACGCTTCCAGGGGTGCTTTATAGACTCTTTAGAGATGTCATACTCTCCTGGAATATATAAAAATGATGGTAGCACAGAAACTGCGGCAAACTCTCCGGCACTGATAAGTTGTGGAATTTTGAAAATTTTAATGGCTCTAATTCTGTTTTTCTCTTCCAGTTGTGTCAAGTCAACATAGGACACGGCTGAATTGGTTGTCCCAAGATCAATCCCCACAACATATCGTCTATCCTGAAAATCCAAACTACTCTCCCGTAAATCTTTGTCAAGCATGAAAATGAATTCTGATTCTTATACTCCAGAGGAACTCCAAATAGTCTAGAATCGCTTATTTAAAATAAAATATCCTAATTATAATCACTCTTTTGGCCTTACATTCAATTCAAGACGCCACTTTCTGTCATCATCTCTTGAGCATGCCCAAAATTCAAGAGTTCCAACCTCTGTCACCTTAACCTCAAAAGTCACAGGAACAAACCCTTCACTGCTCCCCTCAAGTACAGTCTCAATTGAGGTCAGATCTACAATATCCATATCTTCCCAGTTGTCCACTACATGGCCCACCATATCTTCATGTCTCGTAGATGATGCCATTATATCAAACTTGACCTTTTCACCAACTACAAGATTAAAGAGTCTCTCACGACTCTCTGCCTGAGTACCCTCTTCCATACCAAAAGGGGCGATGCAAAGTGCCCTTGTTGGCATTGGAATTCCAGGAACTGCTGGCATAGAAGCTTCAATTGCCATATAATATGATTTACCGAGTCCTCCCCTGATTTTAATTCCATCTCCGCGTGCAGCCTGTCCATAATAGACTGCTCCACGTGCGACAGAAAGGTCAAAATCAACGGCCTCAATCTCACGGATATTTTTAGTGTCTATATTTTCAACGCTTTTGCTCAGTGACTGCTCATGTTCCTGATGCCATTTGCTCAATATATCCATCAAGCGGTTTCTAATGAGTTGAGACTTCATCACCCCTCCATTAAAAACAACCGCCGTTGGCAACATGGGCTTCCCCTGTTCATCACAGTGTGCAGAAAGAAATTTGGCAAGATGACGTGTAATTGCGGGATCAGCTTCATAGGAGAGACCAAACTCCTTAAGCCCCGACATATTTGATGAAGCTGGCTTGTCGTTAAAGTCACATATTGGAAAAAAGCCATCAAGAACTACTTTGTCCACATCCTGTATAGCAATATTTTGTTTGATAGTCCCCTTAATAAGACCAGATCCTCTGCCAAGGATAGTTATTTGATGTTCTTCAATACCCTCATTCCCAAACAGATACTCTTTTGCTTTTCGGCATGAATGAACAAGTCCACGCATCTGCCAGGCATCTAATTTTCTATTTTTTTCTCGCAATCTGGCTGCCAGAAAATATGAAAGAGCAAAATCAATATTATCTCCCCCAACAAGAAGATGATCTCCGACAGCAACACGTTCCAGTTCAAGTATGCCGTTTTGTCCCTCTTTGACCTCAATCAGGCTAAAGTCACTTGTTCCGCCACCGATATCACATACAAGAACAACATCGCCTTTTTTAACATTCTTCCGCCACTTATCTCCAGATTGGTCAATCCATGAATAGAATGCGGCCTGGGGTTCCTCAATAAGAACTATGTTGCCAAAACCTGCAAGTTTTGCAGATTTAACAGTGAGTTCCCGTGCAACAGCATCAAATGATGCTGGGACTGTCAGATAAATAGCCTGATTCTGGAGCTCAAAAGATTCCCCCATCTTTCCAAACTCATGGTTCCAGGCATTTTTAATATGTTGTAAAATAGCACAAGAGGCATGAACCGGAGAGATTTTTTTCGCACTCTCAATAGCTTCCCAAGGAAGGATAGGAGATTCTCTGTCAACAGCCTTATTACACAGCCATGATTTTGAGGAGGATATCAGTTTATGCGGAACTTCAGATCCTCTTTCCCTTGCAAATTCCCCGACTGAAAGAAAATTGTCAAAAGCATACGATTCAGAGAAAGAATCAAAATCTTTCATAGAAAGCTCTGAAGAGATGGCATCTACTGCCTCACCTGAATTTGAGTCATTCCATGGCATCTTTAATGATTCTGAGGCCATTTCATGCCCATCTTTTATATAGAGAAACGATGGCAGAACATCTCTTTTATCAATCACTCCAGAATCTGTCAGTTGGAGAATCTGAAAGATTCTGATATTAGACATCTCATCGCTTTGAGTATCTGAGTAGGCAACAACACTATTGGTGGTACCAAGATCTATTCCTACAATATAACGGGCATTTTTCACTGCAAAACTCCATTACTTCCAAGTCTATACTTTAATTATTAATTTTTTAACCAAGAAATTGTCCAACAAGACGTAAGGCTAGGGATTGATCGGCAGATCGTTGTATGAAAGAGTAATATTTACTCATTCAATTTCTACTTCAGCCGGAGTAATAATTGATGAGTCGAGAACATCAGACAATCTTGGTATCTCTTTTTTACCAGCCTTCCAGCCCCTATGTCTTAAAATACCTTTAAATGGGGGAGCACCATAAACGTTACCGGTTAGTTTAATGGCATTTGGGTCAAAACCAGGCATAATATCAACCATATCTCCCTCCTCTTTGCTAAGTACAGGGCACGGAGCAATATATTTTTCAACTGTCTTTTTACAATCTTCTTGAATACTTCTCACCGCTGCACCAATCTGCTCATCATCGTAAAGGCTTAAATCTTCTTTGAAGAAATCGAGAATACGACCTTCCCGTTGCAGGACAGAGAGAAAATGAAGAAAAAGACGACGTTGTCGCTCCTGCTCAATTCTGTGGTCCCCATGATCTTTCTTAGCTTCTTTTTCTCCATTGTCTGAGACAGCTTTTGATGATTTCAAAGAAGGTGGTGAGATTGAGTATCTATTTGCAGAGAAGAGGGAATATACAGACAACCTCATGAGAACCCACAGAGAAAGGGCAGAAACAAGAAAAAATACAGAAGTAACTGGTATTACCCAGATTACAAAATTTTCCAATATAATATTAAGATTTTTTACAATATCTGACAGGCTTTGTATAATAATTTCCACATTAGAACCTGGTATAATGAGTCGGACATCAGCTCCTGGCGTCAAGAAAAGCACAAGCTGCTTGAGCCCCAAGTAGAACCCCGTATTTACCAATACCATCAAAAGAGACATAAAAAAAATAATGACCATTAAAGATCTGAAGGAATATGCCCTTGAACTGTTCAAAATTAATATCTCCTCATTTGCTTAGCGGTATATTCTTTACCGGTTTATTAAAAATAACACAAAAATAGAACATGATGAACATAAGCTTATTTACTGCAATTGTTGTTTGGATTGCAATTGCTGAGCAATACAATATATATGGGTATGGATAAAAAAATAACCATACCGACATCGATATGGTTATGAATAATAACACAAATTTTATAATTATCAAGTATCAGCAAATATCGACAGAGTATACAAAGCTGCACTCAAGCTATAGGGATCTTTTGCAATAGTTTTGCAAACAAAACTAATCTGCAACCACGATCACATCCTTGTTCATCTCAAAAA
Source organism: Desulfamplus sp. (assembly GCA_015231705.1). Classification (GTDB taxonomy): domain Bacteria; phylum Desulfobacterota; class Desulfobacteria; order Desulfobacterales; family Desulfobacteraceae; genus Desulfamplus. The sequence continues at coordinate 4,245 of JADGBC010000108.1, read as the reverse complement.
TTTTATCTCCAATCCCCTTTACCTTCTTAATATCTTCAGGTGACTTAAAATCCCCATTTTCTTCTCTATATTTAACAATTGCCGCAGCGTATTTGGGGCCAACTTTTTTCAATCCGGCACTAAGCTCAACTTCGGTAGCCTTGTTTATATTTATTGTATTTACTTTTAAAGTATCAGATTTATTTGAAGGGTCCGTATCAGCTTTTACTTCAGTAGCTGCTTTCGACAAATCTTCAGTTTTTACGTCAGATGCTGAAAGTAAAGATGCAGATAAAAACAACGCAATTAAAGCCAGAAATACAAAAAACGCTTTTTTGGTAAACATAATTTTTCTCCTCTTAAAGTTTTAATAGACATTCACAGCCGTTGTGTGGCCACTCTGAGTCATGAAAATCGGAATGTATTTTCATGGCAAACAAAATTTACTATACCCTTAATACTATACACCATTGTATAACACCATCAAAAAACAATTGTCAATTACAAAACAAATTAAAATCTTATTTTTACATTTATGTGAAAGTCTCTTTAAACAGCCATGATTATATGACTTTCATTATTCGTTGTGGCCGAGAGCAAATAGCCTCTCCGGCCGTGCCGGTTATCCACAAAACAAATTTGCACGGCATTTTGTCAACGAATGCTGCCATCCATTTTTTAAGCTATATTTGGGCTTAAATCCTAGTTCACTCTGAATTTTATATCCATCTACTGCTACATTTTCTACTAACTTTTCGAGCATAAAGGCCGCGTGTTCAATATTCTTCAAAAAAGGTTGATCAACTTTCTGGCATGAATGAATAAAGCTTGAAATCCTTTGAAACGGTTTATCAGAAATTTTATATATCCTTATCTTTACCGAAAGGGCAGATGCAATAGACTTAACGATCTCTTCAAGTGAATGGATACCTCCATCGGTCAGATTATATATTTTCCCCGCAGATGCCTTATGAGTTGCGGCAATAATAGCTGCTGAAACTACATCTTCCTCATGAATAAGAGTTCTGACTGCTCCACGGGTGTTGATATCTGACACAGGAATACAAAAAAAACCTTTTTTCACAGCTTGAATCAACAGCCTATAATTTCCGGTAACCCTTGCCCCATACACAGATGCCAAACGCAGAATGGTTACATCAGGAACCTTCTTAGAGTATAGACTATATTCTTTATTTTTACCTTCATTCAACGAGAAAAACTTTCCCAAAGACTTGCTTTCAGCAAGCAGTTTTGTCTGTGCATAAACAGTCATTGGCCTTACCTGAGATGTTTCATAAAATATCTGTCCTGGCAAACCAGCCCCATAAACAGATATGGTACTGAAAAAAACGACTCTTTCAACACCAGATATGAAGGAAGCTTCAATTACATTCTGTGTTCCAATTACATTTACGTCATGGTATCGAGCAGACATAGATGGAGGCGGATTGTTGATGTGAAGCAGGGCAGCAAGGTGAAAAACGTAATCCACACCTGATACAGCAGTAAGAACTGATGAATAATCTGTAATATCACCATAAAAAATTTCAACATCAGTTTTCTTAATGGGAATAAAAGAAGTTGATCTATTTTTCAACAGTATCCTGACTCTGAATTTATGTCTCAATAATTCTGCTACCAGCAGTGGCCCTATTTTTCCTGTCGCACCTGTAACCAACGTGGTTCTCATCAAAAAAATTTAAATCCCCATTTGTGAAAATATTTCAAACCGCTTAAAATAAAAACGAGTGTCCACTTGAGACTTTTGTGAGAAGCCCTTTCCCATCGATGGACAACACTTACATCAGGGCAATAAAGACAATGATCCTTACAACTGACTCTTCTACAAAGATCTACATCTTCAAAATACATAAAAAACCTTTCATCAAATCCATTGAGTGCTTTTATAGTATCTGCTTTTGCAAAAATAAATGAACCCGAGACAAAAGGTACATTGACCACATGATCATAACCTATATCCCGCATTTCATAGTAATTCACTCGTTCAGTAAACATGTCATTAAGCTTAGAGGGTAATATTTGTTTAAGCCTTGGAGGTAAAAAACGTCGTATACAAAGATCCAGTATGGCTGGCTCTCTTTTATTCAAATATTGACACGAACCATCTTCATTGCATATTTTACATGTTGCGATGGCCGCATCTTTATGTTTCTCCATGAATCTGACCATAACATTAAAAAGATTATCTGGAACAATCATATCAGGGTTCATTAAAAGTATGAACTTTCCCCTTGCTCTGGAAATATTCTGGTTCTGGTTGGCACCATACCCCATCTGTTTACTATTTATGGTAATAAAGATATCTGGGAAATTTGTCTGTACAAATTTGACAGTAGAATCTGTCGAGCAGTTATCCACAAGAAGTATTTCATTTGGAATATCTTTTAATGCACGCTTCAAAGATGGCAAAAGGAGTTGAAGATCTTTTTGGTTATTATGTGAGACAAGCAATGTTGAAATAAGCATAGTTCAAATACTAATAAGCATCATATAGTGCTACATGCACAATATTTATACAATTACTGTTGACGAGCCACCGAATAAGTGGTGTGTAAATTATTGTTGAATGTTGGATAAGAGTCTTCAACGCGATAACGCCCATTTGATATGGTGAACAATGCTGTTTTGTTGCCAGAGTATCAAAAATTTTTTACGCAAAGCCAGTGAGAGGTGAGTCTTTTTTATTTTACACCTAAAAGCCTCTTTCACAGCTCTTAGGTACCATTGATATTCACCAGATTCCATAGCCCTTATGCAGCCAAGGCAGAGTCTGGAAAATATATAGTATACTGACATGGGAAATGGAGCATATTGTCTGAGTAACCATATGGTGTTCCTTGTAGGATAAAACACCTGACGCCAGTTGGCTCTTCCAATAGAAGAGTTCCTGTGTACGATAATGCATCTTGGATCATAGTATATCTTATAACCAAGCCTTCTGATCTTGATCGCAACATCAATTTCATTTTGATACAGAAAGTATCTTCCTGGAAACCATCCAATTTTTTCAAACAGTTCCCTTCTTATGGCAAAACCGCACCCGACAAAAGCAAGTGATTCACAAAAAGTTTCAACATTGCTATCTGGAAGATGCCATGTCTGAAAAGGAGTGCCAGCTTCTGTTTCAATTTTGCAGGCAATTGCCCCCACATTTTCATACCTGTCAAGCGATTGTACGAGAAGATCAATTGTGTTTATGTCAACTGGATGGGAGTCATCGTCAAGAACCAGGATATATTCACCTTTAGATTTTTCAAACCCACGGTTTAAACCTTCAATGCCCAGATTTTCTTTTAAAGACAAATTGATAATCCAGTCAGACTGTGATTCCAAAAACTGTTGGGTGCCATCCTTGGACGAGTTATCAACACCTATAATTTCAATATCTTTTCTGTTGAAACACAGTTTCTTCAACTGCTCTACCGTCCTGATGGTATCATAGAGCCTGTTGTAATTAAGAAATATAATGCTAAGTTTGGGATTTTTTTCTCTGTACAAAGGAACCATTATCTCATTCTTTTTTAATAACCGGCACGGCCGGAGCGGGATCTTGGCTCTCGGCCACAACGAAAAATGAAAGTCACATAAGCACATCTATTTAAAGAGACTTTCACATAAAAGCGACAGAGGGAGAGTCCATGATAAGGCAACCGGCTGAAAGTTTTTCGTGCGTATCCATTGAATAAATCACCTGCTAACAGTTTTTCCATCAAAGTGCAAGGTAATCTTTACCAATTGACAAGATATGGCAAACTGCTGTAATACCCCACATATTTAAAAGCTATTCACAACGTTATTTTGCCAAAATTAACCATAATCAATTTATTGCCGTGACTCAGCCTGCAATATTTAAAGCTATTGGCAATAATAGTGCTTATTCAATTTTAAATTGTCGGGTTGAGTTTCAGGATATTCAATATTTCAAGTGCTTTTCTACCCGACAGCCAAAACTTGAAAGAAAACTATCAATAATGATAATTTAATATTACATAATACACTGTTTGCAATGGATACAAAAATATGACTAAACAGGTAGCTAATGATAGAGATTCAGGACTTGCACTGATTCTTATACTTCTCATAATTGCAATGATCACTCAAAAAAGTTTGCTTTTGATTCCCATTACCATTTTGCTTGTACTTGTAATGACAGTGCCTGTTGTTTTCAGACCATTTTCAATAATATGGTTTGGACTATCTTCTATTCTTGGACACTGCTCTTCTGTAATTATTTTAAGTATCTTA
>JADGBC010000107.1 GCA_015231705.1 Desulfamplus sp. | reverse complement strand
TATATGGATAAAGCCCAGCTTCTGACTCTTAAACGGCAGCTTGCAATGCAAAAAGGTGAGCAGGGCAGACTCGAGCAGATAATTGCTGAGTCAAAAGTAAGCATTGAGGATATCAAATTTTCAATGCTGTCATTGGAAAATGATTACCGTCAGCAGGCAGCAACCGAATTGAGCCGTGTAAAAGATGAGATCTTTCAGATAAGCATGCAGCTTTCGCCACAATTGGATGCAGACGAAAGATTGTCTATCCGTGCACCTGTAACAGGTGTAGTAATGAACCTTGCCATCCATTCAGAAAAGGGTGGCGTTATCAGGCCTGGAGAGCCTCTGATGGAGATCGTACCTGAAAATGCGGATCTTATCATTGAGTGCGATCTGCGCCAGGATAAGATCACTCAGGTTTATCTTGATCAGGAGACAAATGTGCAGCTTGGAGCCTTTAACCGTATCACCACACCGCCCATTCCGGGGAGGGTCTCATACATCTCGGCAGACAGTATCCAGCAGCATCTTCCAAATGGTCAGGTGATAGGAGGTTATCGTATCCACATCAAGATATCCAAAGAGGAACTTGATAAGCATAATGTCTGGCTATCTCCCGGCATGCCGGCCACATGTTTTATGCAAACAGAGCAACGGACATTTTTGCAGTATTTAATGGAGCCGATTTTGCTAAATCTTGACAACTCTCTGCGTGAGACACTGTAGTCTCTTGTTTTTAAGCACCGCCTAAATTAGCATCACAGTAATGGAGCAGCCATATAATGTCTGCTCCATTGATTTGCCATGAAAATAAACTCTATTTTCATGCTTGAGGCAGCCTGGTTCCCATTTGACAACACCCTTTTACCATGAAAATGCATTCTTATTTTCATAGTTCGGGGTGGCCACACAACGGCCATGAAGGTTTATATGTGGCATTTACGCATGACTTTACCACTTGACAGGCAGACGCACCTTCTGTCCAGCCTTATTTTGAAACATAAGATAGTGGTTCTCTTTCCCAAAAAGATACAAGTCTTTTGTAACTCTGACATCCTGAATGCAGTAATCAATTATCTGTCTTATTTTTCCCTCCTTCCACCATTTAAGTGCAAGAAGCCCATCTGCACTTTTTTTTGTTCCAAGTGTATGTGTTGCCAGTTTATCCAAGGATAGGCGATATCCCAGAGTCTGATGAACCTTTGCAAGCAGATCAAGTGTCGGTAAAGAATAAAAATCTAAATCTGACAATCCTGCCAAAACCCTGTAATCAAAATTTATGATATTAAAGCCTACAACAAGATCAAAATATTGCAGACTCAACTCAAGTTCAGGGATATCATCTTGAAGATATTCAATATATTCATCTGTAGCAGAGTCATATACAACCACACAACTGACACCCATTTTGTCCGCTCTGTTCCATCCGCCTACCTCCTGTGCAGATCTTCGTGTTTCAAGGTCAAGAACAGCGAACCTCAAAGGTTTATCACTTGTTGTTGCAACCTGACTTTTAACAGATACAAACCTGTTTTTTACTCCATCAAACTCACTTTTCACTGCAGAAAGCTCGTTTACAACTGGATCGAAATCTCTTTTGGCTACATCAACATTGCGTATCACCTTGTCGTTCTTGCTTTTAATGCCAGCAATAGCAACTTTTGAAAATGGAGTAGATATCTCTTTGACAGAGACAGAGTCATCCTGTTTTGACAAAAGATATTTTTCTGTACTCTTGAGTGATGGCGAGCCGGTTTTCAATTGACGTATATTTTCAAGCATGGTGAGGGCAGCAAACTTATCTATAGGACGATTGCCTGATCCGCACTTTGGGGAGTGCACACATGCGGGACATCCTGTTTCGCAACTGCACGACGAGATAACATTCAAGGTTCTCTCCAGCATTATCGTGCAATCCTCAAAAGCCTTTCGTGAAAGGCCGATACCGCCTGGAATTCCGTCATATATAAAAATTGATGCCTTTTCTGTCTGAGGATGCCAGGGGATGGATATCCCTCCAAAATCATTTCTGTCCGCCATCACAAGAAGAGGAAGTATCCCGATAATGGCATGTTCAACAGCATGAAGACCGCCCATGAAATGGAGCTTGTCTGACTCCATCTGTTCACGAACAGTTTCAGGAACTTCAATCCACACCCCCTGGGTCTCAAATGTGATAGGTGGCAACTCTAAAGGAATAATGCCCATTGATTTTTGGTCACGAACCATTTTTCTCTCATATCCTGTAACCTGAGTTGTCACCATAAGCCTTCCAAACCCTACTTCTGTGTTCCATATACTCCGTTTATCAATAATCTCAATAATCTGAGTCGATTTATTAGATCTTGAACGGGTATAATAGCCCACATCTTCACGTACAACCTGTACTGCCTGTCTCTCAAGATCAAGTTTATTAACAATAAATGTTTCACCTGAATGGAGATAGACAGCCCCTTCATGAGTCTCAAAAAAAGAGCGATACCAGTCAATATCTCCAAGAGGTCGCTTGCTGTTTTCAATAAATATGGGAATTGTGTTTCCGCCTCCCCTTAACCCAACCTCTCTGTGAGGATATTTTTTTGAAGCATACCAGTTGCGACCATCACTGCTTCTTAAAAGGATCACACTGTTTTCAAGAGCCTTCACAGCATCTCTTACCACTCCATTATCAAAAAGCTCCTCATCCTCCATCAGAGCCAGATCTGATGCTGCACACTCCAGATGACGTGCCATTATTATATCATTATATGGATTTATGACCGCTTTTTCCGGCGGCATGGAAAAAAATTGCTCTGGATTATTCATAAAGTAATAATCCAGAGCATCTTCATGGGCAATAAATATCATGGCACTATCCTTACCATCACGCCCTACCCTGCCAGCCCTCTGCCAGGTGGACATAATGCTGCCGGGGTATCCCACAAGAATGCATATATCTAAATTGCCTATGTCAATTCCAAGCTCTAAGGCACTTGTAGAGACAACACAAAGAAGTTCTCCAGAGGAGAGTTTTATCTCAATCTCTCTCCGCTCCTCAGGAAGAAAGCCTGCCCTGTAAGCACTTATTTTTGGAGCAAGCCTTCCTGCCCTTTTAGATGCCCACATGGCTATAAGCTCTGTTATCTTGCGGGATTGAGTATAGACAATTGTACGAAGATCTCTGTGAACAGCCGCATGAATAAGTTGTATTGCGGTCTGGGCAGCACCGGCCATTCCATTCATAAGGATAATATCTTTTTTCCCTGTCGGAGAACCGCTGGAATCAACAACCTCAACATCAAGCCCTGTCAGTTCAGCAACAAGCTCTTTGGGGTTATCAATGGTTGCAGAACAAAATACAAATACAGGAGTTGATCCATAAAAACGGCATATTCTGAGCAATCGCCTGAATACCCATGCCATATGAGAACCCATTACACCCCTGTAAGTGTGAACCTCATCCACAACAACAAATTGAAGGTTTGTAAAAAATTTTGCCCACAAATGATGGTGTGCCAGCATTGACAGATGAAGCATTTCAGGATTACTCAAAAGGACATTGGGCGGATTTACGCGAATCTTTCCTCTGGCATGGTTTGAGACATCACCATCGTAAACTGCTGCTGTAAAGTGATCTTCTCTAATAGATACTGGAACTTCACTATAGACTGAAACTCCACTGTCATTGTCTCTATTATTGTTAACTGTGTCGGCAATATTTAAAATCTCCTCAACAGTCGATAGCTGATCTCTTGCCAGGGCTTTGAGTGGAAAAAGGTATAGTGCACGGGATGAAGGATTATCAAACAGCCTTTCCATAACCGGAAGGTTATATATAAGACTCTTTCCACTGGCTGTCGGAGTTGCGACCACTGTATGAATACCTTTTAATATCATCTCCATCGCCTTTTTTTGGTGAAGATAAAGTTTATTGATCCCTGTTTTTTCAAAAACCTCTCTTGTCTTGTCTGATATAGTGTCAGGCCAGGATGAGTAACTTCCTTTCTTTGGAAAAACTGTCCTGTGACACACAATATCCGGTGCAAGTTTTTTGTACTTTTTCAGAGAGTCAATATATTCGGTAAGGCTCATGAGTTGTTTTGTTCCGGTTTAAACTGGCAGAGCGTTTTTTAAAAAATGCCTGAATAGTGGCAATAATATCGTTTATATGAAAGTCTTTTGAACTGTCTGTAATCATGAGGCTTTCATTTTTCGTTGTGGCCAAGAGCAATACCCCTCTCCGGCCGTACCGGTTATCATGAAAAGCCCCTCTAATTTTCATAATTCGGGGTAACCACATAATGGCCATCAAGGTTTATTCCAAATTTCTGAATATTCTTGCCCAGCCTATTTCAACTTTAATACTATTCAGATACAGAGGCTGTTCAGGAATTATATCATGCAGTTCCCACAAATCACTTGGTGTCCTTCGGAACAGCTCTATCGTTTTTCGCTCAGGATCTATCAAAACAAATTCCTGAAGTGAGGGTATCTTGCGATAAACAGCGAATTTTTCACCCCGATCATAGGCGGCTGTCGAAGCAGAGAGAACTTCTACAACTACAATTGGGGAGTTCATGGCATAATCTTCAAGATGATCTGCTGCATCACAGGTGACAAAGAGATCTGGATAAAAATAGACCGAATCAGGAGCAGCCTGAAGTTTCATGTCCGCCATATATACTCGGCAATTTCCGCCTTCAAGAGCCTGATCAAGAGACGAAAAAACATTTCCGGATACTGTAACATGCCGCCTGGATGCCCCGGCCATGGCAAACACCTCTCCATGAAAAAATTCGTGTTTTTCCTGCTGTTCCATCTCCCAATCCAGATAATCCTGAACACTCATCTCAGATACATGTTGCGGCAGTCCCATATTTTTTATCTCCTTTTGTTTTTTGTTGTTCATGCTTTCTTAATAAATGCTTTTCCCCAAAGCTGAAACTGTAAGATTCACTGCAAGCCTGGCTGTCTTGTTAGCCTGATCAAGAATCGGGTTGATCTCGACAAGATCCATTGAGGCGAGTTTTCCAGAATCGGCAATAATTTCCATACAAAGATGTGCCTCCCTGTATGTCAATCCACCTGGTACAGGCGTTCCCACTCCCGGGGCTTCAACTGGATCAATCGCGTCCATATCAAGACTTATATGGATCTTTTTCATATGCACAAATTTCATCAAAGCCTTGTTGGTTATGGCACTGATACCCTGTTCATCAATATCTCTCATGGTATATACAGTTACACCGCTTTTTTTCAACCGGATCTTCTCCTTTAAATCAAGGTCCCTAATACCAATCAACACAACATTTTCAGGATCAATCTTCATCCCCTTTCTGCCAATATTCACAAGTGAATGATCTCCATCTCCGGTCAGTGCAGCAAGAGGCATTCCATGAACATTACCGCTGGGAGATGTTTCAGATGTATTGAAATCTCCATGAGCATCAATCCAGATAACACCGATAGAAGAATGATGCGACACTCCACCGATTGTACCCATTGCAATGGAGTGGTCACCACCAAGAAACAGAGGGAAAGTATCCTCCTCAACAGCTTTTCTGCCCGCATCATAGACCCGTTCACAAACACTTGTAATGGCCTTAAGATAATTGCCCTGTTTGGGCATTTCTATTTTGTCAAAATATTTTATCTTATCGTTTGCCTCTGGCTGCTCAATTTCCATTGAATCAACCTTATCAGCATCTGCTCCATTCACAAGTTCCGCATCTGCTGTACCCACAAGCTCCGCATCTACTGTACTCACCTGTACTATGGAAGTTACCTGTGCCAGGTGTTTTTCTGATTCGCCCTGATCTCTGACAGGAACCAGGACATCACCTGTATCTTCAACAATATATCCAAGTTTTCTCAATTCAGATACAAGACCTGTATAGCGTAACGCTGCAGGCCCCATGTCAACACCTCTATGGAGCTGACCAAAATCCATCGGTACACCTATAATCTTGATTTTTTTATACATGACTCGCCTTTTTTATAAAAATATCCATTACTTTTATTGAACTATTTGGTTTAAGCATATATCATATAAAAATTAAGGATCTCCATTCCAAAAGAGCTCCATTCAATTGGCATGGGCACTTTATGTGCTACCCAAAAATCATTAATATGAAAATTGATTTTAATGATAAACTTTCATGACAGATGGGATCAGGGCACAACCAAGCATGAAAAACATGATCTGTTTTCACAATAAACTTTCATGGCCGTTATCTGGCAACCCCGAACCATGAAAATCAAAATGTATTTTTATGGTAAATAGTTAGATACCACACATTAAATGAAAAACGAATATTCAGATAAGGATTTTATTTACTCCATGAGACCGGAAGAAAAAATACGAAACCAGGAAACTATAGATACCATCACTAAAATACTTAATGATGGTGCTGAAAAAATAAGCGTTATCATGAGGCACTCAGACCGTTTTTTCCATAAAGACACATCAATGGAGGCTTTTATGGGACTTACTGAAAAAGGCAAGGATTTTGCCATGAAGCTTGGCACTCAACTTCCAGAGAATCCCAAACCTCGCTTTTTTTCCAGCCATTTTGGCAGATGCATTGAGACTGCATATCTCATTGATAAGGGTTATATCAAAGCACACGGCATTTTTAATGGCCACAATGCCCAGGCTCTGGAGCTATCCCCCTTTTATATCACAGATATCCATAAAGCCATTGATCTGGTAAGAGATCTTGGCAACATCAACTTTCTGAGAACATGGTTTGACAATAAGATCTCCGAGGATATCATGCTCAATCCCAAAACTGCGGCTGAGACAATAGCAGATTTCATGATCAAGCAGATGCAAGCACTTGGTAAAGGTGAAATTGCACTCTGCGTATCCCATGACTGGAACCTTTTTCCGTTAAAGGAGTACAAACTGGGCTTACCCCATGAAGATTATGGGACAGTGGGCTATCTTGAAAGCGTCATTATATTTGAAAAAGAAGGGAAAAACTATATTGTAAACTATCAGAAAGATCCTTGTAGTTTATAGTTGTTCGATAAACTCCTTGACATAAAAAAATCAATATGCAATTTTATCCAAAATAGTGAAAAAAGCATACTGTATCTCTTTAAACAGTCTGTAATTTAATCACAGTAAATCATATTCTTCATTACAATAAGATTTTGATACAAAAGAAGTTCTCAATGATTAAATCAACTATAAATAGTATATATTTTATTTTTGGACGTTTCTTTTTTAGAAGCGTCCATCCGGTATAGATACGCACCGTTAGATTACACTTTGCGATCATACCCTGGATGGACTTTTAAGTCTGTCCAGGGTTTTTTATTTTTAATGCCCTGGAAGCAAGAGCTTTCAGGGCATTATATTTTATATATTACGCTTTCATATTTTGTTTTTAACAAAGGAGAAAAAGGACAATGATACTTGTATTGGAAAAAGGGATAACTCAGGTAAGAAAGAGTCAGCTCAAGAGCATTCTTGCTGAAAATGGATGCATGGTGCATGAACCAGATGGCAGTGGCCAAAATATTCTCGGCGTTATTGGTAAAAACAGCCTGACCAGAGAATTTCTCATGGCTCAGGATGGAGTTACAGATGTGATACCAATATCCACAGCGTACAAATTGGTCAGCAGACAGATGAAAAAAGAGGATACTATAATTAAAATTGGTAATGTGGAGGTCGGAGGCGATAAAATTACCATTATTGCAGGGCCTTGTGCCGTAGAGAGCCGTGAACAGGCTATGACCATTGCAAAGGAGGTAAAAAAATACGGAGCCACCCTTTTTCGTGGCGGAGCATTCAAGCCCAGATCATCGCCATATTCATTCCAGGGACTTGAAGAAGAGGGACTAAAAATTCTGGCTGAGGTTCGTGAAGTTACTGGGCTGCGTGTGGTTACCGAGATCACCTCCCCCATGCATGCGGATCTGATGATGAAGTATGTGGATGTGATTCAAATTGGTGCAAGAAACATGCAGAACTTTGAACTTCTCAAATGTGCAGGAAGAATGGGAAAACCAGTAGTTCTCAAGCGTGGTCTTGCATCAACAATAGAGGAGTGGCTTATGTCTGCTGAATACATAGCTGCCGAAGGGAACAGAAACATCATTCTGTGCGAGCGGGGTATCAGAACCTTTGAGCCATATACCAGGAACACACTTGACCTTTCAGCCATACCGGTACTCAAGCAGTTGACCCATTTGCCCGTACTGATTGACCCAAGCCATGCAACAGGCATAAGGGAAAAAGTAAGCCCCATGGCAAGAGCTGCCATCGCAGCTGGTGCTGACGGACTTATGATAGAGGTTCACCACAAACCTGAAGAGGCACTCTCTGATGGGCCACAGAGTCTATATCCAAAACAGTTTGGAAGACTTATCCGTGATATCTATGTGATTGCCCCTGTTGTCGGTAAACAGCTTATCCACGATTATACAGGATACAGTGCGGTAAGTACGGACGCTCTATCTAAAGAATTCAACAAGTCCAGAAAAGACAAACGTGTGGTCTATTTAGGAGAACAGGGGACATTCAGCCATAAAGCAGCAATTCAATATTTCAGCAGCGATGTTGAAAACTATCCGGTACCATCGTTTCGTGATATTTTCGAGCATGTAAAAAGCGGTGCTGCTGATTTTGGAATTATTCCAATTGAAAATTCCCTTGCAGGCAGTATCCACGAAAATTATGACCTGCTTTTGGAATATGAGCTTTTCATCACAGGGGAACTCTCCATAAGAGTCGTACACAACCTTATTGCACATAAGGATACCAAACTCGAAGATATAAAACAGATTCTTGCACCTCCACCTGCGTTTCAGCAGTGCCGAAGATTTTTAGATGCCAATCCTGATATGAAAATAGTACCTGTCAACGCCACCGGAAGTGCGGTCAAACGGGTTGCAGAATCAGGAAACCTGAAAGATGCGGCCATTGGAAGCGTGGAAGCGGCTAATCTTTTTGGCATGACTGTACTGGAAGATGCTATTGAAGACAACCCACGCAACTTCACCCGTTTTGTTGTTATTGAAAAACAGATGGCTCAGGAAGGGGCAAAAAACAAATCATCAATCGTATTTTCAACTTCCAACAAGCCAGGCTCTCTTTTTGAGGTGATGAAGGTATTTTCAGAGAACCAGATAAACCTGGTAAAATTAGAGTCAAGACCCATTCATGGAAAGCCGTGGCAGTATATGTTTTATGCAGATCTGGAGACAGATCTGACAGATAGCAACACCATCAATGTAATCGCTCAGATTGAAAAGAATACTGAGTTTCTCAAAATACTTGGAAGCTATAATTGCGGCAAAAAAGGAGACGGATTAGAGATGATCTGATTTGCAGCGTCCCATATTAAATCTGACAAGCAACTATTTCTTTTACGAGGTGCTGTCAGATTTAATACCCCATTTGGGGCTTGCTTTTCATCAACTTGTTGATTTTGCAGACAATAAAATGCGTACCCCTATATCATCAAATTACTATTCCAGTTAACTTATTCCATAATATCATGATTCTACCAAACCTGCGTTTTTCTTGCATGCAATACCCTTTTCTGATAAAGAATTGATCAGTTTGTCGGAACTGTTTTTATCCTGAATGACTCATTTTGTCTTTTCCCCCACCTTGGCAATTGCTTAAGAAAGAGGGTTTCTCGGTAAAAAAATTAAATATGATGCTCTCATAAAAAATCAAAAATTTTCTTTTAAACCATGTAACTTCCTAAATCTATAGCAACACTGAGCCATACAGATGGTAAAGCCTCTGCACTCTGACCTGGCCATGAGGGCCAGGGTTTCTAGTACAGCTCGGCATAAGTTCTCTGTTGCTTTTTTGTGCCGAATATTCATATGAATATTGAAGAATCGGCTCCAATAAGTGTAATAAGATTTACGCCCGACTGTACTAGTTAGATTAAAAAAACAGCCTCAAACCGACTTTTTACGAGAGCGTCAAATACAGGGAGGAAATAATATGTGTGAATCCAATGTTTACCTTAAAAAAGATGGTAACGAAGAGCTAATCATGGAAAATGTAGCGGCAATTTTACCAGTTGGGAAAAATCAATTTCTGTTAAAAGGACTTCTTGGGGACAGCCTTAAAATCATTGGGAATATTGAGGAGATTAACCTTATGGCCCATAAGATTGTACTCGTTGCTCTGTAAAATGAAACTTAACGATTTCTTAAAATCAATTACTAAGACCAATAACCTGCCGATATCTGATGCAGGAGAATGGCTATTCTATCCTGGCATGCTGTTTGGAAGCCGTGCAAAATGGTGGGCAGACTGGGGATACAGATATACGCCCCATGAAGGAGTTGACTTTGCATTTTACAAAACCTTGAACAAAGATATCGGCGTGCTGGATTCCACAGTAATGATACCGGCTATGGCTGACGGAATAATATTAAATATCTGTGATGATTTTTTGGGACAATCTGTCGTAATTGCACATGGACAATCTGGTTCGGATAGGAAATATAACTCGAAACATATACAGACTGAGTGCAGCATCGACAAGTCTGTGATTGGAGACAAAGAATCAATTATTGTCACAGCATATTCACACATATGCGTGGATAGAAATTTAGCTGAAGTAGAGGCACACATTTGTTTAGATAAAGACTTGATTGAAGCAGAGGTTCATATTTGTGAAGACAGAAAATCAAATGAATTAGGTTTTTTGTCCAAAAAAAAGACAAATAATCATAGTTCAAGGGCAGGAATGTTTATTTCAAAAGGACAAATTATAGGAAGGATTGCAGATACATCCATGAAAAAATCAGGTATCTTACCTCATCTGCACATCTCCTTTATAGAGATATCATCAGCAACTCCATTTAATAAACTCAACTGGGACCTGTTTGGAAATCCATACTGTGGCAATGTATTTTTCCTGAATCCCCTGTGGTAATTGGGAGCATATTCTTATGGCTCCGGGTAGAGGCATCGATTACTCGATGCCTCCCCCGCAGATCCGTACGTGCAGAATTCCCGCATACGGTTCCTCGGTTCCAGCTCTTTTGACCAAGCTGGAGGCCAAACAGGTTCCCCTGTTTGAC
>JADGBC010000106.1 GCA_015231705.1 Desulfamplus sp. | reverse complement strand
AGCACTCACAGGTATGTATGTATTTCTCCTATCTAACTTCTGCATAAAGTTTCCTTTAAGCTCCCTAATCAACTCTTACGTTAAACATCACTGTTCAAGCCCCTTGACTTGTCAAGGGGTAGTTGACCGTGTCCTTTCTGCAAGCCAGCGTGAATTAAACTCCAGAAATTGATAAAATAGCCTCCAAAAACAATTCTCAAAAGGAGGCAATATGACCTACCAAAAAGAGTTATCATCAGAGACCAGATTAAACAATGTAAAATCCGAGTTTGAGATCTGGCTTACAACCAGAACAAGTCAGAAACCAATTCCCTCATACCTGTGGGATCTGGCAGTAGATCTGTATCCAGCCTTAACAGTCAACAAAATTTCCTCAACACTCTCCTTAAGCTACACAGGTTTAAAGCAGCGTGTGGAGCAAAAGTCAAAGCAAATTTCAGTGAGGGCAGATGAGAAACCCGCGTTCATAGAGTTAGAATTTCCACAGCCATCTGTGTCTATATCAGAATGTGTGGTGGAGATGGAAGAGAGAGGTGGTGCAAAACTCAGAATCTGTTTCAGGGGCAAACCTGACATTGATCTGCTTGAACTTTGCAAATCATTCTGGAGGCGTCAGGCATGATTCAGATTACTCCACATATGAGAATTATGGTTGCAGTGGAACCAGTTGATTTCAGAAAGGGTATAGACGGATTGGCCCGTCTTTGCAGAACAATTTTCAAGCAGGATCCTTTTTCAGGTTATCTGTTTGTTTTCCTGAACCGTGGCAGAACGTCGATGAAAGTTCTGTGCTATGACGGCCAGGGATTCTGGGTGTGTCAAAAAAGGCTGTCCCAGGGCAGATTTAAATGGTGGCCCAAGAGTCATCAAGAGGATCTGAAGAGGCTTTCTGTTCAAAAATACTTCTGTAAATACAAATAATTATCTTCTTGTCGCCAGATTCTATAAGTAGAGAGTTGCTTTAAAAATCGGACAATATCCAAAACAGATTGCGTAGGATTATAACTCACCAATAAATGTATATGGTTTTTTGAGATATAATCCATGATTTTCTTGCACTTATTCGTTCCAACCTGTCAAATTTAGGAATAGGCTTTAAATCAACCTTGCTGCCTTCAATATTCATTAATATTGCATACCCTGTTGACATTCTTCCTTTAATAAAATACTCGTTGCCTGAATAACTTACCTTATCAAATTTCCTGAAACCTTGTATTTTCCCTGTAGGTATTCTCTGCTCAGACCTGACACCTTTTGTTTGCTGATAATCTCCATTTGCAATACACTTCTTGATTAATACATTTTTAACGTTAAAACTAACTGTATTACCATGACTTGCGATTGCTACAGCATCCATATAATGTTCTTTCTGTAAACCCATAATATGTCTGTGTTCTTTTGTGATAAATCCAAAAGTTTCTTCTGCTTCTGGTAGTAATTTTAATAACCGTGTTCTTATGCTGTTCATCTGGGTTGCATGTTGTAATTGACCTTTAATCTTGCCTTTTTTCTTTAACGTAATGCTTCCATCATGTATTCCTTACCTTCAGTTCTACTTAACATTATGCGACAGTTGCAACGGTCTGGTGCGTCAACCGAAGGTGTCATGACCTGTCTATCGTAGTATCCGTTTCTGAATACTTAGTCTGGTGAACTTAAGGCTTCCTAAGAAGCCACTACCCTTCAGGGTAGAGGTAGTTCACAGTTCTGGGTTGCCAGAATCTGACCATGACCATTCAATCCTTCGTTATGGCCAAAAGCAAATAACTTTACCTTGCTCCGGTCGTGCTTCTTATAGTGACTCTATCCGGCATGGCACAAATCTGTGCATAGGGGTGCCCAATGGATCGCGATGGGTGTTTTTTGTCAACTTATTGACATTTAAGCCGTAAACCGTATCTCCATAAATCAAGCCGAACCCGTGCGGTATCAACACTGTTCCCTTGCGAATCTGATCAGATACCTGCAACTCTCCCACTTCACTGCCGGCCTCGGTGGTCACTCTCACACTCTGCCCGTCAGCAACGCCTATTTCATTAGCGTCATCAGGGTTCACACAGACAGTGCAAGCCCGTTTGCCTCTATTCCACTCCTGTCCTCGAATCAACGTATTTATGTTTAGACGTGTATGGCGACCGGCATTTAATATCAATGGAAATTCATCTGGCAGCTTCAACTCTCGGGCTTCACTTGCAGCAGTAAGCTTTTTTGCAGGCTCTTCAAGTTCAGGGACAAAGAGTTCGATTTTTCCGGATGGAGTTTTAATTGCCATAAAGTTTTCAGCAGGATCTGTTTCACCGATCCAGATACCTTCAGGGGTATCCATAAGTGCCTGAAAAATTCTGTCGCCCTGGTCAAAGCCTGGTTTAAATCCGATTCGCGCGGCATTTTTGCCAAAGGTCTTGGGTGCTGTCATTAAAACTCCCCAGAGTCCTGCCAGCGAGGCACTGTTCCACTCTTTTCCGATTGTTTTTGCAAGCACAAACGGCATGGCCGCAAGGGATTTGGGTTCGGTGACCGACCACTCCATGAGTTTTGCACCAAAGGTAAACCTGTCCTGTTTTGCAGCTTCATAAACCTTTTGCGGAATATTCGGGATCAGCCCCAGTTTGTCGGCCATGAGTGTAAAAATCTGGGATGCTTCCAGACATTTTCCAGGCGGGGAGACGATTGGACGACGCAATTGGCAAAAGACTTTTGGAAATGTACATGGAAAAAATGTTGTATCCCATGATTCGTAAAATGTCCGGCATGGCAGAACATAGTGTGCAAAACGTGCAGTTTCACTCATGACTATATCATTGACCACCAGAAGATCGAGTTTTGAAAAGGCATTCTCATAAGCCGTAGTGTCAGGATACGATCTTAGAGGATTACAGGCACTGACATATACAGCACGCAACCGGTCAGGGTGATCATTTAAAATCTCCTCGGGCATTACTGAAGGCGGAAAAGCACCGGCAGATGCCGGAGGCATATTGGTGATAACAGTTTTCCAGACTTTAGGATCCCGTTCATCTGCATGATACCCCATAGGAACAACCATTCCCGGAATAACATTACCGCCTGGCACGCAGAAGACGCCGCAAATTGCCCCCAGAATATTCATCATATAGGAGTTCATGACGCTGTTTCTTCCCATATAAATTCCAAGATCAGGATGCATACACCATCTCTTGGTGGTCATCAGGCGACATAATTCAATGACCTGATCATAATCAAGTTGGCAAACTTCAATGGCTGCCTTTGCATCAAAGTCTTTAAACCAGGCATGGATCATATCCCAGCCCTCAACATGATCGGCAATGTATTGTCTGTTTTCCCATTGGTTTTCGACAATGATCGAGATCATGGCTTTGATTAAAAGGGCATCGGTTCCGGGCCGGACAGGAAGATGGATATTGGCGATGCTTGCAGTCTCGCTCTTTCGCGGATCAATGATCACAAGTATTTTTTCAGGGTCTTTTGAAAACTCCTTGAGCACAATTGGGGCACGGGGCATCTGGTGACTTTCCATACCGTTCCAACCCCATCCTACAAGCATTTGTGTATGATGTTCATCTGGAATGGCAATATTGTACTGTTTACCCAGCATGCGGCCGAACAGCCACCAACTGCTGGAAAACTCCTGTCCTCCTGAGTTATAAAAATACTGAGATCCCATAGCCCTTAAGATCGAGAGACCGAACGCCCCTTCCAGATGGCCGCCTTGAGAGGATGCACCCATATATGCAAGAGATCGTGGTCCATGTTTCTCCACAAGGCTTTTCATTTTTGTTGTGATCTCATCAATGGCCTGCTCCCATGAAATGGGTTCAAACTTATCGCCTACCCGTTTTAACGGTTCAGTAATGCGATCCTTGGGATACTGGTGATGCATTACGTTCAGCCCTTTTCGGCAGGCGTAACCCTGGCTTTTTGGATTTGATTTGTCAGGTTTAACTTTTACCATGCGGTCATCTTCAACCAGAATTTCAAGACCACAGTTTTGTGCACACAGGACGCACCCAGTTTTATGCCATTCTCCCATTTTTGCCATCTCCTGTTTTTCTAATCAGTTTTATGTGAAAGTCTCCTGAAATAGCAGTAATCATGGGACTTTCATTCTTCGTTGTGGCCAAGAGCAATACCTCGCTCCGGCCGTGCCGGTTTATGTGAAAGTCTCTTGAAGTGTCCGTAACTATAGGACTTTCATTTTTCGTTGTGCCCATCAGGGCATGGCCGTTATTTGAAATTCTGCTTTAGAATCGCCATGGTAATTCGTGAAACACATATCAGATCTTCATTTTCATTTGTGATTGAGATATCCCAGACATGGGTGGTTTTTCCAAGATGTACCGGTGTAACCACTCCGGTTACAACTCCTTTAGTTGCACTCTTGATGTGGTTTGCCTTGATCTCAAGCCCCACACTGTAAAATCCCTCCTCTATAGCAAGGAACGAGGCGATACTTCCAAGGGTTTCAGCAAGAACAACCGAAGCACCGCCGTGCAAAAGCCCCATGGGCTGTGTTGTACGATGATCGACCGGCATGGTTCCTTTCAGATAATTCTCTCCTGTCTCCACAAATTCAATGCCCACATGTGCTACCATACACCCCTTTGAATGGTCATTAAGGGCCTTGAGATCAAACTCTTTTTTCCAGATTTTCATAATATTAAACTCCATTTGAGTGCCATTTTTTATGTGAAAGTCTCTTCAAATAGCTGTGCTTATGTGACTTTCATTCTTGGCTGTGGCCGTAAGCAAATATCGTGCTCTGGCCGTGCCGGTTATATATAGTTTTCCAGATAATTAAATTGGTGGAAATACCGCTTGAGATCACGGACAAAGAGTCTGTCTCACCAAAAGACTTTTCTGGAAGTCTATAGTTTTGACTACCTTAAAACTGGATGCCGCGTTTGATTGCTAAATTCATCATCTGGTCAGCACTGGTGACAGGCGGTGTTTGCAGCTCATTTTCAGGTTTTAAAACCAGCTTGACAGCTTCTGACGGGCAGGTGGTTACGCATAATCCGCAACCAATACACCGCTCTTTATTAACTACAGCTTTTTCATCATCATTGATGGTCAGAGCATTCATTTGACAGCGATCAAGGCAAACCTCGCATCCAACACACTCATCTTCATCAATTGCGGCAAAATAATTTGAGAAAACCAGTTTTGCTGGCTCGGGATATTCATTCAAGGATTTTAAAACGCCGCAGCAATCACCGCAGCAATTGCACATGCCCCCAGGATTTTGGGCAGTGGCAGGCTGTGTTACAAGGCCCGCTTTATGAGATTCTCTTAAAATTTTACACCCCTCTTCCAAATCAATCTGCCTGCCCATATCATGGTCTATGTAATACTGTCCCATGGAACCGAACATAAAACAGGCTTCCATTGGTTTTCCGCAGCCGGTTTCAACGGTTTGACGCATTTTTCTGCAAATACAGTCAGTAATTACAATTAATTTCTGTTTTTTTAATATTTCAACTGCATCGTCATATGCGGCAATATTCTGGGTAACATCAATGGATTCCTTAATTGGAATAGTTCGCAAAAAGCCACCGGCATTTTTAGCCATGTTATGAAAAAAATCAGAATCAAAATACTCTTCGACAAGTTTTGCAAACTCCTTGTCTAAGCGTTTTACCTGAAATTCAAACAAACCATGAACAAACGGGATAGCACCATATTTAACAGATGCCCCCTTTTTTAGATGAAACAGCAGGCCGCGTTTTGTCATATCTGCAAGAATCTGTGCAACTTCATCAACAGGGCGATTCAGACGTCCGGCAACAGCTTCAGGAGCTTCCAGAAAAGGAGTTAAGGCAAGAAACATCTCAGCATCCTGTTCTGAAAACATGGCTTTTAAAATGGTTATTTCAATTCCAGATTCCGTTGCTGGAAATCCCACGGAATATTTGTCTAAGCGTTCCTGAAGCTGACGATAGATATTTTGGGTCATTTTGATTACTCCTTTAGAAGATTTTCTGTGATAGGCCAGTTGTCTTGTGTAATAGGCCAGTTTTCTTGTTTGGCAAAAAATTAATTTACTCTATTGTAATTGCAATATAGACCTTGAAATAGAAAAAGAAAACAGGCTTATATGACTTAAAACACGCCAAAAAAGACTTTTTGGATTTTTTCCAGCCAAAAACTCTGATTTTACATGATGAAACACTCCACACGACCAAATAAAAAAGGTATCTTAAAGGTTGTAAGAACCACCCTTAAAGATACCTTTGCCGTGAAAACAGATCTTAGTTTTTTATGTGAAAGTCTCTTGAAATAGATTCAAGTAATGAGACTTTCATTCTTCGTTGTGGCCAAGATCAATACCCCGCTCCGGCCGTGCCGGTTATTTACAAAGACATTATTGTAGTTCCGCTGTTACCCATCAATCCATAAGTCTGGGCCATGGCAACCTTGGGATTTTCCACCTGCCTGTCGCCGCATCTTCCTCTTAGCTGATTTGCACATTCGATCACCTGCCAGAGAGCTTGAGCCGAAAGGGCCTCACCATGTGAAGAGAATCCTCCACTTGGATTTACAGCAAGTTTTGCACCGATTTTTGTCTGGCCATCTCGCAGCATCTTGTCTGCCTCTCCATCTTTACAGAATCCGCATGTCTCTAAATAGACCAGATAGTGCCAGGAGCTGTTGTCCGGCAACTCCAGCACATCTATATCTTCTGGACCAAAACCTGATTTTTCATAGGCCTGACGGGAAGCAGAGTAGCTTTCGCTCAACATGGGAGCTTCGGGAACAGACGGGCAGGATAGTGCGGAGATACGTATAGTCGGGTCACCATACATGGAGCTTCCCATAGTAGTGGCATTAATCTTCACCGGTTTGTCGGCCTTGCTGATCAAATCTTTGTCGGCCGTAATGATAACAGCAGCAGCACCGGTACTCACCGGACAAATTTCATACAGCCTTAAAGGATCACATACATAAGCAGAGTTCAAAACCTCTTCCAGTGTGTAAGTTTTTTTAAAGCGGGCATGAGGATTTTTGGCACCATACTCACTCATCAGCACCTTCACCAGTGCCAGATCCTCTTCTGTGGTGCCGTATTTCTCCATTCTTTTTCGGCACTCCAGTGCCCAGTAAATAGGATTGGGCAGACCACCCATTTTCCATCTGATCACGTCCCTGTCCTGAACAGCGTTGTCTGACTTGGCGGTAAGAAAGCCTTTTGGTGATACATCAGAACCAAAGGCAAGAGCTGTATCAGTTTCCCCTGCAGCTACACTGTTGTATGCCATTCTAAGAGATGCAGATCCTGTAGCACAGGCATTATATACGTTGACTACAGGTATGCCGGTCTCGCCAAAAATGCTTTCTAAGTATTGACCGGAAAGGTGACCAGCATTTCCGCCATATATAAAAATTCCGGCCATGATTGCCTGAATCTTTTTCCACTCCACATTAGCGTCTTTCAAAGCTCCGTCAACAGCAACAGCAGCAAAATCGGCAAATACTTTCTCGGAGAAACCCATCCACGGGTGTATCCCGGTTCCAATAATATATACGTCTCTCATCGTAATTATCCCTTATTAAGGTTATTGTATAATCAGTTTATGTGAAAGTCTCTTTAACTGTAGTTTTCCAGATAATTAAATTGGTGAAAATGCCGCCTGAGACCATAAACAAAGGACTTGTCTCACCAAAAGACTTTTCTGGAAGTCTATATCTGTGCCTATGTGACTTTCATTCTTTGTTGTGGCCAGAAGCAGATACTTCGCTCCGGCCGTGCCGGTTATTTGACAGCTCGAAATGCCCAGGTCACCACTTGCTGTTTCTCCTCGTTGGTAAACATCTCAAGAGTGGTCGTTTCCATTTGCATACCAATTTTAAGAGATTTCAGATCAGTCTCTGTTATGATTCCGGTAACCTGGATTTTTTCATCTTCAAACTCCACCAGACCGATACCGTATGGAGTGATCTTTTTGTCAGTTTTAAATGGTGCAGGGCAGGGATAATATTGAATGGTATAGCTTGCAAGTTTGCCTTTGCAGGGAAGCAAAATATCTTCCACACCCTCTCTTGAGCAGCCTGGACGATGTTGATAATGTTCTTTGGGAAAGAAATAAGTTCCGCAGGAGTTGCATTTTGCACTCATCAATCTGACCTCGCCAGTTGACCAGTCCACTAAATTTGGAATTCGGGCTACCTTATTTGCCATGTTTTCCATTGTTCTATTCCTCATTGATTAAAATTCTAAATTAATTAAACGTTCATGATCGGTTTCGCTCACCCCTGATCATGAAAATAAGATTGCATTTTCATGGTAAAACAGTGCTAACGACTGCTACCGACCGACAAATTTCGGCGACCTTTTTTCAAGAAACGCATTGACTCCTTCAGTTTTGTCCTCCAAAGAGAGTGATAAGGCATACATTTCATATTCGTAGTCAAGTCCGTCCTGCAGGCTTGTCTGCATGCCCTTGTTGATCGCCTGTTTTGCAAGTTTCAATGCCGCTGAACTCTTGGTGGCAATCTTTGCAGCGATCTCTTTTGCTGTAGGCATCAACTGATCCATACTTACAACACGATTGACAAGTCCAATCCTGTCTGCCTCATCAGCCTTGATTATATCTCCTGTAAAAATGAGTTCCTTTGCTCTGCAAACCCCAATCAGACGCTGCAGGCGCTGGGTGCCTCCGCCTCCTGGAATGATGCCAAGATTAATTTCAGGCTGACCGAATTTAGCCTTTTCAGATGCAATAATAAGATCACAGGCCATGGCAATCTCGCAGCCACCGCCAAGGCAGAAGCCGTTAACTGCTGCGATGACAGGTTTGCCAAGTCTCTCCACAATGGAGCCTAGACGAATAATATTATGTGCTGCATAGGAGGTTGTGGCATGAAACTCTTTTATGTCGGAACCTGCAACAAACGCTTTTCCTGAACCTGTCAGGATCAATACCTTTATGGCATCATCCTCTTCTACATCCTTGACTGCATCCCTAAACTCTGCCCGTGTCTGGATATTGAGGGCATTCATAGCCTCGGGACGGTTGAAGGTAATAACTGCAATATTTTCTTCTTTTTCTAAAATTATGTTCTCGTAAGTCATGCAATTCTCCCTTAGATTCTTGTTTTTGATTTTCGTGTCAATCTGGCAGTAAAATCAAAAAATTTTTCTGGTTCTGGCATGTCCAGCCAAGATGGTTATAGAATGTCCAACCAAGTTTGATCTGGATTGTCCAGATCAAGCTGATAATTTTTGTTTGCGGATACCGTACTCGCATAATTTGCTCAAAGCCTTTACCCCAGATATCAAAGAAGGAAAGACCGGCAGCTCTTTTCCCATTTCATCCATGATAATGTTCTTATATTTATTGTATCCAACAATCATGCAGACAATCACAGGTTTTCCAACATCCTGAACGATTTTTTGAATGATTTTTTTCTGAACCGCCTCCTGAGTATATTCAAAACCGGCCAGAATCAATATCGCAGCATCTATATTAGGATCCTGGAAGGCATTGGGAAAAGTGGTTTCAAGAGTTTTTGTAAAACCGATTTTGGTGACCGAGAAATAGAGGTCAACAGGATTTCCCACAGGAGTGTCAAACATATCCTTGAGCTTCTCTGTTGTTTCAGATGTCAATTTAGGGAGTTCAAGGCCATAGTTAGCACAAAGATCGGAAACATTTACACCGACACTTCCAGCCAGGGTGATCACTGCTACCCGATTGCCTTTGGGAAGCGGCTGAGTGGAAAAGACTTTGGCAAACTCTTTCAATTCAGTAAAGTCATCAGCCATTATCATACCTGTTTGTCTGGCTGCCGCTTCCACAATCCTTGCATTGCTGGCAATACTGCCCGTATGACTCATTGCCGCTCTGGCACCAGCTTCGGTACGTCCTCCGCTCAAGAAAATAACAGGCTTTTTGGCGGCAACTTTCTTGGCGATACGGGTCAAGCCTCTTCCATCGGAAATCGTCTCTAAATACATTGAGATGACATCAATGCCATCTTCATTACCGAAGTATTCAAGCAGGTCATTTTCATTGACATCGCATTTATTGCCAAATGAACAGACTTTGCTGATATTCAAACTTTCGTTCTCCACGATATCCGAGGCCATCCCTGCCGCCAAAAGACCGGATTGTCCTATGAGTACTACGTTCCCCCTGGGTACTTTTTTTCTAATGGGATAAATTGATGTTACGATATCCCGAGAAACAATACCAGAGCAGTTTGGACCCATAACTCGAATATCGTTTTTTTTGGCGATATCTACAATCTGTTGCTGAAAAACTTTGCCCTCGCCACCCATTTCAGCGAATCCGGCAGACTCTATTATGATCGCTTTGACCCCTTTTTGAGCACACTCTTGAACCGTTGCAACAGTCATTTTAGGGGTTGGAAGTGCTGTGACAACCAGGTCAACCTCGCCAGGTATTTCTGTCACAGAACGATATACCTTATATCCCAATATCTCTTCTGATTTAGGATTTACCGGATAGACGTTTCCGGCAAAATCACTATCAAAGATATTTTTTACAATTACATAACCAAGTTTTCCAGGAGTTCCGCTGGCTCCTACTACAGCAACCGATTTCGGTTTAAAAAATAGTTCCATCATGGCTGTGTACCATCCTTTATGTCACTTCGTTTGGCTCATTGGTAGAGAATAATCCTTGCATCGACAACTGCCGCACCATCTTTATATGCAAAAACAGGATTCATGTCGATCTCTTCGATTCCTGGCGTCTGATCCACAAAATCCGATAGTTTGACCAACATATCCTGCAAACAGGCAATATCCACAGGATCCTGTCCACGATAGCCTTCCAGCAGTTTCTTGCCCTTGATCTCTTCGATCATCTCCACAGCGTCGTTTTTATCAATAGGAACGATACGGAACGCAACGTCTTTGAGTACCTCAACCAATACCCCTCCAAGGCCGAACATCACCACCGGGCCAAAACTTGCATCCTTGATCATACCCATGATGATTTCAATACCGGGTTTTGCCATTGCCTGAACAGAAACACCCTCAATATTGGCATCAGGAAATTTTGCCGCAGCAGATTCCATGATCAGATCAAATGCCTGTTCAACTTCATCTCTGTTTTTAAGATTTACCTTTACTCCGCCAGCATCACTTTTGTGGGTAATATCAACCGATGATATTTTAAGTACCACAGGATATCCGATCATCTCACTTAACTCTACAGCCTCTGTTTTTGAGGCGGCAAGACGTGTATCTGTGCAGTTTATTCCAATTCCGGTTAAAATCTGCTTGGCCTCAATTTCGGTGAGGACAGCCCTTTGCTCTTTTTTGGCTCTTGCCAATATTTCATTCAAAGCCATCAAATCTCCTTACATTATCTATAAAAGTGGCACAAAAATTCCTATCCCTTTAGGGCAGG
>JADGBC010000105.1 GCA_015231705.1 Desulfamplus sp. | reverse complement strand
AATACAGAGCTTGAAATCAATGGATGGTAGTCAGTTGTTTTCAACCAGCTCATAAGCTCATCCATCAGATACGAAACACGATTTGCAGGTGGTGCAAGATGTATAACGGTCTGTTCAGATATTACGCCAACACCTCCAGTACGAAATACTCCCGGAGACTCAAGCAGTCCACTCATCAAAATATTGTGAGCGTGCAGCATATTTTTTTTTGAAACAGGATTCCATTTCTGAAATTCCTTATATGCCTTGATGGCATTGATGACCTCCTGTATCTGACGCGGAGGAGCGATTACCCTTTTTCCTTCAAGAATCGCAGTGATCTGAGCCTCGCTGAGCGTATTGCCCTCAATTGCAAGAGAACCCCTTATTGTCCTGATGCGGTTAATCCTTCGCAATCGCAGGCTATCCATCGAATCCACAGCAGAAGAGAGTCTTTCCGTCATTTGTGATATATCTACAATAAGAGAGATGATAGCAGGAGTAATTTTAAAAGGAGGTATGTAAGACGACATACACTTAGTTATCCGTGTCTGAATAGAGATTTGATATCTTTGTGCAATCTACGCAAAATTGAGATATATCGGTCATTCTTCCTCTCCATTCATTCATTTTTTTCAGTATTTTGTTAATTATTCAAGCACCGCATATTGTGGTTTGGTAGAGACAAGGCATACTTTATCTCTACCAAACCTTTTATCTCTACCAAACCTTTCTTGCATCCATCCTCTCTTTAAGTTTTGGAAAATAGTTAAGCTCGGTGTGGGGCAAAAACAGGGCACTGACATAGTGATCCATATATGAAGGCGTCTCTGCAAGCTCAAAGTTTGTCATCATCTTGACCACCTCTCCTACATCTCGTCTGAACTGGTTTGTATAGGAACTCATTTTTGCCCCCAGAAGCGAGCCATTTCCAAGATATATAACCTTTTTTGGATCAAGTTCAGGCAGAAGGCCAATAGTCATGGCACTTTCAAGATCGACATAACTTCCGAACCCTCCGGCAAGGATAATCTGCTCAATGTCATTAATCGTCAAACCTACCTCCTCAAGAAGAGTGAGGGCACCGCTGTACATCGCCCCCTTGGCACGTATAAGATTGTCGATATCAGGCTCTGAAATGGTTATATCCCTGTCAATCTGGGTGTTATCCTTCCACACCAGAACATACTCCCATATTCCATCTTTCTGGCGGATACGCTCTGTATCAAGCTCCTGATGAAATTTGCCGCGGTTATTGATTACGTTATTTTCAAAAAGCGAGGCAACAATTGTGATAAGCCCTGAGCCGCAGATTCCTTTGGCTCTTACATTGCCCTTGGTCATTATCATTGGCTCAAAGGTTACAGGGTCAATAGAAAAGTCCTCGATAGCCCCTTTGGATGCCCTCATGCCAAATGTGATGCCGCCCCCTTCAAACGCCGGACCTGCCGAACAGGCAGTACAGGCCATCCAGTCCTTGTTGCCAATGACAATTTCGGCGTTTGTTCCGATATCCATAAAAAGGGTGAGTTTGTCGCTCTTGTACAACCCGCTTCCCATGACTCCGGCAACAATGTCTCCGCCAACGTAACTTGAGACGCCAGGATATAGAAGTGCGATTGTATGGCGTCCAAGATCAATGCCGATATCAGAAGCGTTAAATGGTGGATATAAAATGGATGCCGGAACATAAGGGGCACGTCTTATATACCTTGGATTTATGCCAAGCAGAAGCTGGGTCATTGTTGAATTTCCGGCAAGAGTAATTGTGGATACCTCATCTTTTCTGATTCCAGCTTTTTTTATTATTTTGCCAAGAACATTATTGACGGTCTCAATAACCTTTTTCTGAAGGATATCAAGTCCACCATTTTTCTCTGAAAATATAATCCTGGATATCACATCTTCTCCATAACTGATCTGCCCGTTAAAATCTCCGTAGCTTGAGAGCACCTCTCCGGAATTTAGATCAAGCACCTCTCCGTAAACCGTTGTGGTGCCAATATCCATGGCAACAGCAAAATTTCGGCTGGTGGTATCTCCAGGTTCGACAAGTATGATCTGATTTTTTCCATCTTCTCGAACCGGCCTGATAATGGTGGCAGTAACCTTGAAATCACCCTCTCTTAAAAGTTCTGGAATCTGACGCATAACATTAAGATCCACCACAAGGCGATGCTCATCATGTTTGATTTTAAGAAAATTGATAAGCCTTGTAACATCTGCTAAATTATCCTGAGCTGTAGGTGGCGGCAACTCCAAATATCTTTTTTCTACAGGAGGAATAAGAAGACCCTGCTCTTTGATACTCTCAAGCCTGAACTCTTTTATGCGTGCCGTATGGCGGGGAGATGCAGCAAGATTGAGGACACTTGCATCTACATTTGACTCTACTGGTATTCTTACCACAAGATCTGATCTGACTTTGGACAGACATGCAAGATGGTAACCCTTCTCTCTATCCTCAGAAGATAGTTTTTCAGTACCGCCTTCAATCTCTCCCTTTTCTAAAATAACCCTGCATTTACCGCATACTCCCTCTCCTCCACATGATGCGTTTATATGAACACCAGCCTCCATTGCGGCACGGATAAGATTCTCTCCATCTGCAACCTCAATTTCCCTGGCATGGGGCTGAAAAAAGATCTTATGTTTTATATCATTCATGACTTCTCCTTAATTTATATACCAGTGTATGTGTAAATAAATGTACCGTTTATAAGTTGTTTTATGGTTTTTTATGTGAAAGTCTCTTTAAATGGACGTGCCTATTTTACTTTCATTGTTCGTTGTAGCCGGAAGCAAAACCTCGCTCCGGCCGTGCCGGTTTATGTGAAAGTCTCTTGAGATAGCTGTAATTACAAGACTTTCATTTTTCTTTGTGCCCATCAGGGCACAGTCGTTATCAGTTGTTTTATAGACCAGTCATCATAAATTCCACAACCGTTTTTAGCAAGAAAGATCAGAGGAATAATTTACAACGTTTTATCTCTGTTTAGTGACTATAGTTGTATAACACTGTTTTTCATTGACCTGAATCCTCTTTTCTGATTATCTTCTTTACTTACTGTATTATGATCATAAACTTATATCAACTACCTTTGCTGTCGTTCATTAAGAGGAGCTTCTGTCGAAAAGGTTTAAAAATATAATTTAGGAAAAAATCAATGAAAAACATGGATATCCCCAGACTTAAACAGATTGTTGGGGAAAACAATGTCAAGGACGATCCGGCAGATCTTTTTATTTACGGGTCAGATGCCTCTGTTCACAGGGCAATGCCCTGGGTGATTGTCAGGCCGGAAAAGACAAGCCAGGTTCAAGGGCTTATGAAATTCGCGGATGAAGAGAGGATTCCAGTTATCACAAGAGGTTCAGGTTCAGGGATGTGTGGACAGACTGTCCCTTCACATGGAGGTATAACTCTTGACATGAAGGGGATGAACCGCATTCTTGAAATCAACCCGCCTGATGTCTATTGCAGGGTTCAACCAGGTGTTGTGGATGACGATCTGAATCACGCACTCAAACCTCACGGGGTATTTTATCCTCCAACCCCGGCATCAAGCAGAACAGCTACAATAGGCGGAGAGATCGGCAATAACGCAAGCGGAGTACGATCTGTTAAATATGGTGCAACCCGTGACTCTGTTCTCGGCCTGAAGATAGTTCTGCCTGGTGGAAAACTTATGTCATTTGGTACAAGGACAAGGGTAGAGGCAACTGGTTACCAGCTCCACAAACTTATTGTGGGATCTGAAGGAACTCTTGGAGTTGTAGTAGAGGCAACCTTGAAATTTGTCCCAATTCCAAAATTCAGGTGCCTTGGTCTTGCAAATTTTGACCGGCTTGAGGATGCAGGTCACGCAGTTGCCGATATCATGGCTGGTGGTATCACACCCTCAATGCTCGAACTTGTGGATAACGTGGCCATAAAAGCTGTCAACAAAACCATGAACTTAGGACTTCCAGATGTTGATGCCGTACTTCTGTATGAATCGGACGGAATGGTAAAAGAGGCGGTGGATTACGAGATCAATGTCATGAAGCAGATGTGTGCAAAACATAATGGGACAGGCCTTCAAAGCAGTTATGATGCAAAAGAGAGAGCAAAAATTTTTATGGGGCGAAAAAAGCTCTTTCCAGCTCTGTCAAAATTCAGTGAGCTTCATGCAAGCACCTCTCTTGCTGATGACATGGCAGTGCCATACTCAAAAATGGCAGAAACTGCCAGAAAGATTCATGATGTGGCAAAACGGCACAACATCATCATGACAGCATATGGCCATTGTGGTTCAGGCTGCATGCACACTAAAATCCTGATGGAGACAAGCAAGCAGTCTCAGTGGAACTCGGCCAGAAAAGCTGTTGACGAAATTTATGAGTATGTCCGTTCAATAAACGGTACCACATCTGCTGAGCATGGCATCGGGATCTCCAAGGCATCTGCGTTCAAAGCAGAAAAAGCTGACTCTCTGGAGCTGATGAGAAGTATAAAAAGAGCCTTTGATCCCAACAACATATTAAACCCCGGAAAGATGATGGATGCTCCTGATGACTGGGTTACTGCAACTGATTTAAGATATATGGTGGATGCCTGAAATGAAAAAAAGAAAATTTGAACTTAATCATCTGTTAAAGTGGCGCAACACTCTTGATAAATGTATCCGATGCGGATACTGCTATGAACATTGCCCTGTATTTAAATATACACGCTGGGAGACAGAGGCTCCACGGGCAAAACTCACCATGATTTATGGATTGCTCTCAGGTAAACTTGAGCCGTCCAAATATATGGCAGATAAAATATTTTCCTGCTTTAACTGTCAGCAGTGTGTGGCGGCCTGTTCCAGCGGAGTTCCTCTCACCGAGATATTCACAGATGCCAGAGCAGATTTTGCAGGCACTGAATTTGATACAACCGGAACCACATCAATTACAGGATATGGTTGTGCAAACTGCCTAACCTGTGTAAGGGCATGTCCTCATGATGCTCGCTATTTCAAGGACGGTCATATTGTCACAGACTCCATACTGTGCCAAAGCTGCGGAATCTGCATGGATCTGTGTCCAAACCAGAGTGTTTCGGCAACCCACAAGTATGGTACTGATCGCATATATCTCAACCGGCAGATAACTGATTTTCTTCAAAGAAAAAATTCCAAAGTGATTGTGTTCGGATGTAACTGGTCATTTTATCCTGATCTGCAATCCTCATCATATGATCTTGAAGCCTCCTATGTGCCTATCTATGAACAACCTGATCCTGAATATAAAATTTTGATCAACATGTGTGGCGGAAGACTTACCAAACCCTTGATACTTGATCCGTTTCTTGAAAATGCATGGGGAGTTCTTGTGGCCTGCTGCCCTGACGGCGAATGCGAGCATGAGGGAAACGTTAAGGTGACTGCTCATGTAAAAGGGATGAAACCTGTTCTTGATGCTCTTGATATTGACTCGGAAAGACTTGGACTTGTACAGATATCTCATGGAGATAAATCAGGATTTCAGAAAGCCATTGATGCTTTTGTGGAGAGGGTCAAGGTTCTGGGCTCACCTGTAAGTGGTCAGTCCATGAATCAGAACATAAGAAGTGCCAGGAACGAGCAGACAAGGAGTGTGAGATGAAAATAATAGGTGCCAGAAACGAGCAGACAAGGAGCGTAAAATGAAAATAGTAAGTGCCAGGAATAAACAGGCAAGGAGTGTAAAATGAAGATAAGTCTGCCCTATGGAAAGGACGGTTCTCTGACTGCTGAAATAAGTGATAATATTCACACAGATTTTCTTGAAGCCAATGATGTGGCCATTGGAAACAGTGATGATGTGATAGCTCAGGCAATGGCCAACCCGTGCGATAGCACAACACTGACGCAGTTTCTATTTGATGCACAGGATCTGCTGATCATTGTGAATGATGCCACCAGGCCGACCCCGACCAAAACAGTTATGGATGCCATATGGGGCGAGATCAGGGATAAAAATATTGCCGTGAACTTCATAATTGCAACTGGAGCACACAGAGGTCCGACAGAAGAGGAGTATATCCAGATATTTGGCCCTTATTATGAAGAGATAAAAGATAAAATCATCGTTCACGATGCGAAAAAAGATGAAGATATGGTTTTTCTTGGCACATCATCCAACGGCACACAGATGTATGTCAATAAAGCAGGGGTCAACGCTCACAAGATCATAATTATCGGCTCTGTTGAGCCACACTATTTTGCAGGTTACACTGGCGGGCGAAAATCTTTCCTTCCGGGCATTGCCGGCTATAAAACAATCGAGCAGAATCATAAACTTGCCCTTTTGCCGGAAGCATCTGCCCTTGCACTTGAAGGCAACCCGGTTCATGAAGATATGATCGATGCCCTCAAAACCGTTGAAAAAGAGATCTTTGCAATCATGACCGTGCTTGACAAAAACCATAAAATCTATGCAGTCACAGCAGGCGATATCCACGCTTCGTTTGCTGCTGCCATTGACCGTGCCAATGAGGTTTTTGCGGTTCCCATAAAGAAAAAGGCAGATATTGTGGTCTCTGTGGTCAAATTTCCGGCTGACATAGATCTGTATCAGGCACAAAAGGGGATTGATAATGGAAAACTTGCTCTCAAAGAGGATGGAATCTTGATTCTTGTGGCAAAATGCAGGTGCGGAATTGGCGGTAAAGCCTTTGCCGATCTTTTAGGAAGCTGCGATACCCCCAAAGAGGTTCTTGAAACTATTGATAAAGGATATAAACTTGGATATCACAAGGCCGCCAAGATGGCTGAAATAGGGCTGTGGGCACAAATGTGGGGCGTTACCGACATTGAACCCGATACTCTTGCAAAGCTCTTTATCAGGCCGTTCGGCTCGCTTCAGGAGGCTTTGGACAAGGCAATCGAGAAAAAGGGGAATAAGGCCGAGATTCTGTTTCTTATGGATGGAAGTCTTACCGTGCCCATGCTTGACAGATGAAATGTCTGTCTGAATTAGGATTTGCGGGATTCAAGGATAAGGCAGGATTATCTCATCCTTTGCATCCTTTTATCCTGACTATCCTGATTCAGACAGAATCTCACTCATATGAATTATGATTCGCTCATTATCATAATTCAGACAGATGATGTAAAAATTTCAGGAAACATCTCCAGCAGCACGCTTTTTACTTCTGCCGCTTCGTGCTCCAGCCTTGACACAAGAGAAACCGCGAGATCCACATCTCCCGCCTTTCCAGCAAGCTCTATCTGATATGCTGTAGCACTTACTCGCTCTGCTGAAAAATTGGCGGCCATTCCTTTTATTGTATGTCCACGCAACCTTATATCCTCGGCATTACCGCTATCTAAAACCCTCTTCAGTTTTTTGATCTCATCTGACATGTTATCCGGTATAAGTGCCACTAATTGTTTCAATATCTCCTCGTTTTTACCCAATCTATCCAGAAAATTATCACGGTTAAAGACCTTAAGCTCTCCTGCGTTGTCATCAACAGGAGTTTCTGAATGTTGAATAACTGCTCCTGGTTGCACAATAGATATTGGATCAGGCTTTAATGCAGCAATGTTATCTGAATCCGGTTTAAATTCAGCAATTTTATCTGAATCTGAGCACTCGGCTGTTTGCTTTGACCTATGTTTAAAATGCCGACAGATAGCCGCAAAAAATTCATCAGGATTAATCGGCTTACAGATATAATCGTTCATTCCGGCTTCAATGAAATATTCCCTGGCACCTTGCATTGCGTGGGCTGTCATGGCAATAATAGGAATATCAGGCAATTTTGAATCGAGTGCCCTTATCCTTTTCGTTGCTTCAACTCCATCCATTTCCGGCATTGCGATATCCATAAAAACAAGATCGTAATCCTTTTTTTCAACCATCTCCACAGCCTCCTTGCCGTTATTGGCAACATCGGCACAGAGTCCCAGGCTGTTCAAAATACCAAGAGCCACTTTCTGGTTAAGAAAGTTATCTTCAACAAGAAGTATCTTCATGGGCGGAAGAGTCATATTGCCGTGCGTAGGCAATTCCTTTTGATCTGATTTTTGTTCTGCCGTGTAACCTTTTAGTATCTCTGCACTTTTTTGCACCTGTTCCTTTTTTTCAAAGCGTGCTGTAAACCAGAATGTACTGCCCGCCCCTTCTGTGCTTTTAACTCCGATCTGGCCACCCATCCTCTGGACAATCTCTTTTGAAATGGCAAGCCCAAGTCCTGTGCCGCCATATTTTGGGGTTATGGAACTGTTTGCCTGAGAAAACGGCTTGAAAAGAGTGCCAAGCTGTTTTTCAGGAATACCGATGCCTGTATCGCTGACAGCGAAGCGGATCAATATTTTTTCATCGTCTTCATCTTCAAGGGCAATATTGATCGAAATACCTCCTTCATGGGTAAACTTGAGTGCATTGATCAGTAAATTTAAAAGAATCTGGTGCAGTCGATGAGAATCACCGTTAAGATATTTCCATACATCAGGTTCCATATCACACTTCACGTACAGACCTTTTTCTCTGGCTTTTGAAGATATAAGGCTTATGGATGAATTGAGAATATGGTTCAGATTGAAATCGATAAAATTGAGATCCAGCTTTCCTGCCTCTATTTTGGACAGATCCAGAATGTCATTGAGCAGAAGAAGCAGGTTTTCCGAAGCAGCCAGAACACTCTCTGCGTAGTCTCTCTGCTGTGAAGTCAACTCTGTTTCAAGAAGCAGTCGGGTTAGATTGAGTATGGGGTTCATAGGAGTACGAATCTCATGGCTCATGCTGGCAAGAAACCTGCTTTTTGCGATATTGGCAGACTCAGCGGCTTTTTTGGCGTTAATCAGATCTTCTTCCAAACGTTTATTGTCCGTGATATCCACCATAGCCGCAACAGCCTGACGGATTCCCCCAAGTATGACAGGGTTGACACTGAAACGTAGCCAGCGAAGATCAACAGTACCATCTGACAAACTTGCCTGCAAAGCCATCTCCTCACCTTCAGTGGACTGCCCATACTGAATGCATTTTTTAAGTGCAGTATAAAATTGACAAAGAGAGCAGTTTTCAGAATATCCGCAACCACGGCGGTCTTTAAAGCTGTTGATGCAGTTGAGCATGCGTCCGCACCTGAACCCTTTTATATCAGAAAAATCTTTGCCAAAAAAACGGCCTGCTTCTCTATTTACGTTTTTTATACAGTATTGCGGATCGACAATAAGAATAGCTATAGGCGTTGCCTCGAGAATATCCTGCAAGTTTGCATATTCAATATTATTATTTTGATTCACGGGTTGCCTCCATTTTTTTTTAGCATGCAAATGCAGTTTTATCTTCATGATTCAGGTTGCCACGCAACAACCATGAATGTTTAGCGTGAAAATTCACTCTATATTTTTATGATTAGATATATCTACTCAAAGTCGACACCTATCGATTCCTAAGGCCTTGTCAACACAGTCTGAATCAGGATATTCAGGATATTCAGGATGAAAGGATTTACAGGATAAACATCTTGTCCATCCTGTAAATCCTGGCCATCCTGATTCAGACAGATGGAGATTTGCCTGTAAATGATAGCAAGGTGTCGTTTTTGAGTAAATATCATAACGGCCATGAATGTCTATAAAAAAAAGACCGTACCGGTTATCATGATTTTACGTCAGTTGACTTAACTCACGTTACTTGATACTTTTAACGAATAAAGGCATTCACAATCCCTTAGACACTAAGAATAAGCCTTTGGACAATCATATAAGGTGATCTTATGAACGCACAAGCACTAAAAAAAAGCACAATGACTCCAGAAGAATATTTAGATTTTGAAAAAACTTCTGAAGAGCGGAATGAATATTTTAACGG
Source organism: Desulfamplus sp. (assembly GCA_015231705.1). GTDB lineage: Bacteria > Desulfobacterota > Desulfobacteria > Desulfobacterales > Desulfobacteraceae > Desulfamplus. Next base: position 1,670 of record JADGBC010000105.1, on the reverse strand, counting down.
TGAAATATTTGCAATGGTGGGGGCAAGCCTGAATCATAACCAGATCAGCATGAACCTGGGTAGAGAGCTTGGAGTACAACTTAAAGACTCTCCATGTCGACCGTTTTCCAATGACTTGAGAGTCAAGATACAACAGATCGACAAATATACCTATCCGGATGTCGTAATAGTCTGCGGAAATATTGAATTAGAAAAGAGCGGCGGCATGGAAACGCTGCTAAATCCAGTTGTCATCATTGAAATCCTCTCAGACTCTACCGAGCTGTATGACAGAGGCACAAAGTTCCACCATTACCGGCTTATACCGTCATTGCAGGAGTATATCCTTGTCTCTCAACACTCCTGCCTTGTTGAAAAATATGTTAAAAGTGACGAAGAGCAATGGATTTATACTTCATACGAGCAGATGGACAAGATCATGGCCATCGAATCTGTCAAGTGCGAGCTGATTCTTTCAGATATCTACTATCGGGTTGAATGGTGAAATCCACTGGTATGAGTCACATGGTGCTGGTAGATCAAGCTCTGGATGGAGCCATCAGATATTAACTTACAGGCACTATTTTCTTCACTATCAACTGAAGATTCTCTCTTCCCTGCCATGAGTTAAGGTTCAATGTGTAAACTACATCCACAATATCACCCGAGTTCAAAGGCAATGGATCACCTGGCTGATCAAGTGCGTAAAAAAAAGCTGACTTAATGCCATCAAGCAGCATGGAGATATGAACAGGATTTTTTCCCATTACACGGACATCAGTTGCCACCATACGGTCATGAAAAAGAGGTGATGGAAACCCCATTCCAAATGGCTTTAACTTCTCTATCTGGTAATAAGTCTCAAGATTTATCTGATTATTCTCTATGCTGTTATTATTGTGATTTATGTTAAAGTCTTTTGAAATATCTGTAATTATGAGATTCTCATTCTTCGTTGTGCCCATCAGGGTATGATCGTTATTGCGGCTATTTGCAAAACCATTGTCATTACGGTTTGACAAAATAGCCTTGTCTGTACCCTTGAGCAATCCATCTGACAAAATCGTCTTAGCCTTGTCTGTGCCCTTGAGTGACCCGTCAGTTTGAAGATATGGCGTTGTATCTATACCTGCAAGCTGCTCTGTAACAATATTTAGCAGCTCTTTTTTAAACAGGCCAATATTCTCCTTCCTGAGTTTGAACCCGGCAGCAGCCCTGTGGCCGCCATATGCGATAAAGATTCCCGGGAAGCTCTCATCAAATGTCTGGAGTGCATCCCTTATATGTAGAAACTGCCCAGCTCTGCCAGAACCCGAAACCACGCCACCTCCGATATCAGCAACCATAACCGCTGGAATTCCAAAATTTTCGGTAAGCCTTCCTGCCACAATTCCCTGAATACCAGGATGGTTCTCTTCGCTGTAATGAATCAAAACAGGAAGATTTAGATCGACCGATTCCCTTGCTGCATTGAACATCTTTTTTTCAAGCTGCTGCCGTTCTCTGTTGAAACTATCCAGTTGCTGGTACGCAGAAGTGATCCTGTCAGTTGTGCTCTCCATCAGAAAATCAAGGGCGGTCAGAGCCTCGGATGTCATGCGTGAGCTTGCGTTGATACGAGGAGCAAGCTGAAATGCTAAATATCCGGTATCAGCCTCTTTGCCATTAAGTGCAACCTGCCAGCATGGCCT
>JADGBC010000104.1 GCA_015231705.1 Desulfamplus sp. | reverse complement strand
GGGTTGCCTACTCTCTGATCGGAAAGCAGGTTATGGGTGAGCTCTCTCCTCTTGTTTCTGTATGTTACTCTTCGGTTGCAGGTACTGTAATGCTGTTTTTTCCAGCTGCAATCTATGGAAACTTTGATGAAGTGTTCTCTTATAGCGGTATGGATTGGTTCAGCCTCTTTTATCTTGCATTTTTTGGAACTGTAATTGGATTTCTATGGTACTATGAGGGGATCAAAGAGATCGGTGCAATGAAGTCGAGTGTGTTTATAAATTTTGTGCCGGTAAGTGCAATTGTTTTTTCATATCTCATGCTCAATGAGCCTGTGGGAAAATCACTTTTGATTGGTGCTGTTCTTGTGATTTCAGGCGTTTTTTCAACAAATGCCTCAAGTCTTGTTCAGAAAATATTTGCTGGAAAGTCAGTTGTAAAAAGTACAGTCTAATAGTGCCACCTTTACCATGAAATGCCCGCTGATTTTCATAATTCGGGGTGGCCGCATAATGGCCATGAAGGTTTATATTGGCCCACAGCCCATATTGGCATACCACAGCCAAAAAAAATAAATTTAAAACACAAAATAAGGCATGCTTGATGATAAACAACACGGATGGATTAAATTCAGAGATGTTTGATCTTTTAATAAAAAACGGGATTGTCCTGACTATGGACTCTCAGATGAGACGCATTGATAATGGGTATGTTGCGGTTAAAGATGGGCAGATTGTGGAAATAGGTTCAGGTTCGTCAGAAAAGGAGATTTTAATTCGAGCAACCGAAGTTATTGATGCAAGAGGAGGTATAATAATGCCTGGTCTGATCAACAGCCATACCCACGCCTCCATGACCCTGTTTCGAGGGCTTGCTGACGATCTGCCCCTCATGGAGTGGTTAAACAACCATATTTTTCCTGCTGAATCTCGATTGACTCCGAATTGGGTCTATACCGGAGCAAAGCTTGCCTGTGCCGAGATGATTCTTTCTGGCACAACCTGCTTTTGTGACATGTATCTGTTTGAAGATGAAGTGGCAAAAGCTGCTTATGACTCTTCAATGAGAGCTGTTGTGGGCGAGGTGCTCTATGATTTTCCATCGCCCTGTTACGGCACCATTGAGCAGGGTTTTGAATATGTGGCTGCCATGACGAAAAAATGGAACGGCAATTCATGTTCTTTGAGTGCCAATTCAGACTCTTTCAATAGAGGTTCAAGCCCATTGTACGATTCAGCGTCCTTGAATTCGGGTTCAAACCCGTTGCACAATTCAGGGACTTTGAATAGTGTCGCAGATACAAGCGTTGCAAATTCAAGCTCGCTGATTACCGTAGCTGTCGAGCCGCACTCCACATATCTGTGCTCTCCTGATCTTCTTCACAGAGCCGCAGAGCTTGCCCGTAAAAACAGAAGCCCTCTGGTTATCCATGTGGCAGAAACCTTAAACGAATGTGCCCAGATCAAAGAGAGATATGGTGTCACCCCCGCAAGATTTCTGGCCGATATAGGTGTACTTGGTCCTAATCTTGTGGCCTGTCACTCTATCCATTTGACTGAAAGGGATATGGATCTCTACAAAGCCTTTGATGTGAAGGTGGCTCACTGCCCTGAAAGCAATATGAAACTTGCTTCTGGAGTGGCACTTGTACCGCAGATGATAGAGCGGGGCATCTGTGTAGGACTTGGTACTGACGGTTGTGCCAGCAACAATGATCTTGATCTGTTTCTTGAGATGGATACTACAGCAAAACTTCACAAAATTTTTTCAATGAACCCCGAGGCACTGAATGCCGAGACAGCTCTTCAGATGGCCACCATCAACGGTGCAAGGGCTTTGGGGCTTGATAGCATAACAGGCTCACTTGAGGTTGGAAAGCGTGCTGATATCATTGTTGTCAGTACCTCTGCCCCGCACATGGTTCCGATGTACAACCCATATTCTCATCTTGTCTATTCTGCTACCGGAAGTGATGTCTCTTCTACCATAATTGATGGAAGGATTGTTATGAAAGATCGGAAGTTGTTAACAATAGATGTCGCAAGCTTGATGGATGAGGCTCGGGAGATCGCCGGACTGTTGGTTGGTTAAAAATGGTCAAGGAACAAAGTGTACTCCAGGCAGACCTCTGGAAAAGCGGAATTTTTTTTCTGCATACAGCCTAAATTCCCAACCTGACTTATGAAGATCAGGATTCATTTTCACGGCAAGCATCAATTTCATCTGCAATTTTTCTGGCAGCCGCAACCGGATCCGAAGCTTTTTTTATAGGTCTGCCAACTACAATGAAGTCTGCTCCTGACCTTATTGCCATTGCTGGTGTTGTGATACGTTTTTGATCGTCCTGTTGGTTCTCAGAGTTGCTCTGGGGAATTGACCATGCCGGTCTTATTCCAGGAGTAACTGCCAGAAAATTTTTGCCAAACGTTGATTTGATCAACTGCACCTCCTGACCCGAACAGACCACACCCTGGCATCCGGCAGAATATGCCATTCGAGCCCGTTTTATAACCAACGCCTGAATATCATTTACATATTGATCCTTGAAGCCAGATGCCTCAATTACCGAAGAATCATGGTCAGTCAGAACAGTCACGCCAAGTACCCCTGTGCCAGCATATTCTAAGTTAACTCCTGCTCCGGTATATTCAGGTACAACTCTGGCCCCGTTATTTTGTATAACCTCGCTATCCTTATTTTTTCCGGATGTTAAATTATCTTCTCCAGTTTCTTTATAGTATATTGACTGTATATCTTTATATTTTGAGCCCTTTACAGCCATCTCCAGCATTCTTTGTGAAGATGAACAATGAACTGTTACCAGATCAACCTCAAGCTCTGCAACCCTTTCCATGACTCTTTTTACGGTCTCTGAGATATCATGGAACTTTAAATCAAGAAAAATGCCGGCACCGCTCAAATCTTTAACTCTTCTGATAATATCAGGTCCTGACTGAATAAAGAGTTCGAGGCCTATTTTAAACATCCCAACCTTACCTTTAAGTAAGTTTACATATTTTTCAGTTTCATGCACTGATGCAAAATCTAGGGCAAAAATAATGTAATCTTTTCCATTTTTCATCTTCAATTTTCTCCTAATCTTGTTTTAATCTGATTTGTTTCTAAATAATTTTATTGAAAACGTTTCTATTTTGATGATATTAGATCAAATTCACTCGGTCAATTACAATTCTTGTATAGATACCAAAATGGTATAGACTGGACACTTAAACCTCTCATATTTGTGATCTCTCATGAAGTACATTTTGGGGTAAAAAGTCAAATGGTCAATTCTATGACAACACACATCTCTATGGCAACGCACATCCCTTCTGGAAGTTTCAGAACATCAAAACAAAGCAATATAATGTTCCAGGCATACCTTGGGACATGTGTTGGAATAGCACTGTTTGATCATAATGCCCATGTTGGAGGGATGATTCATATCCTGTTACCCGAACCTGTTGGAACAAGTGTGCCTGAAAATCCTGAAAAATATGCCTCAACCGGCCTTCCTCTGCTTCTTGAAGAGCTCTATTCAATGGGGGCAAACCCTGCAACAATGGTTGCTACAGTGGCTGGTGGAGCACTTGTGGGGCCTGTAAGTCATCAGGATGTAAATTTAGATATCGGTGGGCGTTCAACTGAGATAGCGATTGATATTTTATGCAAAGAGGGAATATCTATCAAAAAGTCTGAGACAGGAGGTTTTTTTGCCTGTACATTGGAGTTGGACCTTAACAGTGGTCAAAGTGTTATCAAGCCAGCCTGGGATCCAAAGGTACACTCGGATATGGAAGTTCAATCTCTCTCCAAAGAAAGTATCTGCATAACTATTGACTCTCTGACTCCTATTCCCCAGACTGCCCTTAAAATTTTGAGAATTATTCAACAGGATAATTATACACTTGAACTGGTTTCAAATGAACTTAAAAAAGATCAGGTGTTGGCTGCAAAAACAATTAAGATGTGCAATTCTGTTGTCTTTGGAGGGAAGATCAAAATAGATACTCTAAAGGACGCACTTTTGATTCTTGGAGAGAGCACCCTTATACATTCTGTAATTACTGCTGCTATCAAAAGCTATTTCAGTCAGTGTGAAACCAATGGCTACTCACTTTGCAAAGGTGGGATGTTTTTTCACTCAGTTGGCTGTGCCGTTACAGCAGAAATGATCGCAACTCTGACTGGAAAGTCAAATCCCAAGATAGCATATACAGCAGGACTTCTCCATGATATCGGCAAGGTGGTTCTGGATCAGCATATTGCAGAATGCTCGCCTCTGTTCTTTCGGGAACTTAATCAGAAAAAGACAGATTCCTTGAGCATTGAGGATACGATACTTGGGATAAACCACTGTGAAGCTGGCAGGATGCTGGCGGATAAATGGACTTTTTCAAATGCTCTTACAGATGTGATATCTTTCCACCACTCCCCTCAGAAGAGTGAAGTTTTAAATAGAGATCTTGTCAGTGTGGTTTGTATTGCAGACCTTTTGATGTCCAAGTTTAATACAGGTTTTGAAATAGGTGAGATAGATAAGGTAAAGTCTAAAAATTTACAAGAGGCTTTATCAAATTTGGAGCTGTCAATAGCTGATTTGTCAGGGATTATTGATTCAATTCCGCTTTATATATTTGATTTAAACAGGTGAATATCCCAATGACCAACCATTACAACCAAGCCATTTTAAGACACATCCCAGGGGTTGATCACCTTCTTGAGAAGATCAAGAATGATCCTGATTTTGAAAAGATCCCCCTTTCTGTGATAAAATCCTCAATAAGAAATGTTCTTGAGCGTATCAGAAAAAATATCCTGGATGGAGAGGGGCCTCGACATCTTCAGAAGAAAGGAGATGCTGATCTCACTTCTAAGCATCAACATGACCTTACAGAAAAAGATGCTGTGTCACAGAATTTTGCTGCTAAGATTGTTATGACTCAAGATGCTGTATCACAGAACTTTCCTGCCAAAATTGTTATGACTCAAGATATTGATGTACAGAGTGTTTCGACTCAGGATATTTCTGCACAGAATGTTGTGGATTATAAGCTTTTTACACATAAAACAATTATATCTGATATTCTGATTCATGCAAAAAAGACGATTGCACCAAACCTTGTGCCTACAGTGAACGCCACAGGTGTTGTTCTGCATACAAATCTTGGAAGAGCACTGTTATGCCAAGATGCTCTTGATCGTATAACGCAAATTGCAGGTGGCTTTTCCAACCTTGAGTTTAATATCGAAAGGGGAAAGCGGGGTGAACGTTACAGTGCTGTTGAAAAACTTCTCTGTGAGCTTACGGGTGCACAATCAGCTATAGTGGTTAACAACAACGCTGCTGCTGTGTTTCTCTGCCTTAACACAATGGCAAAGGATCGGGAGGTTGTGGTCTCCCGAGGAGAACTTGTTGAGATTGGCGGATCCTTCAGGATTCCGGATGTTATGGAAAAAAGTGGCTGTCGTCTCAAGGAGGTGGGCACAACCAATAGAACCCATCTTAAAGATTATGACGTTGCCATTACTGAAAATACGGCTCTTCTTTTAAAAGTGCACACCAGCAACTACAAAATAGAGGGTTTTACATCAAGCGTCCCTCTTTCTGAAATTACTATTTTGGGGAAAAAGCATAACCTTTTGGTTATGGAGGATCTTGGCAGCGGTTCACTTATTGACCTTTCACAATATGGTCTTGCTCCTGAACCTACTGTATCGGATGCTGTATCATCAGGTGCGGATATTGTTACATTCAGCGGAGACAAGTTGCTTGGAGGGCCTCAGGCAGGAATAATAGTTGGACGTTTTGATGCTGTTAATGCTATTAAATCAAACCCTTTGACCAGGGCACTTCGTATTGACAAGCTTACTCTGGCAGCTCTGGAAGCCACATTGAGTCTTTACAGGGATGAATCAGATGCTATTAGAAAGATTCCAACATTAAGGATGTTGACTATGTCGTTTCAGGATACGGTTGACAGAGCCGATAAACTCATTCACGATATTGAGTCCCGAATTGGCAACAGAGCTGTTGTTGCACATGCGGATCTCTCTTCACGCACAGGTGGTGGCTCTTACCCTCAGTTTTCCATACCAAGCCGATGTGTCACTATTGAACCTGTGAGTATATCTGCTGCACAGCTTGAAAAAAGTATGAGGATGCATAATCCGGCCATTATCGGCAGAATAGACAATAATAGATTCATCATTGATCCTAGAACACTACAGGACGGCGAAGAGACTATTATCTGTAATGCTCTTGCGGACATTTTTAAAATGAACACTATTTGCGAATAATTAACAGATATCTTAAACAGAGAGTGACCAATGGAAACTGACATGGAACTTTTATATACAGGCAGCAACTTTTCTTCAAAAGAGATATCTTTTATGAAGTCCGGCTCTGATGTAATCTCTCATTCTGATTTTACACCTAAACAATATCTTTCCGATCCTCTTTTTCAAAGAAATCATCTTGACGAACATACCCCTGAGAAGCAATGGCTGACCAATTTTAATACGTTTGTTCAAGAAGTTTTGCAAAGACTTGATCAACATGAAATAGTCATACCTATTGACTCTCAATGCACTGTAACGGATGCTGATTCTGAAAAAGCTGTAAATGTTGATATTCCTGATAGAACAGCTGTAGTTGCTGATTCTGGTAATGACTATGTCATGACTGATGAAACTAATTATGGCGTTAAAAAAAGTAGGAGTGTGGGGCTGTGTGGTGTTAAGGACAGGAGTGCGGGGCTGCCCCTACACTCTCATATAACGCATTTTACATGTTCTGTGATACGCTTTGAATTTGATCAGGGTAAGGATGACGATCTGCATGGCTGCATCTCTTTGGATGAATCTAATCAGGAAAAAGAGATCTCCACATTAACCCTTTGTCATGAAAAAAAACAGATTGAAATTGTGGTTAATGCACTCAATGAAGCTGTTGCTAAGAACAGTGGGATATGGCAGTGGCTTTCAGGCTCTACTCTTATTATTGCCATATGGGGTGAGTTTACTCAGGCTGAAAATACTCTCAGAGATCTTATGAAATTTATAAACACAACTTTGAAACAAGCATGTTATGCAGGAGCAGCAATTTTCCCCTTTATGGATTTTTCCCCTGAGATGGCTCTATCCAATGCTGTAAAAGCTCTTGACCATTCGGCCTTTTTTGCTCCTGGTACAACCACTTTTTTTGATGATGTGACACAAAATATCTGCGGAGACAGGTTGTATCAGCTTGGTAAAGTAGAGCTTGCAGCCATAGAGTATGAAAAAGGTCTTGAAATAAGATCGGATAACTTGAATATGCTTAACAGCCTTGGGGTATGCTATAGTATAATGAACAGACTTGATCTTGCCAGAAGACAGTTTGAAAAGGCCATTGTTTTTCAAAGAGATACACAATTAAGACAAGATAATTTAAAACAGGGCAATATACTAAATAAATCAGATCAGCCTGAGAAATATGGTGAATTCAAGCAAGCAGGGCAATCTGAAAAATATGGTGAATTCAAACAGACGGATAAGCCTGAAAAAGATGGAAAAAACAAGCAGGTTGACCATCCAGAATTTTATGAAAATGTGGATGATAATGAGTTCATGCTTCTTTATAATGCGGCACTTATCTCAAATCTGATGAATGATGTAGAAAATGGTATCTCTTACATCAGGAAGGCTACTTCCATAAATAAAGACTTTTTTGAGTCAGAGCTTACTGCTGGTATCCTTTTGCTCAAAGCAAATATCACAGATGAGGCACTTCTTCATATAGAGAATGCGGTCAATCTCAATAGTGACTCCGGCATTGCTCACAGGATACTTGGAGAGCTTTACATGAAGACAAATCTGCCAGCAAAAGCTGTTCATGCATATACCAGGGCCGTCAAGCTTAATCCGTCTGACGCCTGTGCTATATCAGGGCTTGCAAGGGCATTTGAGGTTCAGAACAAGAACCTTGACCTTGCACTTGACCTTGCACTTCACAGCCTTATTATTGCTCCTGAAAACCCTTGGTTCAGAATACGCCTTGCAAAAATATATATGAAAAGAGGAGAACGTGATTTTGCAGATATTGAATTTGCAAAGGCTGGGGAGTTCTTTAAACATGAGATTCAAGATTTCAAACAAGAGATCCATGACAACAGCTCTTTGCTGTCCGGATCACCAGATACTATTTCTGTCTCTGATATTAAGACAGACGGCGTGGAGATAGAAAATCTTTTTGAATATCAAGATAACAAAACAACTGTACTTAAAAAGAAATCTGCATGATGTGAACGGCCTATTACCCTGAAAGTATAGGGTCGGCACTCCGCTTAAACAAATAATGATGGTTTCTTTAAAAGCCCTGAACTGGCATTTTCATAGTCATAACTATCTGATTTTGTTTATGACGCATTTTAAGAAATTGACTTTTTACGAGACCATCAATAATAGATGGATAGTCAATTATCTGCCTTGAAGAGTAAATATCTCTCTGGAGTAATCTATGAATAGCTCACAATTGATCCTTGACACACTCAATGATAGTATACGGGTAAAAAAGGAGTTCATCTCCAGCCATGTTGAAAAGATTGAAATGGCTGCCCATCTTATATTAAAAGTTCTGAAGCAGGGAAACAAGCTGCTGATTTTAGGTAATGGCGGAAGTGCTGCAGATGCCCAGCATATGGCGGCAGAGTTTGTAAATCGCTTTCAGATGGAACGACCTCCAATGGCGGCCATTGCTCTGACAACCGATACCTCTGTAATAACAAGCATTGGGAATGACTATTCATTTGATGATATTTTTTTAAAACAGCTCCAGGCTCTTGGCAGAAGAGGAGATATTGCTGTTTGCATCACAACCAGCGGAAATTCTCCCAATGTTATCAAAGCTGCAATGGAAGCCAAGTCCATGGGGATTCATGTGATCGGCCTTTCCGGTAACAGGGGAAAACTAAAAGATATTTCCGAGATAGCCTTTTGTGTCAACGGTGAGGTTACTGCAAGGATTCAGGAGTCACATATAACACTGATACATATTTTGTGTGACCTGACAGAGAGAATGGTCTGTATTTCATAGCTTAGAAATTTTATGGTAAAATGAAGGAAGGAAAAAAATGCCTATATACGAATATAAATGTAAAACCTGTGGCAATAATTTTGAAGCGTTAGTTCTTGGAAGGGATGTCCCTGCATGTTCATCCTGCCACAGCAATGATCTTGAAAAACTTATGTCTGCTTGCGGTTTTGTCTCTAAATCATCAGGGGCAGGTGGTTCTGTTCAAACAACATCATCAGCCGGGTCATCATGTGGTGGATGTGCTGCAACAAGTTGCGGTACCTGTGGAAGCAGATAAACGATGACAGAGATAATAAGAATAGGAACAAGAGGCAGTCAGCTCGCTCTTTGGCAGGCAAACTGGGTTAAAAGTCAGATTGAACGAATATCGCATGTACAAACTGAAATAATAAAGATAAAAACTACAGGGGATCAGATAACTGATCGCCCCCTGTCTATGGTGGGCGGCAAGGGGCTATTTGTAAAAGAGATTGAACAGCAGCTTCTGGATCGAGATATTGATATAGCTGTTCACAGCATGAAAGATATGCCAGGAGAGCTTCCTGAAGGTCTGACTGTAGGTGCCATTCCCACAAGAGAAAATCCCTTTGATGTACTTATATCAAGGGATAATCTTTGCCTTGATGATCTGCCTGCCGGCTCACGGATTGGCACAAGCAGCTTGAGGCGAGCATCTCAGCTCAAACATGTACGTCCTGATATTACAACTCTTTCGATACGGGGAAATTTAGATACTCGCCTGAGAAAACTGGATACAGGTGAATATGATGCCATCATTCTTGCTGCCGCAGGTCTTATCAGGCTTGGCATGGCCGATCGAATAACCCAGTATCTTGATGAAGATATAATGGTCCCGGCTGTGGGGCAGGGTGCTCTTTGTATAGAATCCCGTCACAGCAATCTCCAATCATCATCTAAGAATAATATGCAGCCTGATCAACATGATGTGCTTATTGCACAGATTTTGGCAAAACTTGATTACACTTCAAGCCGTATTCCTGTAGAAGCGGAACGGGCTTTTCTGAAAAAAATGGAGGGAAGTTGCCACATACCGGTTGCATGCTTTGGCAGATTAGACAGGATTCAAAAGATTTCAACCTCAGAGTCGGCAGGGGTAGTATCAGATATTGGTGGAAAAGAAGCTTTTGAAGAAAAGGGGAACGTTACAGCATATCAACTGATTTTAACTGGCCTTGTGGCTTCAGAAGATGGAACCCAGGTGATCAGGGAAACAGTTATCTCTCCATTGGATACACCAACAAATCTATTGAAAATATCAGCAAAAAAACCATTTGATATCGAAAGTACATCAACAATTGCTGAAAAAATCGGAATAAAGCTTGCTGAACTTCTTTTGACAAAAGGGGCAAAACAGATACTGGAAAATTTGAAAAACTGATATCCGGAAGTTTTGAAGAACCAATGCAGAACAAGCTTAAAAAATATATCGGAGAATCTTAAAAATCGATGAATACTCAAAAAGGTAAAGTCTATCTTATTGGTGCTGGGCCAGGAGATCCTGGACTTATAACTGTCAGAGGAATGGAGTGTATCAAAAAGGCAGATGTGGTGGTCTATGATTACCTTGCTGCTCCTGCTCTGCTAAAATATGCAAGAAAAGATGCACAGATTATTTATGTTGGGAAAAAGGGTGGTGACCATACCATGTCCCAGGATAAGATCAGTGAACTTTTGGCAGATAAGGGCAGAATGGGTCTTGTGGTGGCACGGCTCAAGGGGGGAGATCCCTTCATTTTTGGGAGGGGTGGAGAAGAGGCTGAAGCTCTTATTGAAGCGGGTGTGGATTTTGAGGTTGTCCCGGGTGTTACTTCAGCAATTGCAGCATCGGCGTATGCCGGAATTCCTCTGACCCACAGGGATTACACATCCTCGGTATCCTTGATTACAGGGCACGAAGATCCTTTAAAAGATGAAACCAATATCAATTGGGATAGTCTTGCAAAAAGCGGCAGCACTCTGGTCTTTTTCATGGGAGTCAAAAATCTGCCAAACATTCGGGATAATCTGGTTAAAAATGGGAAATCTCCAGATACTCCAGTGGCTTTGATCCGCTGGGGAACTACACCAGAGCAGCAGACTGTAACCGGTACACTTTCCAACATTGTTGAAAAAGTTGCTGAAGCCAAACTCAAGCCACCGGCAATCATTGTGGTAGGAGAGGTGGTCTCGTTGCGGGAAAAGATGCAATGGTTTGAAAAACGTCCATTTCATGGAAAACGCATTGTTGTTACCCGTGCAAGAGCACAATCGAGCGGTCTTATTGCCACATTGACCGAACTTGGTGCAACCTGTATCGAAATTCCGACCATAAAGGTGGTTCCGCCATCTGATAACACTCCTCTTGAAAAGGCTATTGCCAATATCAAAAATTATGACTGGATTGTTTTTACAAGTGTTAATGGAGTGAAATTCTTTTTTGACACGCTGTTTAAAATAGGCAGAGATGTCAGAGATATGGGCCATCTGAAGTGTGCCTGCATAGGCCCTGTGACTAAAGAGGAACTTTTTACCCATGGAATTGTAT
>JADGBC010000103.1 GCA_015231705.1 Desulfamplus sp. | reverse complement strand
GTCATAAAACAGTTTGACTGTCAGACATTCATGACCGTTGTGCATAAACCTCGCATCATGAAAATAAGAATGCATTTTAACGGTGCCTCCTTCATATCTCATCAAAAGTAGCTGACGCTTTTTTAAATGGTATGGGCGTGTATAGCGGGGAGGCAAAAAAAATTATCTTAACTGTCGTTCACAATTATCAACTCAAACGCCTCGAAGAGGCTGTATTAGCTATTGATCCCGAAGCCTTTATGATTACTGAAAATACATTCAATGTTCTTGGCAGAGGTTTCTCAAAACCAAAGATCTACTAATTTTAACCTGATCCACCAGGATACTTGTAATATAAGGGTTTGTATCTACTTGATTGTAAAATTTGAGGTTGAATACCCAGTCCCTTGGAGTGTGGAGTTTCATTTGTCATAATACCTACGGGCTTAAGGATTTTTGTGTAATAGCATTGTGATTTCCTGCCGGGCAAGCTCCACATAGTTGGGCAACAGCCCTGCAAGTTTGGGGGTTAGTTCCATATTCCAATTAATGGTCTCAGGTTCAATTCCAAGAACATGTAACTCTGGTGTTTTTCCCGTCATTCTTGCCATACTTATAGAGTCCAGCAGGTCAATGTCATGCAAAGAGAGGGTCTGTTTTTGATTCTGACGGAGGTCATCTTCGGTAAGACGGTATATTGTGCCAGGTTCCTGTCCACCCATGACGATATCAAGTACAAGTATTTTTTCGTACTTCACAAATAGATAGAATATATCCTGTGTAAAGGTTCCCCCATCAATTAAATCCATCTCTTCTGGCCACTCATCTTTCAACAGTTCGTGAACGGCGTGAACTCCGATACCTTCATCCATCATCAGGATATTTCCGACACCCAGTACAAGCAGTTTTTTCATCTCAGCTACTCCCAGGAAAAAAGCAGCCAGCATAAAGACACTTTCGTGATCTATGCTGGCTGTTTAAATTTAAAATTAATTAAAACAAATTATTAATCAAGTTAAAATCTGATCTTGCTTAAAATCTCGTGATTTAGAAGTTCTAGTGTTTAATATTACATATGTGGTCTATCTTTTTGATATAACACAATATATATTAGCAAGTCTGAGAACTTATCTCTGAGTAGTTAACCTTCATAGCCGTTATCTGGTCATCCCTAATCATGAAAATGCAGAACACATTTTATGCGTAATTTGGCATCCTTCATTTGCCGGTTGACACTTCTTGTAGGCATATTCCCATTTTTGGGAATTTCCCTCAAAAAAGTGTCAACTACTTTTAGGCTGATATGAAGGATGCCCGTAATTTTATGTGAAAGTCTCTTGAAATAGCAGTAATCATGCGACTTTCATTCTTCGTTGTGGCCAAGAGCAATACCTCGCTCCGGCCGTGCCGGTTATTTACATGGGAAGTTCAACAACATGTTCTTTGCCGGTCTCTGCGTGCAGCACGTGCACGGCACAGCCCAGTCAGGGGTCAAAGGAGCGTATAAGCCGCCCCACATTAACTGGATTCTCCACATCCGCAACCGGAACTCCAATAAGAGCCTGCTCTATCGGGCCACGCTGCCCCATATCATCCATTGGATTTGCATTCCAGATTGTTGCAGACGTAATCTGGTAGTTGCTGATTACCTTATCCTTTATGTCAATATAGTGGAGAAGTGCACCGCGAGGTGCTTCTGTCATTCCAAGGCCTTCAGCATTTTCAGGAATAGGGGTAGGAACATAGGTCTCAACACCAGGTTTGACTTCACTTAACCACTGTTCAACCGCGTTGGCTACAAGCAGAGTCTCTTCTGCTCTGGCAACATGCCTACCAAGAATGGAAAATGCAGCATCACCGATATCACGCATTTTTTTGACTCCAAGAGCTTTCTGGCCGGTTGCTGAAAGTTCAGGATTGGTCATCCACATTCTGGCTAACGGCCCACCTTCATGAGGCTTTCCATTGTAGCGTGGGGCTTTGACAAAGCTGTAAGCACCGGCTTTGTCATGCTGAGGAACTGTCTGACCTTTACTTGGATGTAGGCCTGTGGTTTTATCATCAAAGAATGAGTATTTAACATACTCTTTGATTAACTGAGGATCAAGTTCATAATCTTTTCCATCCGTGTATACACCAGCTTTAAGCAAGTTGTTTTTTCCACTGCCATCCATCGGAAAAACACCGAAAGAGATAAGATTTTTATGGCCTACACCGGTCTTCAGAAGGTCACCATAGGGGCCAGCAAGGAGATATACAAGTGGAAGATACTTCTCCTCTACAAATTTTTTGACTATTTTAAATTTTTCTGCGTAAGTGTTTAGCTTTTCTCTAGTTGGGATTTCTGTAGTTCCGCCAACCACAATGCCCTGAACATGTGGCATTTTACCACCGAAAAGAGCTACCATTTCGTGGCAGATTTTTCTGACTTCCAGAGCTTCAAGATACTGCCCCACACCAACTTCATTGGTTGCTTTATCTACACGGATGTCATTTTTTTTGTATCTTGGTATAAAAGGTGCTACATCCGGACCATTAACATAATCCAGTGCAGCAAGATGATAAAAGTGAAGAATGTGGGATTGGAGATAGTTGGCCCCGAAGATTAGATTCCTTGTAAGTCTGCCATTGTCAGTCAACTTTACTTTAAAGGCATCATCTAAAGCAAGGCTTGATGCCGTTGCATGAGCAGTTGGGCATACACCACAGATTCTCTGGACAATCTGGGAGGCATCCCTTGGGTCACGTCCTTTAAGAATATTCTCAAATCCCCTGAACATTCCACCAAAACATCTTGCATTTACAACTTTACCATCACTTACTTCAACTTCAACTTTCAGATGGCCTTCAATCCTTGTGACCGGATCAATGGCAACCTTGATTTTATTACCTGTAGATGCAGCAGCCACAGGTACTGCCTGGGTACAACCTGACATAAAAACCTCCTTGGTTTGAATCTCTCTTGACATTATGCTTTTTCGTAGAATGGAGAAGAAGCATCAGGGAATCCTGGCTCAACACACCCAATACATACGGCATTTTCTACACACCAGTTCATGCCGTTATTCCAGCGTCGTCTAAAACAATCTGCGTAGACATCAGGTCCTTTGCACCCAATTTCCATGCGGCAACCTTTTTTCTGGGTAAATGTCTCACTGAAGATATCCTGGTCAAAATATTCGAGATACGGACAGTTTTCATGAATGTTTTCGCCAAAAAAGAGCATTGGCCTGCCATTATCATCAACTTCTGGTATCCCTTTGGTCAGCAGGTGGGCAATGGAACCTACAATCCAGTCTGGGTGGGGTGGGCATCCTGGAATGTTGACAACCGGAGTTTTAATTCCAAATTTTTTAAAAACGTCCTGTACGCCGGTTGCTTCAGTAAGATTTCCTTTGGCAGCGGGAATTCCTCCATAGGAAGCACAGGTTCCAATAGCAAGAACACTTCCTGCCATTTCTCCAAGCTCTTTGGTCATTTGCAGCATTGTGATCTCTTTATGGTTCATCTCTCCAGAGATACAGTATTTGCCATCGGCTGCCATGGGAATGGCACCTTCCACAGCCAGAGAAAACTTACCCTTGTATTCTTTAGCAACTCTATACATGTTTTCAAGGGCAGTTTCACCTTCGCTGGCCATTACTGTTGGATGATACTGAAGGCTTATGATCTCCAGTAATATTTTTTTAATAGTAGGCTCAACGCTGTTGAGCAGTGAGACTGAACATCCGGTACAGCCTTGACCCTGTATCCATAGTACAGGATGCGTCTCCAACCCCTTTGTCATCGCAGAGATCAGGGTTGGATTAAAGATTTGGGACAGGCCGATTCCTGCAGCAGTTCCAGTCAAGCCTTTCAGAAAGGTTCTCCTGGATAGTGTTGTTGCACTGTTTTGTTGCGTTTCAGGCAACATGGTTTTCTCTTTCAATGGCACCTCCTTGATGCTGTTTTACGTTTCAGGCAACATGGCTTCTTTGCCGATGGGACATTGTTTTCATGCAGTTAGCTCTCTAGACTGAAAATAAACCACAATATAAATTCTTTGAATTAATTTATATTGATTAATCCACACTACTGTTGGTATATCTCAGCAGAGATTGGGGCTGACATCAGTCGAGTTTGATTTTAGGGAGTATAGAATATCAAAATGTTAGGTGTCAACATATTACTTGCTTGAATAATCTATTGCTTTGATATTCATTCTATAAATATCAAATTTGAAAAACAGAAGCGATTATTTAAATAAATAAATGAGGAAATAAAGAGTGAAAGCATTAAAAGGGTCACAGAAAAAATACTTACGGGCACTTGCCCATGATCTTAAACCTGCTGCTTTTGTAGGGCAAAAAGGGGTAACGATTTCGTTGATCAAGGAGATTAATGACGGGTTGGATGCAAATGAGCTTGTAAAGGTTAAATTTGTAGATTTTAAAGAGAAAAATATAAAGACGGCTCTTGCCATGGAAATTGCACAGCATACAAAATCGTATTTGGTAGGCCTGATCGGTCATATGGCTATTTATTACAGAGAAAACAGCGACGCTGAAAAGCACAGAATAGTAATACCTGAATGATTCTATATGAAATTCTTCTAATATAAATTAATTTTGATTGATTTATCAATCAAAATTAATAAAATACGACATTGATACAATAGACAAGTATTGTCGTCATTAGTAATAATACCTTGCCAAAGCCAACTCTGTTTTGATGAAAATTCTAGACTGCATATAGTGTTGAGGCTCTTAACATGAATTGCTACTGAGCTCTTCTTCTATCGCCACACACTCAAAAGGAGAAACATTATGAAACTGAACAGCAATCCCTTCTGATTCGACCCTTATCACCTTGCCTGTGAGTTTGAATGGTTTTCTATCTTCAGAAATTACAAAGACCATTGAGATCTTTTGATTCTTTTTGAACTTATTATGCTTTTTGGTCTTAATAAAAAGCCCTCCGGCACTAAGATCTTTTGTAATCTCTTTGTGGAGTTGTCCAGAGCTGACAAACTCTATTGGTATAGATACATTTTTTCTCTCATATGCTCTTTCCTCAATGATATTTACGACCAGATCTTCCTTACTAGGGGTGATGGGTAAGGGTTCAGTTGAAAAGATCTGAGGTGGTTCAGCAGAATCAGATTTGTTACTGACGACAGGCTTAAATTCAAAAGCTGCATTATCAGTTTCATAATCAAGATTTTTATGAGGTGAAGTTAGAGGCGGATCTATAACAGTGCTAATTGAAGATACATCCTTGCTTGAAGGTGAATCTTGCTTGCCGGAAGCCACCTGTGCTAACCAATCTTGTGTTATTTGCAATAATTGTTTTTGCTTTTCATGAGGCAGCTTATTTGTATTTACAATTATTTTAGTTAATAGATTTTCAATTGGCATTTTATTGTTATCTGCTCCGGTAAAAAAACTTATCAAAATTTAAAATTCTTTTGTCTTATCAATGATAAGGATTTAATAGATTCATCCCTAAGTGTCAATTAATAAAAATAGAAAGCAGTTTTTTTTATAATAAAAATTATATTTTTGATAATCAATCGTACTTAGAAAAAGAAGATAATGATTTTTCTATGCTGTTGCAAGATCAGTAAAGTTAACAGAACTTCTTTTACGCATCAATGAATTTACCATATTCCATTTTAATAATTCTGTCCGCAAGATGAAAATATCTGTCATCATGACTTACGGCAATGACTGTCTTGCCATCTTTTTTCATCTGTTGAAGAAGGGTGGTATAAAAAAACTCTCTGAATATCGGATCTTGATCAGCAGCCCATTCATCAAACAGGCAAACAGGTCTTTTTTCAAGCAGTGCAATGATCATTGCAAGCCGTTTTCGCTGACCGGTTGACAGGTTTATATTTGTAAAGCCTCTGTCAACAAAGTCTGTTTTTCTATCCAACTGCATTACTTTGAGAAGCTGTAATACCTGATCTTCATCAATGTCATCCAGTCCATAAAGTTTGTCAAACAGGTGAAAATCCCCAAAGATTACTGAAAACAGCTCTCTGTAAGCTGGATATGTAATTTTGTTTATCGGTGTGCCATCAAATATAATGTTGCCGGAAACAGGGTAATATAGGCCAGAAAGAAGCTTCATCATAGAGGATTTTCCGCTGCCGTTACCTCCGACAATAAAGAGAGTTTCTCCCTGGTTTACAGACATGTTTAAAGGCCCTAATGTAAACAGAGGTGTATTGTTTTCATCAAGATATGAAAATATAATATTGTCAAATTCAATTTTCTTGAATGAGTCAAATTTTTTGACAGGCACAACCTTGTCTATTTTATATGGCCTTGATGCTTCGTCCAGACGCTGCTCAAGAGAGTAAATGTTTTCAACCGCGATATTGGCTCGTGTAATAAGGGGGATCGCGGTTACAACCATATTTGCAGGACCTATCACAAAGAGTATTGCTGTGGTAACTCTGGTTAGAATGGAGCCTGACAGATAATCAAATTTTGGAAGAAGAAATACAATAACGGCAAGCAGGGTGTAGAAAAACACCTGAGAAAACATTATCTCTATTACAAAGCGAAATCCGGTTTTTATTTTAAGCTCTTCTGTCTCATCTGCCACTACCTGTAAACACCCTGCATACTCTTCGCTTTTTTTGCGATTCATTTTTAGCTCTTTAAAACCATCCAGGGTATTGTAGAGCATTTCAAAAAATTTGGTCTCTTTTAATGTAGTCTCACGAAGTTCGCTGTCAATCGCTTTTTGGTGAAGTATAAATGTAAAGATACCGGCACATATCGCAATCAATGTAGTAAAAAAAGCAAGTTTTGATAAATACCCTATATAAAATAGGCAGCAGACAAGGACAATGGCTGACTGGCAGGAGTTGATGATAACAACAACAGATTCAGATATTAAATTGGTGTTTTGCGTAATCAAGGTATAAACTTCTGCTTTTCCAATATTTTCAAGGAACAGGAGCTCTGAATTTCTGATTTTATCCGCAATCCTGACACGAATTTTGCTTATTATAATTTCTGCGATTCTTGTGGATTCTGTCAATGCATAGTGCTTGCCAATCACAGCAATTGCAAAACTTATGGCAAACATAAGAAGATATTTTATATACCACGAGGCATCTGTACCAGCAGATGCGGCATTTGTAATAATTCCAAGAATCAGCCCCTGAAAAGTCCCTGAAATAAGTGCCATAGCAATAACAGGGGTACCAGATACTGTAGATTCTTTTTTATATAGTGTCAGCAGGTTCATTCAGAATTTCACAGGTAAGAACTTTAGGTTATTAAAGTCAACAATTTTTCAGCCGAGCGATAGATAACTCGGCTGAAAATATAAATACTCAAACAGCAAATCAAATTACTTTTACAGGCTGAACTGCAATCCTGCAACAAGAGCTGTATCTTTCCATACTACATCATAGCCATCTCCAGCAGTTTTTCCACCACCTGTTGGGATAGTTTTCAGATAATTGAAGTATTTCTCATACTGGACACCTAAAAGATTTTTATCATAGTTGATTTCATATCTTGTAAAAAAAGATATTGTTTTTGTTATACCAACCTGAAGTGTAAGATTGGTATTCCAGTGGTAATACTTTGAATCTTTGAAATAGCCCATATAATCAAAATTATGTAACAGCATGACTCTTTCATTTAAGAAAAGTGTCGTATTTGAAACAAGACGGAATCCATCAGAGTCGTAGCCGTCAGGAATACCACCTTCTACATTCTTGTCATCAAACCAAACTATTGGTGGATTAAGCACATCTTTATTGTAATTAGAATCTTTAGCAACATCTTCAAACATATATGAATTATCTTCATATCCATAATATGCCCCCAATTTCAATATAAATGGAGGGTCTTTATAGAAAAAATAACTTGCACCCAGGAACAACGTATCACGAGCATCAAGATAGATAGAGTTATCCTGTTTCCACATAAAACCACCACCAATAGTGAGCCTATCTGATAGATCGTAACCTATTATCTCGTTAAATTCATATTTCTGCACATCAAGGGTTTTATTTTTCATGTTTAAAGCTGTGTCGTTAGTGGTAGAGCTCCATACAGTAGTGCTTGTAACAAAATGTTTTCTCAGAAAGAGGGCAGCATCATATTTTTGAACATTTGCATCAACATTACCACTCAATTTGGTATATGATAGGCTGCCTTCAAGGTGATACAAAAGAGGGTCTGGGGTTGGGTTAAATCTTTGAGAATTTTTCTTCCACCATGGACCAAGTGACTGTCCATTGGAAATCCAGCTATCTTCTACTTGCGGAGCACTTTTTTGCTCTCCTTGTGCCTGTTGGGCCCCTGCCTCAAATGAGATAGATGTGAGTGCAAACAGACATAGTGTAATAATCGCTAAACTTTTCAATTTTCTTGTCATCTTTTATCTCCATAATTTAGTTGTTAATGATTTTGGACAATCAACCACTTTGGCGGGGTGTTATATCTTGAGGAGAATAACATGGTGTGGTAGTTGCCATTTAAAGGTCTCAAGATACCTATCACTTAAGTTTTTATGAGTCAAATAATAAAATCTGTCTTGCAAATTCTGCTATTACTGCCAAATGGTTACTTTTAAGTTGAGATGGACTCTTTTATTCCTGTTTGAAGCTGTGATCTAAAATACTCTTTTGTCTTTCCAGGATCAAAATCAAGAAATGTGCCCCCTGATTCAAAGTGTTGAATAAATACCATTCCAAGAGCATAGGTTACAGCTCCTGAAAAAGTAGGCATAAGAAATGGAGCGGTTAATGCACCAAGTATTGGAATAGTTTTTACAGCACTTGTGACGACACCTTTTGATATTGTTGATGCAGATATGCTGCTTACAAGTGATCCGATAACGGCACCTGCTTTCTCTTTTGCAAAGGGAATATTGTAGTGTTTAGCAAGTTTTGAAAGCATTCTCAGTTGAACTCCGGCAACAGTTGCCACATCAAGGATGGGAATTGGCATCAAACCCGCTCCTGTGGACCACCACATATATTCTTTGACAATTTTTCTTGACTGTTCTAACTTCTCATTCATATTTTTTTATATTAACTACCCTCCTTGATTAGAGATTTTTAGTACAGACTGTTTAAACTAACATAATGATTGTGTATCAATCACCCCCAAGCATGAAAACCATGATCTGTTTTCACAGTAAAATTTAGACTGTTTAAAATTTTACTCATCAGCTATAACTTCTCTATGTTGCTGTTAGAGCATATGGTGTAAATCAAAGTTTAAAACAGAATACACTGTATGAAGAATCAATACTGTATGAAGAATTAAATTTTACGATTAATGAGGACATTAAGAGAGTATTCTTATGAAAAGTACATTTATTTCAGGATTGATTAATGAAGAGAGCGACTCTCTGTCCAGCCAGCTTAGTCTGTGGCATCATCTGACGCTTAGAAATATTTTACAGAGAAAGTTTACAGGTTGGCTTGCTGACAGCGACCATCTTGGAGATTTTCTTCAGGAACGGTCACGAACTGCAGCAATGCGTGATACTGTTAATCTCAGAGCCTGGAAATTAAATGAGATTATGCTCTTTTTAAAAATACCTGTACCTGAAAAATTTGATGCATATTCGCTCAATGCTGTTGGCACAGAGATTGAGGTTCAGGCAACAGCCCTGCTCAGAAAAGTAGATAAAGAGTTTTCTGGGGTATCGCCTGATGATATGGTCAGATATCTTCTGATAAAAATAATAAATAATTTTTCAGAACAGTTTAAGGCAAAAGATAGTAAAGCTCAGAACGAGATCATTAAAAATATTCTTGATATCCTTCACTCTATGCCGGAAGATCAGCAGGATATTTTAAAAAGGCTGCTTTCGGTTGAAGAGTTTTCGCCAGATATGATCCGCACAGCTATTTTTGACCACACATTAACTACTGCGTTAGAATCTTTTATGATGATGGTCAGATATACCATCTATTATGAGATCTCAAAAGTGGCTATTGTGCTGTCCGGAGCATTATCTTTATATGTTGCCAAACCATACTTGAAATCATTTATTCCGCTTTTCATGTTTCTTTTCAGCCCGATTGCAGTTGCGTCAATAGGTGTGGGTCTTACATGGTGGACTGACGTTTATACCAACAGGCAGATCAGATCCTTCCTTCTGCCGGTGATGGTTATGAGTTCAGTTCTTGCGTCAGCCAAGGTAGATACCGGATCAGTCAAGGTAGATATTAAATCTGCTGATGACAGAATCAGTAAATTTATAGATCATTACAATCATCGATATCTTAACCTTGACTGAAAAATCGATACCAACCTTAAAAAAACAAAAAAAACGTGCTGTTTTTAATTCTCGTTTTCTACAAGGTCTTTATATTCCCAATCTACAAAATTTCCGGTCGGGCAGGTAAAAGTAACTGTATAGGAACGTCCGTTAATCTTTAAGCATGGAATTGTAAGGGTTTTGGTATTTAGACCTATCTCCTGAGCAGTAGTGTCAGCATCAGTCAATGCATTTTTTTCCATCTTGAAGTTAAGATCTTTATCATATTTGAATTTGGCAGCAAACTTCAATCCTGAGATGTTAAGATTGGGAACAGTAAAGTCTATGCCGTTCTCAAGATTCAGATCAATGCATCTTGGTGTGGGTTTTTCTGCAAGCCATCCAAGCGTTTTAAGAGCAAAGGCCTGGTTGAATTCTGCTGCAGGGTTGAAAATCCCGTTTTCTGGATTCGTAACAGATGATGAGAACATGGCAGCTTCAGCAAATACAGCCACACGTCCTTTACCATAGAAAAGAGTTGCACCCTGAAGTAGCCCTTGACCTAATGGTAATGATAGTTTGTTCTCCATCATTAGAGGTGGATATGATACATGATTGTAAGGATATACCAAAAGGACACCTTGTCCCATTTCCATCAACGGTTGATAATTTACGCTGGAAAGAATATGGAATGAACTTCCTGTAAATGATGTAAGATGATGGATACCCTCAGTAATTTTGTGAGGATAGAGCATGCCGTTTGCGTCTGTTTTATCCTCCGAATCTTTATAAAACTTAAAAAGGTTCTTCGGATTACCGCCAGCCTGACCTTGAGTAGCCATATAAATCAAGAATTTTTCATCTAATCCAAATGTGTTATCTAAAATTATACCAAATGCCTTTGCTAAAGCCTGTTGAGAAGCAGGGAACGGCATATGATCTGTCACAAGCATCAATGAACCGCCCTTTTCCACCCATTTTTTGATAACAGCTATTTCAGCATCTGTGTAAGCTGACTGGGGGTATAGGCCGTTAACAAGATTGGGAGGTGCTAATGGATTAAACGCTAAAACCCATCCATTTTTTTCAGGCTCAGTAATCGCTGCGTTTTTTGCATCCATTGCCGTTGCTGTAACAAGAATGTCAACATCAGCAAGAGACTCTTCTGTAAAAGCCTCTGCAATTGGTTTCACATTGTAACCGTCTTTTCCAGCAAGCTCGCCAAAAACCTTGAAACCTCCATCAAGGCTGTGAAAGTTGTTATGCCCCCCATCCACAGCAATTACAGGCCCATTTCCATCTGGGTATGTCGGGTTCTCAACCACAACGTCATTACTGTAGGCAACTGTTGCTCCGCAGAACAGCAGGGCGGCGAAAATAACAATACTCAGTCGT
>JADGBC010000102.1 GCA_015231705.1 Desulfamplus sp. | reverse complement strand
TACAGGTGGAGTAGCCCATATTTTTACCATGAAAATGTGGAGATGACTGTTTTATGTGAAAGTCTCTTGAAATAGCAGGAAGTGGCAGTGATAGGAGTCAGCCGAATCTACAAAAAACTCGACAGAGTGCTCAAGATCTTCAAAAGAATTGATAGCCCGCATATTGTACTGAGCAGCACAGACTCTTACCCTTCGTGCCTGAATCTTGGGAAACACTGCTGAAGCTATCTTTTTTTTGGCAAGATTGAAATCAGGGTTTGGCATCTCAAGGAAAGTCGAGTAATTCAAACTGGAGCGGTCGATTGTTATGTCAAGCTGAACTTTTTTGACATGATAACCAGCTTTAAGGTGGGCGTTCAGTGCAGAGTCCCGCAGCTCTCCGTTTTGCACCTTTTCAACATACTGCTCTGCTGTCATTTTGCCTGCATGATCCTTGTATCCAGGGATTCTTCCGTAGGCTATCATTCGCCGCAGATTGTACTTTTTAAGAACTCTGCGACGCCGCTTGTATAGTAACATGGCAACACCACGCCGCTGATAGTCTGGATGGACGGCAATATCTGCACCGTAAAGGGTATCTCCATCCTGATTGTGTGTGCTGAACGTGCCAGCCCCTGTAAGTTCATCCACGTCATACCAGAACCCCTCATCAATGCTGACTATAAGGCATGTGGCATAACCGATAATCTTGTCTCCACACACAGCCACGAACTGACCTTGAGGAAACGCGGTACACTGCATCTCATACTGGCGTTGGGTGTATATGTATTCTGATGGGTAGTCGTGGTAGGTTGCTCTGCTGCACTCAATTATGGCTGGAATATCTTCGTGAGTCCATAGTCTGGTCGTTATTTTTGTTTTGCTCTTACTCAAGATATCACTCCGTTACAAACTTTTTTATATTATGATGCACCGGTTTACCATATATCCTCAAAAACGACACCTTGCTATCTTTTGCTGGGCATATTAGCATCTGTCTGAATCAGGATGGTTAGGATTTACAGGATGAATAAGGATTTGTATCCTGTAAATCCTTTCATCCTGAATATCCTGATTCAGACAATACCAACAAGGAAAAAAGGCCGATACATGTTGGTTTTGAGATACTAACGCTTGTCCATAGGAATATAATCTCTTATAGTCTCGCCCATATAAACCTGCCTTGGCCTGCTTATTTTCTGATTGGGATCAAGAGCATCCTCTCTCCACTGGGCAATCCAGCCAGGAAGTCTTCCAATTGCAAACATTACTGTGAACATTTTTGTGGGAATCCCCATGGCACGCAGTACAATGCCACTGTAAAAATCCACATTGGGATAGAGGTTCTTATCCTGAAAATAGGAGTCATTCAAGGCTGCCTCTTCAAGTTCCATTGCAACGTCAAGCAGAGGATCATTGATCTGAAGTTTTTTGAGTACCTTGTCACACATGGTTTTCATGATCTTGGCCCTTGGATCATAGGTTTTATAAACCCTGTGGCCAAATCCCATGAGCTTGAACGGGTCAGTCTTGTCTCTTGCTTTTTCTATAACATGGGCAGGTGTCAAATTGTTCTGCTGCATACCTTCGAGCATCTGGATAACAGCCTGGTTGGCACCCCCGTGTAATGGTCCCCACAAGGCTGAAATTCCGGCTGACAGTGCTGCATAGATGTTTACCTTTCCGCTGCCAACCACCCTGACTGCTGCTGTGGAGCAATTTTGCTCATGATCTGCATGCAGTATCCAGAACACATTGAGGGCATCCACAAGCTCTTGATCCATTCTATAGGGAATAACAGGGTTATCAAACATCATATGCAGAAAATTTGCACAATAGGAATAATCTGGTCTGGGATAGACCGTTGCATGTCCTCTTGAAATCTTATATGCCACTGCAGCCATGGTTCTGACCTTGGATATGATGCGAAGAAAGGTTCTGTTAACATCCTCATCTAAATCAATAAGTTCCGGATAAAAACTTCTGAGTGCATTTACCATGGCAGACAGAATACCCATGGGATGAGCTTTACTTGGGAAGTTTTGGTAAAAAAACTTCATGTCTTCATGAAGCAGGGAAAAATCGTTGAGCATAACGCTTGTTCTGGT
The DNA here is from genome assembly GCA_015231705.1 of Desulfamplus sp. GTDB lineage: Bacteria > Desulfobacterota > Desulfobacteria > Desulfobacterales > Desulfobacteraceae > Desulfamplus. The sequence goes on along the minus strand of JADGBC010000102.1, from coordinate 10,105 downwards.
CAGGCTCTCCCTGTCAGGAAGATAGCCATTCATCAGAAGATAAGCGGTTTCGACAAAGGTGGATTTCTCGGCAAGCTGCTCAATGGGAATACCCCTGTATCTAAGGATTCCCTTCTCACCGTCCATAAAGGTAATCGCACTCTGGCAACTTCCTGTATTGCCAAATCCAGGATCAAAGGTAATATGACCGGTCTCTTGCCGCAGCTTTCTTATATCAATTGCCTTTTCACCCTCAGTTCCGACAATCACAGGCAGTTTGTACTCTTTGCCGTCAATCAGCAGGGTTGCAAATTCACTCATTGTTATCTCCTTTTATATTTGACCTTGTCTAACATGAACATACATCTTTAACTATCTTAAAAACAGCTTGTAAATTCATGGTTCAAGGTAGCCAGAATATGGCCATACTCGTATAATTTAAGCGGTTCAGATTTTAAAACCTCCAATTTTTCTGGAAGTATTTACTTATTTCAACAAATTATGCCCATCTGCACAATCAGTATTATCGTCCTCAACCCCTTGTTTCTCCTGGAACAGTGTAAGTTGTGCATGAGCCGCTTGAACATTGTCGCGTCTGCTTTTCAAGGCTCTGGTTTTTGCTGGCAACCGAACCGCCCATCGCATAGTTGGTTGCACTTACCACCCTCTCAATGGCAAAAGATTCACACTTGGGGCATTTCATCTCTTTTTCGTTATCACCGCTCATAAAAAGCACTTCAAAAAATTCTTCACATTCTAAACATTTAAATTCAAATATTGGCATGGTTAAATCTCCTTATATTGTTAATTTTTATGTAAAAGAGGGCGCCCACAAAGGGGTGCCCCTACAGTTTTATCATTCGTTGTGGCCGAAAGGCAATATTCCGCTCCGGCCGTGCCGGTTATAAGGAAAACCCCTCTTTAAACGGGTCATCCGTCTCTGCTATAAAGCTGTGAAAACCTGTAATGTGTGCACGCCCCGTTATTTGAGGAAGAATTGCCCGCTTGTTGCCCACAACTGCCTCCTCCAGAATTGTTCCTGTAAAGACAGTGTTGATTATACTTGAATGGAGATATGGCTCACCAATTCCAAGTTTTCCCTTCTCATAAAGATATGCCATCTTAGCACAGGTTCCGGTACCGCATGGAGAGCGGTCGATCTGTCCATTACCAAAGACAACGATATTCCTGCAAGATGCTCTTTTATTAAAAGATTTTATGTGAAAGTTTTTTGAACTATTTGCAATCATGCGACTTTCATTCTTCGTTGTGCCCATCAAGGCATGGTCGTGATCAGGATAAGCATGATCACGATAATTCTCCTGATAAATTTCAGTCAGTGGAACCTGACACTTTGCACCGGTAGCAGGATGAATAACTGTAATAGCATCATTTACAAGATTTCTAATCTCAAGTCCTGCAGATGTAAGGCGATCAATATTTTCAACCTCAAGCTCCATCTTAAGCTCTTTAACATTTACAAGAGCAAAAAAATTGCCACCATAGGCTATGTCCACATTGATTCTGCCAACAGAGGGCAGATCTATGTAGAGAGTGTCATAATAGAATGAGGGGACATTGCGGATTGAAACTTCAGTTGCAGCCCCGTTCTCAATAGCTGCACATGCGGTTATCGTTCCTGCAGGAGTATCAAGAATAATTTGTCGGCTGTTATTTTGATTGATATTTTCGCTCAAATCCTGAAGAGTCACCATTCCGGTGTTTAAAAGCACAGTAACAGCTCCGATGGAGCCGTGACCACACATATCCAGATATCCTTTGGAATCCATAAAGATAACACCGGCATGAGCATCATTACAACATGGTGAAGTAATGACAGCTCCGAACATATCCTTATGCCCTCTTGGCTCCAGCATGAGCATTTTCCTGACATGATCAAGATGGTCTTGCATCCATATTTTTTTTTCCATCATGGTTTTGCCAGGAATATGGGGAATCCCTCCAGTAACTATGCGTGTAGGTTCTCCTGCTGTATGTGTGTCAATCGTTGATATCATTGTGTGAATGTGCATATTTAAGATCCTGTCTTGTCAGTCTTGATTTATATAGTTTTTCATATAACGGTCATGCCTTGATAAGCACAACGAAGAATGAAAGTCTTGTGATTGCAACTATTTCAAGAGACTTTCGCATAAATTAATTTGTCAAAACGACTGTGTAACCTTATGAATAGAAGGGTATCTTGATAAATAGAAGGCATCTTAAACAAAATCAGTGCATTTTCTCTTCAATCATCCTCTGTATACTTACAATTGCATGTTGTTTGACGTTGGAGATATGTTGCCTGAGTATCTGGGCGGCACCATCCACATCTTTGTTTGCAATAAAATGATAAAGCCTGCTGTGTTCATCATCTACCCTCTCCATTGGAGTCACAAACAAAATATTGCCCCTGTACTTAAGATAGAGAAGATCAAAAAGATGCTTTAGTGTATTAATTTGAAGCCTGCATTGAGAAAGCTCAGCCAGTGTTAAATGCAACTCCATATCCCTCATCAGACGCTCTTTAAGATATATATCCCTGACTGCACAAAGATGTCTGTCCAGGGCACTTTTAAGTTTCTGCAGGCCCTGATCCGTTATTTTAACGATTGTTATGGGCAGAAGAGCAACTTCAATAAGTTCCCTGAAATCATATATTTCTGTGATCTCCTCAAGACTTATTTTTTCAGTATAGTAGCCACGATTGGGTTCATGCCTGACAAACCCCTGGAATTCAAGTCTCTTGAGTGCCTGTATAACAGGGGTGGAACTCATATTAAGCCGTTCTGCAAGATCGCGGTAAGAAATTTTCTGACCAGGAATTATCTCATTGTGAAAAAACATTTTTCTTATACCCATGTATGCTTCTTGAGTATAGTCCTCTCTGTCTCTCCTTTTATTTACTCTCTTCAACTCTTTATCCATAAAAATTTTTATCCGTCATAAACATGAAGGTGAAATTGAATTTGTCAATAACGACTCTTTATCGTGGAAACAGATTTGCTTTTCATGGTCGGGGGTAGCCTAATCCGGCCATGATTGTTTAATTGAAGCAGATCAATATATGAAAGCCGTCATAAAATCAAGATATAAGGCCACTCTGGGATTGTTCGGTCAGATAGTGCAAATTAGCCATAACTTGGCTTACCAATTTGTAAGTTACTTCTACAAATCAATAAAATATTTCTATATATCAGTCAGAAATTGTTGTTAATTTCATAACATCAGAGGGGATAGACTTGATGTTAATATCCTGCTGAGGAAACGCTATCACAATTCCCTTACTTTTGAACTCTTTGTTAATCCTAAATCTGACATCAGTTTCAACAGCCATAAAATAATCAACAAATGTCCAGAATCTTAAACTGAATATAAGAGCACTGTCACCGAAATCTTCAAACAGGACATCAGGTTCTGGATACTTCAGAACCTTTGATGTTTTACCGGCTATTTCCAGCAGAGTTATCCTTACAAGTTCAATATCAGAGCCATATTCAACACCGACCGTAACCTTTCTCCTCAATCGTTTATCCTTGAAACTCCAGTTGGTGACTCGATTGCTGATAAGTTCAGAGTTTGGAATAATAATGGTAGCATTATCATAAGTCTGTACAACCGTAGATCGGACATTTGTTTTTCTCACATTTGCCCATGTGCCGTTAACTTCAATGTCATCCCCTACTTGAATGGGGCGTTCAAACAGCAGAATGATTCCGCTTATAAAATTGCTGAAAATATTCTGAAGGCCAAAACCAAGTCCAATACTTAATGCACCAAATGCGACAGTCAGAGTAGTGGTATTCAAACCAAAGACAACCAATGCTATAAATATACCAAAAATCCAGATAGAATAGACGGTTATCGTGGTCATTGACTCTTGAAGGCCCTGGTCAAGCCCACTATCTCCAAGAAAGTTTTTCTGAAAAAAATGTCGCCACGATTTTGCAATAAAATGTGTAACAATAAGAAGAATAAAGGCTTGAGCAATACTTGACATGCTGAAATTCATTGAGCCCACAATAAACTTGTAGGTAACTATTTGATAGAGTCCTGGAAAGACAAAATCACTGCTGGCCCATGAGAGCATCAGTGCAATTATCACAATAAAGAAAAGGACTATAAAACATATCTGTTTGACGAGCCAGAGTATTGAAAAACTGTTTTTAACATGGGCATGGGTATGGGCAGCATCTGTCTGAGCAGGATGTGTACCGCCTGGTATCCACTCACCAGATGCCCCTATTACCAAACCGGACCACATGAGCACCACAATAGTTTTGCCCCATGATGTATACCAGTATAGAGAAAGTGTACCATAGCCCAGAAGTTCGAGAACAATACCGGAAATAGCTACCATAAACACAATATTTTTATAAAATTCAGGAGCTATCTGAATGTGTTTTTTATATTTCCCAAAATGAAGTTTGATTTCGGGCATGAGTTTTTTTAGAAAACGGATAATCCAGACATAAAAAAGTATTTCGCATACAAGCCGATACGTAATAATAATACTGCTGTCACTTTTAAGGACACTCCCAAGCAGGATATAGATAATTGCAACAAGGTTTAATGCCTTGAGAAATAGGATCAGCTCTTTTAATGGTGATGCAAAAAATCTTTTTTGCATCTGCTCGCAAAAATGGATCATCCACAGGATAAAGACCAGGAACATAAGGATTTCTACAACCAGATTGGCAACAATGGAGTAGCTGAAAAAGAGCTTGAATTTGATGCACAGATAAAAAAAAGCTGTTACGGAAGAAAGCAACAGATTTTTCCAGAAAATCTCCAGAACCACTTTACTCCAATAGCGTTTTTCAAGATGGAGTGATGATTCACACAGCTTTTTTATAAACATTTTAAGTTTTACAGCAAGCATGGACAACATTAAGAGAACCACAACAAATGAAAGAAGCTTATGCAAGCCTGACAGCCAGAGAAAACTAAAACTGTTTATCCAGCTTTCCTTCTTAAAAATGGATGAGATAATGGAGAAAATCTCCTTTGTATCTTCACCCAGCCCTTTCCATGTGCTCTGAGTAAGAGGGTTAGTTTTACGGGTCAGAAGCTCTGCCTTTTTGGCATCGCGAATACGGATTTCAAGTTCACCCACAAGAGTTTTATATTTTTTTTGTATCTCCTCAAGCACTGGCATCCGTTCATCTACAATTAAACTTGTGGACTGAATAAGAAGCATTTTCTTTGTGAGGGCAGTTTGTATATATTTCAGACGGATCTGCAACTGAGCCAGGGCTACTCTATGCTCTTCAGCCGACTTCTGCTCCTCAGCCATTTTCAGTTCCTGCAATGCTTTTTGCTCCTCAGCAAGTTGCTGTTCCAAAACCATCTTCTGCTCCAGAGCCGCCCTTTGCTGAGGATCACCATGTTTTCCCAGAGCAAGTTGTTGTTCAGGAGAGAGTATGTCAACCCTTTTTGAAGCTTGATCTGACTGATTTTTCTGTTTTGAATCGAAATCCTCTTTTATCTCTCCATTCTGTTTTAACTCCGAACTCTTTTTCTGTTCTGCTGTCTGGTTGGTTGAGAGTTGAGAAGCAGAAGTGTTATTACCAGTCTGAACTGCATCCAGACCTATTCCCATTCCACTCTTTAGATGAGGATCGTTTTTAAGCTCCATGAGAAATTTATCATTGCCCATCTTCTGCTCGTAGGAGACCTGCTGAGCCTGTTTCAACTGCTCACTTTTTTCCATAAGCCTTGACAGTTCCTGTGTAACCTTACCCACAGAGGCCTGACAGCTCATATATGCCTTTTCAATCAATTTGATATCCACCTCCGGAAGATGTAACTGACTTCCGAATGTCGTTAACTCTATCTTGTAGACATTGGTTGATGAGTCAAATTCTGACTTCTTGTTTTTAATCTCTTCAAGATATGTTGAAAGAGCTAATATCTCCCTGTCTTCTATCTCAAGCGTTTTTTCGATTAAAGAGGTCTGCTCAAGAATTTTTTTTGTCTCACTTACTCCCTGTGTAGAGCCATTCCTATCATCAGCAGAAACAGGGACTGTTCCTAAAATGCAAACATCAAAGATATCTTCTTCCGTAAAACGCACGTTAATATGGAAAATAACCAATACAAAAATACAAAAAAGCATTGTTGATTTTGTTAAACTCTCAAGCAAATCAAACAGAATAGATTTTCTAAAAAGCTTCATTTTTCTCTCCGTTATGGATCTTCAGAAACATTACTTTTATTACTTCAAGATGAAATATCTTGATTTTAGACAGCGTGCCAACTTCCTGTTTTATTGATTATAAAATCAAAAAGTTACAGCAAGCAAATCTGAATAATATTAATTTAAACCATTTAATATTTAAGGATATTTTTTTGCTATTCTCTTGACATTCATAGTGGATAGGCTATAAAAAAAGGTAATTTTAATTACTGCAATTGGTATTTAAGATTAATTGTTGTGTACCCGGTGTTCATATTTCGATATTACAAGGAAAAAGGAAAAAGGGGAAAGGAAAAAAAGATGAAAACTAAATTGAAAGCCAAATTGATGTGTCTGTTGTCTGGTCTGGTAATAGCTCTGCCAGTCTCCACATTTGCTATTGAACTGACCGATTATCTTGATCCAAATTATCAGTACCAAAATGCTGAACTCGGTTTGCAGTTCAATGCAAGCGACGGAAATCAGGATCAGGCAAGCTACAGTGGTGCTGCCATGATCAACTATGATATGGAATACAGCACTCTGCCACTCAAATGGGACGCATCTGTAAGAGGAAAAGCAGATTTTAACAGAGGTTCCGATGATGAGGACAACTCTACTAAAAATATCATCATTGATGGTGATACAACAGTAAAAAAATACCTTGGCGACTATACAGGTCCTTTTGTGTATGGCGGATTGGTTCTTGGCATACGCGATCTTGAGGGTTCAGAGGATAATGATCCCTACGCGAAAATGTCTGCCGGTATTGGATATGGCCGAATCACCAACGCCACTCCTCTTATGGAGGCTGTACGCTGCATTGAAGATCTTACAAAATATGGCCTCATTGCCGGTGAGGTTACCGATGATGTATATCTTAAACTTGCTGATGTAATTGCCAAAGAGTCTGAATACAAAAGCCGTTACAGCAACAGAGAGTATGAGAAATATTGGTATGAGGATATGGAAATTATTCTCAAAGAGGCTGGCATATTAAGAAACGAGACCCTTGGTGCCCTGGGAATCATAAGAATTCAGGATATCCTTACAGATGAGCAGGTACTGCAGCGTAAACATGGCTGGGAAGCAGGCGTGCAGCTGGATTACCTGATCTCTGACTATTCAGGCGAAGATGATGATCCAGGCATGGGAATCTATTATGAGTATGCAAAACCTTACGGTTTTAAATGGCAGATGATTGATCGGGTTGAGTATTCAACAATTCTTGTTGATAACGAATTTGGTGATGCTGCCCACAAGATCTCAAACTCTCTTGCAGTAAACTATGAGATGACCGACAAGATCGACTGGGAAAACATGTGGAAACTTGACATTATTTTGGAATCAGACTCAGATTATGATGATACTTACTTGAATATGCTTGACACCGGTCTGCGTTTCTATGTATCAAATACAATTGATGCAAAAGCCGGCCTCCAGTTTGTCCATAAAGATCAGGGAGATAATCCAGACGATAAAGTTGACAGCAGACTCTACTTCCAGATGATATACACAATATTTTAATTTTTGAATCCCATTTTTTGAACACCGGAAGTTTAAATGGGATCATATGATTAGATTATAAGAGAAAGCACCTGGCATTTTACTTCGCCAGGTGCTTTTTTTATTGTTTGAAAGAGATCTGTTTTTCCAGTATCAATTTATTTCCGCTATCGTTATACCAGTACCTTGAAAAATACTGCTGCATAATTAAAAGCCCCCTGCCATGCTCTGCAGTATCTTCAACATCAGCATCCCTATCCCTGAGCTGCTCTCCCCTCCAGTCAAACCCCTCACCCTGATCTTCAATTTCCATGCGAAGCAGATTATCAGAGGATATATTTACAGAACACTTCACCTTCTTGAAGACGTTGAAACGGTTACCATGCCTTACAGCATTGGTCAGCCCCTCCCGCATAACAAGTTGTATCGAAAAAAGATGGCTTTTTAAACACTTAGAACAATCAATTCCTTCAGGACAATGAAACTCTTTAAAAGAATCCATTAAAAACTTCACTGCCTCCTCGCAGGTTCTGTCTACATTATCCATTGTGGAGCTAAAAATAATAGTAATGCCCTCAGAAGTTTCTAAAACATCAAACATATCATTATCAGACATGGTTATACCTCCACACATAATAGTACAATATCATCCTCTGGCATTAGTAATTTTTCCCCTCCTGCTTCATCGCTCTGAGCTTTTCCGAAAAGGTTTTCAATCAAATTTTTTGGTGCATCTTCTACTGGAAGAGAGCTCACCTTGACAAAATCAGACAAAAAAAGTTCAGCACCGTTGACCCATGTGATCTTGTTCTCGGCAGATTCTACAAGGCCATCACTATAGATGAAGAAACGGTCTCCAGGAGATACATCAATTCTGGTAATTCCAAACTGGGCATCCTTGAAGATTCCAAGTACGTCCCCATCGGAACTCAACAGAGCAGGTGGGCCATTGTGTGGGACATAAACCACCGGAGGATGACCTGCATTTATTACAGTAAGTTTTGAAGTGTCTCTATTGAGCTGGACATAACATGACGTAAGATATTTGCCCTGAGGCAAAATTTCAACAAGAACATCATTTATCATTTTCATGCTCTCTGCCGGAGAATATACAGGAGTAAAATTCTGGGCAAGCAAGGCTTTTACCGAAGCTGTCATGTAGCTGGTTTTGATATCATGACCTGAAAAATCTGCAACAAAATAACCTTTTATCTGATCAGAAATATCAATAATATCATAAAAATCTCCACCAGCTTCATGAAGAGCTTTATAATAAACCCCAAATTTAGCATCAGGATGTTCCTGTGGGATTGGCAACATAGACTCCTGAGCTTCGGTAATCTGTCTCAACTTGTGAGCTTGCTCAGCAATAAGAGAGTTTGTGGCTATTGATAGCTTTAGATGAATCCTGACCCTGGCAATCACCTCAAGGTTATGAAAGGGTTTTGTAATATAATCAACCGCACCCAAATCGAATCCCTTGAGCTTGGAGTGCACCTCGCTTACACCAGTTAAAAATATTACAGGAATAGATGCAGTAAGGGGGTTATTTTTTAAAAACTGGATCACTTCAAATCCATCCTCACCCGGCATCTGAATATCGAGAAGAATTAAATCGGGTCGTTCTGCAAGAGCCAGACTCCTACCATTTGGTCCATTGGATGCACTGAGCACCAGATATCCCTCTTTGGAAAGTGACTTTTCAATTAGCTTAAGATTTACCAGATGGTCATCAACAGCAAGAATAGTAAAGGGTTGTTTCATTTCCATAACTTCATCCTTAATCGACCATGACACATTGAGTCTGCCTCCATGTATAAACATGTATTTCTACGGTAACGATAAAATTGAAGTAAAACGGCTTATACTCCGAAAATCAGGTATTTATATTTTTTTAACAACTATTATATCCACAATACTCCACATCGCTGTAAACTGCCTTATTTATAACGCTTATTGTCATATTCAAGGAGTTTACCCATCATAAAAAAAGAAAACAAATCCATGTAATGTACTGTTTTTAAAATATAAAAATAATAATAAGAGTTATTCAGTCCAAGTTAGTCAAAACATGTAAGCATGCATTAAAAAAACTGTCACCTGTAAAGATTTAACTTGACTTAATACCCATTTTCCGCAAAATTAGCAAGAAAAGTGGAGTTTTGTGGAGTTCAATAAGTGGCTTTAAATTAATAAAAGTCTTTATAAAACCGGCACGGCCGGAGCGAGGTATTGCTCTTGGCCACAACGAAGAATGAAAGTCGCATGATTACTGCTATTTCAAGAGACTTTCACATAAAAATGTGAAAATAGACAGTACAGAATAGAAAAAATACATGACTCATGATATAAACAAGGCAATATAGACATAAACAATGTTCAGATCAAGCTCTTTTCATACTATTGATCCCAAAGGCCGTCTTATAATCACATCACGATTCA
>JADGBC010000101.1 GCA_015231705.1 Desulfamplus sp. | reverse complement strand
CTCTTGTTGTAATTACTTTATGGCCGTTTTTTGCAAGAAATCGGGCAATAGCTTGCATCTGTGTTGTTTTGCCTGAACCTTCTATGCCTTCGAGCGTTATAAACATAATTGAACCTGAATATATTTTAACTTCCCTGCCGAGAAGTCCCATTTTGAATCATAGAGTCAGAAAGGGATAGTTAACTGTATAAATATTTGATCTTCTTTATGATAGATGATGACTTGACATTTGAACTTTAAAATGGCTTTATACAGCAAAATTTCATTCAGTGCAAAATCAAACTTGATCTTATGGGAATTTCTGTTTTGTCTTTTTTGTATGTTTTTTTTATATGTAAAACTGTAGGAGCAGACCTGTGTCTCTGCCCCCTGCAATTTTGCAATTCGTTGTGCCATTCATGGCATGGCAGTTATATAAAGGCTTTGCTATCTATTTCTAATCAGAAATCTTTACTTGTTAGTTTTATACGTCAAGGCATGGTTTTTATAGCAATGGCAACCTTTCTATTGGCTGACAGCTTTTTGATATGTTCTCCTGCCATCTCTTTTTCCACCGTGGAAAAAGATGCATCATGGCATATATCAGCCTTAAAGGTTAGTTATGATAACTTAAAACAGCTATATATCGCAGAGGGTGACGTTGTAATTACCGGAGAAACAACAAAGCTCAAAGCTGATTATGTTGAATTTTCAAATATAACCAGGGATGCACTTGCCTCGGGAAATGTTCTCCTGATCTCAGGTCAGGATAGCGTAACATGCGACCGGCTTCAGCTTAACCTTGAAACAGAGCGTGGTACAATATATAACGGCACTATCTTTATCAATGAGAACCATTTTTATATTAAGGGCGATACTATAGAGAAAAGTGGAAAAGAGACCTACCATGCAGACAGAGCATCCGTGACATCTTGTGACGGAGAAAATCCTGACTGGAAACTTTCCGGTAAAGATATTAAAATTACTATTGATGGATATGGCACTGCAAAAGATGCTACTCTTTGGGCTGGTACTATTCCGGCTCTATACTCTCCAGTGGTACTCTTTCCTGCCAAAACTAAAAGGCAAACCGGCCTCCTGACACCACGCCTCTCCTCTTCAAACAGAAAGGGGGCTCGAGTTGAGCAACCTGTTTTTCTTGCCATCTCAAGAGGAACAGACGCTACTTTATACACGGATTTCATGGGTGAGAGAGGAGTAAAAACTGGTCTTGAATATCGATATATTTTAAGCGGTGAGAATTACGGAACTATTTTTTATGATTACCTCAATGATAATAAAATTGATGACGGAACCACGGCATCAGAGGATTACAGCTTTGCATCCACCCCCACAAGAGGTAATTCTGATCGATACTGGTTCAGAATGAAAAATAGCCATACCTTTGATAACATCTGGAATGTAAGAGTTGATATAGATTATGTAAGCGATGCGGATTATCTGCATGAATTCAAGGATGGATTTACCGGTTTCAATACCGTCAGCAAATACTTTGGTGATACGTTTGGTAGAAGTATCGATGAATACGATGATATTACAAGGGAAAACAGTCTGAATATAAACCGGACATGGTCAGGATCAAGTCTTAATATCGGAGCACAGTGGTTTGACAATGTTGTGGCAAGGCAGACTGACACCAAAGATACTACTCTCCAGAGGCTACCCTCAGTTGAACTCAATACAGTCAGACAGCAGCTTGGCAAAACGTCATTATATTATGATCTTGATTCGGAATACCGCTATTTCTACCGACAGGATAATATAGGCAGTCAAGACCAGTCTGGGATTTCAGGGCGTTTTTTTGAGCAGGGAACTTCAGGGAGCTTTGATATTCAGGATAGCCTTGAATCTATTTATCGGAACAGCAACTCCAGATCACTGCTTAGTGGACACCGTGCAGATATATCTCCCAGAGTTTACATGCCTCTAAAACTAGGTGCTTTTTATCTGGAACCATCAGCAGGGGTAAGACAGAGTATCTGGTATGTGGATTCTCCAGATGACTATCCAGCCAATGATAAATATGTGACTGCACAAAGCCCAATTAATCAAAATTCAACTGATCAAAATTCAATCAGGAGATCAGAGTTAGATAATTCTACGGGTATGGACTACTTTAACTCAGAAAACATGTCACAGTTAGGCTCGGAGGTAAATAGGAATTTCAACCACAGAGAGATAATGGACTTTAGCCTGGAACTATCTACAAAGCTTTCAAAGGTATTTGATACAGATAATGGCTTTGCACAAAAGGTCAAACATGAGATTCTTCCTACAGTTAAATATTCATTTACTCCTGATGTTAGCCAGGATAAGTTACCCTATTTTGATGGCCTGGATTATATTGCACAAGACAATATTATCACCTGGAGCCTTGCAAACAGGTTGACATCCCGCAATAAAAAAAGTGTTAGCACTTCTGTAAGAGATGGCTCAGGTAATCTGAAAGATAGCAATATGAAAAAAAAACAAAATAGTAATGAAGACTATGGAGACCCTTTTATTTACAGAGAATTTGCATGGATGGAGATAAGTCAGAGCTATCGAATAGATTCCACTGAATCTGGCCGATCACTGATATCTGGCGAGTACTATAACCGAGGCAGTTCATTGCTCTTAGAAAAATATTTTCAACACGAAGATCTATCTCAATTAAAAGCATATCAGCGATCAGGGTCATGGTTCCAATCAGATTACGCTCTTGACTCACAAAGCTCTTTTAAGTCTGGCAACTCTTTTTCAGATATTTCTGCTGAGATTGAGTTCTCTCCTGTTCCTTTTTTCTCCCTTAATAGTGATCTCAAGTGGTCTCCATATGATAAGTGCTTTAGCTCTCATGATTCAGGTATAACTATAAGAGATAAAAGGGGTGATGCCCTGGAGACATGGTACCGGTATGAAGATTCTGACTCATTGTCGGCTGAATCTGAATCTTTGTTTGCAAGTCTCAATACAAAACTTACTGACAGTCTGAATCTGTTTTTTGCCTGCGAGCGAAATCTTACAGATAACAAAAATATTGAATCTCATACAGGTTTTTATCTTAATAAATCCTGCTGGTCCATGCGTGTTTCATATTCTGATACTCCGGAAGACCAAACTTTTTCATTTATAGTTAATCTTAATGGAATCGGAGAGTTCGGGAAAAAATGATATCTGGAAAAGGCATGTTTCATTTGCCGGTTTACACTTTTTGAAACCTTATCCCCATTTTTAGGGGATTTTCTCAAAAAAAGTGTAAACTACTTTTGAGGTGATATGAAGGATGCCCTGGAAAAATCATATTGTGTAGAAGGAGAATCTGGAAAGAATGGTATTAGAAAAAAAATGGTACGCTCTTCTGACAAGAAGCCGTTTTGAAAATGTTGTCACTGAGGCTATACAAAAAAAATCCATTGATATTTTTCTTCCCAGGATAAAGGTTCAAAGCAAGCGCAAAGACCGGAAAAAAATCATTGATGTCCCCCTGTTTCCTGGATATCTTTTTGTCAATATCTCGCTCAATCCCAATGAACATCTTAATGTAGTCAAGACCGTTGGGGCTGTACGTCTTCTTGGTTCACACAACGGCCCCATACCCGTTCCTGATTCTCATATTGAATCACTTAAACTCATTACCTCTGTCGGAACAGCAGTGGTAACTGGCGTCACTTTCGCTCTTATGCATGGAGATCCAGTTATGGTTGTCAACGGGCCTCTCGCAGGGCTCAAGGGTGAGTTCATGTCCTATAAGGGAAAAGGGAGGGTTATAATAAGGATTGATGCATTAGGACAGTTTGCAGGGGTTGAGATAGATGAAGATGATATTGAAAAGCTCCCTTCCATACTTTTATAACCCCTTGACATATTGTCAAAATTTATTTAAAGAGTTCCTTTCATTGTTTTTTTATGTGAAAGTCTCTTTAAATAGCCGTGATTATATGATTTTTATTATTAGTTGTGGCCACCCCTAACCATGAAAATCAGAGTGCATTTTTTCATAGTGAAAATTTGTTAAATACTGCTCAAACCACCCCTTCCCCGGGTTAACATTACAAAGAGGATTTATGAACAAACTTGAACTTATTTCTGCCTTGAAACAAAAGTCAGGGCTTACAAAAGCAGAAGCGGCTGAAGTCGTACAAATTTTTTTTGACTCTTTGACCAATGCCCTTGCCAGAGGAGAGAGAGTTGAAATTCGTGGCTTATGCAGTTTTTTTATTAAAGAATATGAAAGTTATACCGGCAGGAACCCAAAGACTGGCGATAAAGTAACTATACCTCCTAAAAAACTTCCATTCTTCAAATGTGGCAAAGAGCTGAAAGAGCGAGTTGATTTCTAGATAACGGCCATGCCCTGATGGGCACAACGAAAAATGAAAGTCCTATAACTACGGCCAATTCAAGAGACTTTCACATAAACCGGCACGACCGGAGCGAGTTGTTGCTCTTGGCCACATTTGAAGAATTACAGTCGCATGATTACTGCTATTTCAAGAGACTTTCACATAAAACGCTCATGCCTTGGCAGATAAAACGAAGAGTGAAAGTCACCACAATTATAGCTATCTTAAAAGAGTTTTGCTAAAAATACATGGCATAGGGAGCCCTGATGGACCCTGTAAATGAATTAAACACTATACTTCTGAACATGAAAATACCCAATGCTCTGCTGTTTACAGGAAACTGCGGGCAAGAGAAGAAAAAAGCTGCCATGACATTTGTGAAAAATATCAACTGTCTTGGCAGAGAGTTTCCAGCAGACTCTCAGGCTGCTGATTTACCATCAGACTGTATTCCATGCAATCAGTGCAGATCATGTACTAAAATTGATGCCTTAATGCATCCTGACATTATCACCGTTGCTCCGGAACCGGAAAAGATGATCATAAAGATTTCACAGATCAGAGATCTTTTCGGTGCAATTGTGTCAAAACCTCATGAAGCAAGAATGCGTATGGTTATAATTGAAGATGCCCATGTAATGAACAGGGAGGCTGCCAATTCGCTTCTTAAAATTCTGGAAGAGCCTCCTGAGCGGACTTTTTTTGTGCTCCTTGCTGTGGATCTCAATGATCTGATGCCCACTATTATTTCACGGTGTAGGCATATCAGATTTAAACCGATCTCAGAATTAAAGATTACAGAGCGGCTTATTGTTGAATTCGATCTCCCCCCTTTAATGGCAAAGATTGCAGCAAGATCATCCAGCGGAGATATGCAGAAGGCCATGATGTTTGCCAATGTGAAGCATAATGAAATTAACAGTTGCGATAGTAGCCAAAAGACTAAGCCAATAACCGCGGAAAAAAGCAGAGAGACCGAGTCTGAATCCGGAACAGACTGGCTCAGTATACGATGCTGGCTTTTGGATCAGCTTTTTTTGCTTGTGCAGCCAAATAAAAGCAGGTCGTCACTATTTTTATATGCTCTTGCTTTGGCAGAAAAACTTAGCAGAGAAACTTTATTGATGCCAGATTGTCTGTCTTTGATAAAGTTGTGGTTAAGGGACATGGCGTTAATCAAATATTTTAGCAAAAGCGACACTATGGCCCGTTTTGATAGCTTTGTTAATTCAGATTGTATTCATCCATTATCAGAGGTTGTGTCTGTTCTGCCTGAAAATTTTCCCATTGCTGCTCTTGAGGCTATGCATGTGGCAGAAAAAAAACTTCAGACCAATGCATCTGTCAGATTGATACTTGAACACTTCTTTTTAAGTATAATCCCAGTGAACATAAGCCCTGAATCTTATTAGAGAGAGATATATATTATCAAACAACACTATTAGGAATTCCATTATGACCAAGGTTGCAGGAATACGGTTTAAGCCCGCCGGGAAAATATATGATTTTGACAGTGGGGCCTTTGTACTTAAAATTGGTGACAGCGTTATTGTTGAAACTGAACAGGGGCTGGGGTTGGGAACTGTGACAGTGCCGCCTGAACATTACGAAGATCCTGAAAATAAAAAGGTACTTAAACAGATTTTCCGAATCGCAACTGCAGAGGATTTTAGGAAAAGAGAAGAGAACAAGCAGCTTGAACAGGAGGCCCATAATTTCTGTTTAGACTGCATCAGGGATCTTGACTTGAAAATGAACCTTTTTTCAGTTGAAAGCACCTTTGACACAACCAAGCTCACCTTTTTTTATACTGCTGACGGACGTGTAGATTTTAGGGAGCTTGTTAAACTGTTAGTAAAGGAATTTCGTATCCGAATTGAAATGAGGCAGGTAGGCATACGCAATCAATCCAAACAGTGCGGAGGAATTGGCAGATGCGGCAGAGAGATATGCTGCTCTCTTTTTATAAATAACTTTGACCCGGTATCCATTAAAATGGCAAAGGAGCAGGGACTTTCCCTTAACCCAACTAAAATATCTGGACTCTGTGGAAGACTTATGTGCTGTCTGACCTTTGAAAACAATACTTATATTAATCTCAAAAGTGCCCTGCCAAAGCCAGGCAAACTCATAGAAACTCCCAAGGGGGCAGGAAGAGTGATCCGGCAGAATGTTCTGCGGGGCAGTGTATCGGTTCTTCTGGGCGATCAAACTGAAATTGAAGTGAGTTTTACACAATCTCCGTGTAAAAAAAGTTATGATAAGTAGAAACGGGCAAGCCAATCTCGAAGCCAACTCAAATTAAAAATGGTAATACTTCTGGAGAATTTTTATGAACAGCAGTAAAAATGTTTTTTTTACGACCCCTATATACTATGTCAATGCCAAGCCACACTTGGGACATGCCTATACAACTATAACCGTAGATGTTGCAGCAAGATACAGCAGAATGAGTGGCAAAGAGACCTATTTTCTGACTGGTACAGATGAGCATGGAGATAAGATTGTAGAGGCGGCAGAAAAACAGAACAAGTCGCCTCAAGTTTATACAGAGGAGATTAGTGCTCAATTCAGGGATCTGTGGCCAAAGCTCAATATAAGTAACAACGATTTTATCCGTACAACAAATCCTGATCATATTAAAGTGGTTGAAGATCTGTTAACCCGTATTCATGACTCAGGTGATATCTACTTCAGTGAATATGAAGGTATCTACTGTTTTGGATGTGAGCGGTTTTATCAGGAAAGAGAACTTATAGACGGAAAATGCCCTGATCACGGCACAGAACCTAAAAAGATCAGGGAAGCCAACTACTTCTTTGCAATGTCCAAATACCAGGACTGGCTTATTGACCACATAAAGCAAAATCCTGACTTCATCCGACCGGAACGTTACAGGAACGAGATCCTTTCCTTTTTAAAGGAGCCTCTTGAAGATCTTTGCATCTCTAGACCAAAATCACGCCTGACATGGGGGATAACCCTCCCTTTTGATAGTAATTATGTTACCTATGTCTGGTTCGATGCTCTTACCAACTACATATCTGCCCTTGGTTTTCCGGATGGGGAACTATTTTCAAAATTTTGGTCCGGTACCCAGCATTTTGTGGCAAAAGATATCATCAAACCACACGGTATATATTGGCCCACAATGCTCAAATCTGCGGGCATTGAGATATATAAAAATCTGAATGTACATGGTTTCTGGAATGTGAGCGGCAGCAAGATGTCAAAAAGTATCGGTAATGTGACTGACCCTGTTGCAGTGACAGCCGCCTATGGGGTTGATCCATTCCGTTACTTTCTAATGCGAGAGATGACATTCGGACTGGATTCCAACTTCACGGAAGAGGCAATTATTCAGCGTATAAACTCTGATCTTGCCAATGACCTGGGCAATGCTTTCTCCAGAGTTCTTGCCATGAATCACAAATATTTCAATGGAGAAATTCCAGATACAGATAGAGATATAGAAAAGGAGAAGGAGCTATCCTTAAAAGATTCGGCTATTGATACTATTGGTGCTTTTGTAGGTGCTATGGATCAGAACGAATTTCATAAAGGCCTTATCGCTGTATGGGATTTCATAAGTATTATAAATAAATATATTGACACCTCTGTGCCTTGGGTTGTAGCAAAAGATAAAACAAGGAGAAAAGAGCTTGCCACAATTATATATAATCTTGTGGAGAGTCTGAGGGTTATTGCCGGACTGATCTATCCTGTAATGCCTGAAACTTCGATAAAAATGTTTCGGGTACTGGGTATTCAATTTGACGAAGATCGAGAATTCAAGACAATTGAAGAGATTCTGCCCTGGTATCAAAGCTGTGCTGGAACCAGAGTAGAAAAAACGCCGACGCTATTTCCAAGGATAGATCCTGAAAAAATTGTACAGGAGATACGTGAGATAAAATCAGGGCAAGAAGATGAAAGATATCAGGATTCTGGGAAAGAGAGCTCACTACCCTTGAAACCTGAAATCACAATTGAGGATTTTGCAAAAATTGATCTGAGAACTGGAACCATCATCAGTGCCGAGAAGATCAAAAAGGCAAATAAACTTTTAAGGCTTAAGGTTGATCTTGGAGAGCAAGAGCCTCGTCAGATAATTGCCGGTATTGCCAAAAACTATGGCCCTGAAGATGTTATAGGAAAACAGGTTGTGGTTGTTGCTAACCTTAAGCCAGCAAAACTTATGGGAGAGATCTCACAGGGGATGCTTCTGGCAGCAAGCAGTGATAGTCATCTGCTCCTCGCAGGATTTGAGTCGCCTGTAAATCCAGGAAGCCAGGTTAAATAATTTTATAAATCAAACAAACTGACTGACCTCTTGCATTTCAAATGCAGCAAGGATATATTAACGACATTTATAATCTGACCGCTCAATATTCATTATATTCATTGTTTGGAATTATAATCCAACTACTGCATTGTCAAATCTAAAATTAGGGTTGAATCAGCTAAACTTGCTTACTAAGACTGCAGTGTTAAACCTGTTCTCCCTAAAACAATAAGCATTGACAAAGCACTACTATGACCGGCCACGGTCACTCCAAAACCATGAAAAACAAAATGTATTTTTATGGTGTATCGACTCTTTTGTAAGTAACAACTCTACATAAAACTCTTTGGATATGGGAAAATGAAATATGTATAGGTATAGCCACAACCATAGCGATAAGACGTCATGGAGAACTTTTCAGAAAAATCTTCAAAGAGAAGCAAAACAGAATACCAGACAAAACTCAAGAGTACTTAAAAAGCCTATGCAGTCAAATACACCGTCATTTACCATGCGAAAATCTCTCTCATTAAAAAATATAGATAGATCTCAAGGCAGACTGCCTTTAAAAAAGATCGTTGTATCTCTTGCCATTATTATTGCTGTCGCTTTTGTCATGCAGCAGATCGTCCCTGTTTTTATAAGTGGTGCACAAAATTTTTTTACAGAAGCAACAGCTTTTTTTAAACACGATGCCGCCTCATTTTTCAAAGAGCTAGCCTCAACACAACCTAAATCTCACAAGAAAACTGAAAATATTAAAAGTCCTCAGAAAAAAGCAACTACCTATCTCTCAAAGAAGGATTTAAGAACTATTCTGGAACCACAAAAACTTCTTAATCTAAAAGAGAGCCTAATTACCATCAATGATGTTAACCGGAAGTTAAATATTGCCACAAGTCTTGACATGAGACTTCAGAACTTTCTTCTGGATCAGTTAGACTCGCTTGCCCTCTTAAACAGAGGAAAGCCTGAGGTTATTGCCATGGTTGTAATGGAGCCTCATACCGGACGTATCCTTGCCATGGCAGGATTTGACAGCCACTCGCCAGATATTAATCCATGTACTGAAGTAGAGTATCCGGCAGCAAGCCTTTTTAAAATGGTTACAGCATCAGCAGCTGTTGAAACCCATGGTTACAGCCCTGCAACAACCATGTATTTTAGCGGAGGCAAATATACTTTGTATAAACGTCAGTTGCAGGAAGAAACTAACAGTAAATTTACAAATAAAGTAACTCTTGCAGAGGCATTTGCACAATCTATAAATCCTGTTTTTGGAAAACTTGGATCTCTTATTCTGGGAAAAGATGTTCTGGAAAAATATGCAAGCTCTTTTGGATTCAATCAGGAAATTGACTCAGAAATAAATTTTAAACCTGGAAGCTTCACCATTACAGAGAGTGCCTATCAGTGGGCAGAGGTTGCATGTGGATTTAACAAGACAACCACAATATCCCCTGTTTTTGGAGCAATGATTGCAAGTACCATGCTAAATTCCGGCAAGACTCCTGTGCCATCCATAGTCGAATCTGTTACTGATGGAAAAGGGATGGTGCTATATAAAAGAAAAAGTGAGACTCTTAATGATACGGTTAAACCAGATACTGCAAAAGCTCTTATGCAGATGATGAATGGTACAGTTATAACGGGAACTGCAAGAAAGTCTTTCAGAGGTGTAGATAAGGACAATGTGCTCTCAAAACTTAATATAGGGGGGAAAACAGGCTCTCTTTCAAATTATGATAAAACTATAAGATTCGACTGGTTTAGCGGATTTTGTTCGGATAATAAGGAACAAGAGCAGATTGTGGTATCTGTTCTTGTGGGGCACGGCAAATACATCGGAACAAAGGCCAGTATTTATGGACGGTTAATTTTTAAAGAGTATTTTGATAACTATTTTGCATTGAATTCAAAACCCTCTACAAATAGCTGAAGAAGAGCCAATGGCTCACTATAATCAAAGTTGTTGAATAACTTATAAATACAAATAAAATAAGTGGTTTATAAATGAGATATATTAAAAAAATCAAGTCAATTCTGAAAGATATTTGCTCCATTAAAATTGAATTTGGGAGATCTGTTGAGAGAGCACAGGAAAATTCGTTCATACTGTTTCCTTTTTGCCCCAATACCCTCTGCTGCGGCATTTCCGCCCTTATATCATTTAAGGGAAAGGGTGGAGCGGAACCGCTATCAAAAGATATGCTTTCTGCAGAGATCGAATCTGCAGAAGATCTTCTGTCATCTTTAAGTTCAGGTGTTCTTGGCAGATGTATATCTAATCAAAGTATGGCTGAAGGCTCTTTAGTTGTAGATAGTGTTATAAAAGATAAATACCTTGGTGGAGAGACAACCTTAGACACCCTTCTTAATAAGATCAGAATGGTTAAGACTGATGCTCTTTTTTTTGATATTTTTATGGATAGTGAAAAAGAGAACCGGTTAAGCCTGATGGGGCAGAAGTTGTCTGTCATGATTGAAAAAGAGGTGTCTGATATTGCCTCTCGCATGGTTGAAATTTCTGCACCAGATGTTGAGGTGGTTCTAAAAAGAATTGAAAAAATCAAGGATATATCCTGGTGTATCTCTCGCGAGATTCTGGAAAATATAAGCAGGATAAGGCAGCTTCTAATTAATGGGTGCTCTCCTGTGTCTATGAGTCAAGTGCTTGCTTTTAAACGAATAAATGCTGTTTTAAACAGTGTTGATCGTCTTGAGGTCAGAGGTAGGGACTCTGCCGGAATCTCTCTTCTGTTTATCCTCACCAGGAGTCAATTTGAAAATTTTAGAAAAGAGATGTTAAGTGCCGGGCATGGAGATCAGCTTAAACAGCGAACCAACAAGACGGTGCTTGTCAACAACTGTATTACTATTCACAATGTTTCTGCAGTGATACAAGATAGTGCTGTCAAGCAAAAACATAATGGGGGTGGCTGTGCCACAACAGTAAAAGATGATGACCATACTACAGCACCACCTGATAATGACCCTATCACAGCAGTCGATAGCTCTACAAACAAACCTGAAAATCATGTTGCCATATCCATTGTTTATAAATATGCCGCTGAAATAGGATCTCTTGGTGATAATGTGGCCTTTATAAGGACACAGATCAGAAATGATCAGATCCTTCAGATTCTGACTCGGTTTCCATCAGTTTTCAGTACTATTTCCGCTCATACCCGTTGGGCATCTGTAGGAGATATCACCCAGGCCAACTGTCACCCAGTAGATAACGAACCCACAGATACTCTTGTGAAAAGAAGCGGAATTATCCATGTAAGTCTCAATGGAGACATAGACAATTACCCTGAATTAAAAAAAGAGTACGAATCAAGGTTTGACAGCATACATTCAGACATCACAACAGACACCAAGATAATTCCGCTTCAAATAGAGCTCTATCTGAGACAGGGACACCCTGTTGAAGAGGCGTTTCGCCTTGCATTGAACGATTTTCATGGCTCTCATGCTATCAGCATGCACACTGATCTTGCTCCGGGTAAACTTTTTCTTGCTCAGAAGGGAAGCGGTCAGGCTATCTTTGCCGGTATCTCTCCCAACCACTATATTACAGCGTCAGAACTTTATGGACTTGTGGAGGAGACTCAAAAGTTCATTAAATTGAATGGTGAGAAAAAGGGTCAGATATTGATCCTTGACCAGAATTCTGAAGGCGGTGTCGCTGGCATGAGATCCTTTGACTATGACGGCTCTCCAATTGAGATATGTGAGCAAAATATT
>JADGBC010000100.1 GCA_015231705.1 Desulfamplus sp. | reverse complement strand
TATCAAAATTAACAACAATAACATGGAATTATTAAATAATTTTCTATCATGAATAAAGTAAATATTCAAGAAATCCTCCGGTTTGTGGAGATGCCAAGCCGATACCTCGGGTGTGAAGCCAACACCATCAAAAAAGATCTCTCAAAAATTGATCTTAAATTTGCCCTTGCCTTTCCTGATCTTTATGAGATAGGTACCTCCCATTTTGGCATGCAGATTCTATATACAATATTGAATAAACAACAAAATATTGCCGCAGAACGATTCTTTACGCCGGCTCTGGATATGGAAAAGATTCTCAAGGAAAAGAAGCTGCCTCTTTTTTCACTTGAATCAGAAATAGATATGAAATCCTTTGATATAGTTGGATTCAGTCTGCTCTATGAACTCAATTTTACCAATATCCTCACAATGCTTGATCTTGCCGGAATACCTTTTTATTCTGCACAGAGAGATTCTTCTCTTGACAGCTTTCCATTGATAATTGCAGGCGGCCCGTGTGCCTTTAACCCTGAACCGCTGGCTGATTTTTTTGATGCTTTCCTGATTGGTGACGGAGAGCAGGCGGTTATTGATATATCTGAGGTATTTATTCAATGGAAAAAAGATATAGGCAGGAACAGAAAAACTTGTGAAAATAATTGTGAAAACACCAAGATAGCCTCACAAAACAGAGCAGACTCTGGAGAGAATATCTACCTGGAGAGCAGAACAGCCTCGGACTTGAAAGAGAATCTCTTTTTAGAGAGCACAACAGCCTTGGAGAACAAAAAGGAGCTTCTCAGACGACTCTCTAAGATAGAGGGTGTGTATGTCCCGTCATTTTTTAAGGCAACCTGGAATGAAAAGGGGATACAGCATCTTGAACCTCTTGAGCCAGGCTATGAAAGAGTTAAAAGGGCAATTTTGCCTGATCTTTCATCTGCACCTTTTCCCACTTCTCCGGTAGTACCATTTGGAAAGCCAGTTCATGATCGCCTGCGTCTTGAAATCGCACGAGGATGCTCAAGAGGATGCCGATTCTGTCAGG
Source organism: Desulfamplus sp. (assembly GCA_015231705.1). GTDB lineage: Bacteria > Desulfobacterota > Desulfobacteria > Desulfobacterales > Desulfobacteraceae > Desulfamplus. The sequence continues at coordinate 11,347 of JADGBC010000100.1, read as the reverse complement.
CTGGCATGATCTACAGGCCGGTCAGGGAGCGTTCTGTCAATGATCTTGTTGAAATAGCAAGCAGAGCTTTGCAGCAGACAGGCTACAGCGATCTTTCGCTTCTATCCTTGAGTACCGGCGATTACAGCAATCTGGCTAACCTTATGGAAGAGCTTATGGGGATCAATCCAAGGCACTGCATATCTATCTCGCTTCCGTCTGTCCGTGCCGGAAAACTTACCGCACCTCTTATGAAGATAATCAAGCGGGTCAAAAAAACCGGATTTACCATTGCTCCGGAAGCAGGAACTCAGAGACTCAGAGATGTTATAAACAAAAACATCACACAGGAAGATATCTTTAAAACTGTAAGCAGTGCATTTGAACTTGGATGGAGAAATATCAAGCTCTATTTTATGAACGGCCTTCCTACTGAGACCCCTGAAGATGTTGTGGCTATTGCGGATATGGCAAAAGAGCTTGCCAGTATAAAAATACGAAAGGGCAAAAGCACTATAGGTATCAGTTTTGCGACATTTATCCCCAAAGCACATACACCCTTTGAACGGTGCTCCCAGATAGATCCTGACCAGGCATTTGAAAATCTTAATTTTTTAAAGCAGAACCTGCGTCACCCGGGTATAAATCTCAAATGGCAGAACCCTAAAATGAGTCTGCTTGAAGGTGTATGGGCAAGAGGAGACCGAAAGCTGTCAGAAGTACTTGTAAAGGCGTGGGGAAAGGGGTGTCGTCTGGATGGATGGTCAGACATGTTCCGTTTTGATCTATGGAAAGATGCCTTTGACGAGTGTGGAATTGATCCATATTTCTACACTGTCCGGCAGCGGGAAGAAGATGAAATTCTTCCATGGTCTCACATTGACTGCGGGATATCAGACAAGTTCATGAAAAATGAATTCAAGAAGGCCATCGCGGGAGAGCTAACCCATGATTGCAGAGAGTATGGATGCACAGGATGCGGTATCTGTGACTTTGAGAGAGTGCAGCCGGTACTTCACGAAAGCGTTGCAGATAACGATTCAAAGTCGTTGTCTATAGAAATCGCAAGCCGCGATGCAGGACTTTTGAGCGATGCAGAACCTTTGAACAACAGAGTTGGGAATAACACCTTGCCACAATCAGACTCTCTTGAATCTTGCATACCTGATGAAAAACTTCCCAGCGATGACAAACCTTTCGGTGATGTTAAACTTCCCATTTCTGATGCTAAAAAGGTCAACACAGAGAATTCATTCTCAAAATTGACGATCTTCTACTCAAGACTTGGCAAGGCAAGACATTTTGGACATCTTGAGCTTGCCAAAATAATACGAAGAGCCATAAGAAGAACCGGTCTCAAAGTTAGATATTCCACAGGATTCAGCCCTGCCATGAAGATCTCTTTTGACAATCCCCTGCCCGTAGGTATGGAGAGTGAAGAGGAGTTTTTCTCAATACACGCCGATCTCTCACAAGGTTATGATATCAAGTCAAGTATCAAACCCGATGATATCGTGGCAAAATTAAATGCAGTTCTGCCCAGTAGCATCACTATTACCCGATGCATACCCTCATCTGCCATAAAGAAAAAAAACAACGATACAGTGTTGACATCTTACCGTATAGATCTGAAGACGTTTTCCATCAGCCAGCAGGCTATAGACGAATTTATGGCACTGTCCGAATACGTTGTGGAAAAATTGAATTTCAAGGGAGTTCAAAGAAGCATTGATCTAAGAAGGGTGACAAAACAGATTACCTTGCTTTCATCAGCAGAAAGAGTCCAGCCTGAGTCAGCAATTACCCTGCTTTCATCAACAGAAAGTACCCAGCCTGAGTCAGTAATTAATGGCAGGAGCAAATCAATAGACCATTCTGCCCAGCTTGAAATTACTCTGCAAAATGACGGACAAAGAACAATAAGACCGGCTGAGATATTAACAGAAGTATTTAATGTGCCGGATGAGGTGTTGCACGCCACCGATACGCTTAAACTCAAACAGGACAAACTCATCAAACAGGTCAAGAAAGTATGCTGAAAGAACTTGTTGTCAATGCAGCAGCCCATGAAACACGAGTGGCTGTACTGGAAAACGGAACCATTGTGGAGCTCTTTATAGAGAGAGGCGATGAGTCCAATATTACAGGTAATATATATAAAGGACGAGTGCAGCGGGTACTGCCAGGTATGCAGGCTGCATTTATTGATATAGGACTTAATCAGGCCGCGTTTCTCTATGTGGATGATATTTTGGACAATACAAGTGATGAACTTGCCAGAAGATTTGAACAGGAGAACGAGATGGAGTCAGACGGGGCGGAAGAACCTGACGAAACAAATCTGGAAGCTGTAGCTCAGAGCACCACAGAAGAGGAAATTAAACCTGAACAGATGACACCTGACTCAGACTGGAAACAGCGACCTTCTCCAGGCTGGAAGCCCTACCTTTTAGAAGCGTGTCCAATAGAGGATATTATAACTGAAGGTCAGGAGATTCTGGTTCAAGTTGCCAAATCACCTATTGGTTCAAAAGGGCCAAGAGTTACAACACACATATCTCTTCCAGGCAGATTCATGGTGCTTATGCCAACCGTGGATCATATTGGCATCTCTAAAAGAATTGATGATGAAAAGGAGCGAGCCAGATTAAAAGAGCTTCTCATCTCAATCAGACATGATAACTTTGGATATATCTTAAGAACGGCTGCTCAGGGAATACAAGAAAGCAGACTCTCCCGCGAGATCGCATTTTTGACTAAAACATGGGAAGATATACAGAAAAGAAACCGCACTGCACCGGCCCCCTCTTTAGTTTACCGAGATCTTACAGTAACGTTTAGAGCTGTCAGGGATCTGCTTACAGATGAGGCAGACAGGCTTATTATTGATTCAAGAGAGGGGTATAATAATGTTATCCACTTTTTAGAAAAACTGATGCCTGACCTTAAAGTTTCGGTGGAACTGTATAGCGGAGCAGAACCAATTTTTGATGCCTACAATATTGAAGGAGATATTGCAAGGGCTCTCAAAAGAAAGGTGTGGCTCAAATCTGGAGGTTATATAATCATTGAACAGACAGAGGCTCTGGTTGCAATTGATGTTAATACAGGCAGATATGTGGGAAAGCATAATTTTGAAGAGACCATAGTAAAAACAAATCTGGAGGCGGTCAAGGAGATTGCTTACCAGATAAGGCTTCGCAATATCGGTGGAATCATCATAATTGATTTTATCGACATGAAAAAAAGCCACCACAGAGAAAAGGTTATGACCCAGCTTATAGAGGCTCTTAAAAAGGATAAAAGCCAGACCAATGTGCTTCCACTATCCGATCTTGGGCTGGTACAGATGACGCGAAAGCGGGTGAGAAAAAATCTTACTCGTACTCTTTGCGAACCGTGCTGCTATTGCGGGGGCGATGGCATGCTGTTATCAGGAAAATCCATTTGTCACAAAATCCACAGAGATCTTCTAAATGAGGCCACAGATATAATGGGTAACCGTTTTACCGTCAAAGTACACCCTGAAATTGCCCAACTTCTGCATGGAGAGGAGAAGCACCTTATCTCCTCCTTGGAGAAGAAATTGGGTACCCCGATTGCCATCTATCCCGAGCCCCAATACCACATTGAAGAGTACCATATCTTTGAAAGTCTCACATGATATAACCTCTCTTTCATCAAGGTCATCCTGATTCTGACAGATGAGAAAAAGCCTGAATCAAGATGGTCAGGATAAAAAAGATAAAGATGGATTGGCTCATCCTTTACATCCTGACTATCCCGAGCGTCCTGATTCTGACAGATTGCTTTGCCAAAATAGAAAAAGGATTATCATGACTTAAAAACCGGTCATGATAATCCTTTTTTATTTTAATCTACTTTACCGTGAACACATATATTAATTTTCATGGTCTGGAGTGGCCGAATTCCAACCATGAGCGTTTACGGTGCGTATAACTTTATGCCTACAGCATCATGCAGCAGTTTTAACCTTATGCAAAAACATTTTGTTTTCATTGTTCACTGCCGAAGCTGCCTCGGGCTGAGGCTGTGATTTTATCTGACGTGTCAACCAGCCTGCCTTGTGAGGAGTTATCAATGCATAGGGTCTTATCCATGACAGAGATATGAAGAAATAGAAACCATAAACAAATGCCCATAGAGAAGACAAGGTTCCAAACTTCCATGCATATATGATTGCTGCCAGACTTGAAGATATAATAACTCCAAGCATTGTATTGATTCCAAAAGTCATCGGGAACAACAGAATCAGACCCCATGTGATTACAAGAAATATCTGAGCTTTTGTGATTGCAACCCAGCCGGAGATCAGGTTTATTCTTGCACCAAGTTTTGACCCCTCACGAAACGGCTTGAATATGAAACGTGTCATTGCGATGGTTTCACGTACATTGCTTCTTGCCCATCTAAGATACATCTTGGAAAGATTGATATACTTCACAGGTACTTCTGTATATACTTTGGCATTCTGCTGAAAGAGAACATGATAACCTTCTCTTAGAATAAGGTTGGTCATGGCACGATCTTCACCTATATTGGCAGGCTGACCGCAAAATTTCTGATGCAGCCACTCTTGAAGTATATCCATAACCACATTCCTACGGTACGCTGACAATGCACCAGGGGTACACATAACTGCCTTGACCATGCTCTGGCTTGCACGGATAAAGTCAAAGCTGTAAACAAATACCACATCAAGCATTTTCGGAATAATGCCCTTATCCATGTTGAGAACTCTTACATTACCAGCAACTGCACCAACTTTCTTATCCACTGCAAAAGGGGTGACCAAATTTCTCAAGGTGTCAGGATCAACCGTTGAGTCACTGTCAACAGTAACAAGGACTTCTCCGATGCTCTGCTGAAAACCTGCATATAGAGCGTGGCGTTTTCCCTTATTACATGGCTGTTTAATAGTAATTACACGATCACCAAGCTCTTCCTTGGCTTTTTGAATCCATTCCCAGGTATCATCAACACTACCATCATCCACAGCAATCAATTTTAATTTATCCTCTGGATAGTCACTGGCAGCAAGACTTCTAAGAGTCATAAGCACCTGTTTGCCCTCATTAAAGGCCGGAACAATTACTGTACATCCAGGAAGAAGATCATCTTCACAACTTTGAATCGGCTTGTACATAATCACCAGCACTGCCCGCCAGATAAGTTCAGCAAAGGCAAGAACCATAAAAACAATGCAGAGCTGCATAAAAACTGTACCCAACGATGTTGCCTTCATGAAATTGGCCATAGAGGCACCATGAATAACAGAGTGGTAAGCTGCAATCATAACGACTGCTATGCATACCATTGCAGCCAACTTACTCGTTCTGGTCGCGTTTTTTTCGGAAATTGTATTACTTGTAAAAGGAGACGGAGTTTTGTCTTTTGAGATCTCTCCGGCAACTGACATTTTTTGATTTTTCAGCGATGTTTTAAGCTGCAACCCAGGATTTACCAATAGTGCCATTTTATTCACCCTAATTTTTATGTTTATAGCAATATTATCTATAATTATGCTTTTTGTTCTTTTTTATCTCCACTTGCTACAAGTGGTTTTGCCGTTGTTTCTTTTGTTGTGTGCTAATTGCTCTTGTTGCTATGATATAGCAATAGCCATGCCAACCTTCCAAATGCTTGAATAATATCTCAAATACTTGAATAATATAGGAATCAATAGAAAAATTAGATGATTTCCATTGTGTAATTCATAAAAATTACGAAAAGTTCACACTCCAGTACAGATTTTGCACATTATTGATGTTTACCGTTATCGCGTACCTGATCGGACTTGATTTTTCATGAATAAAAATATATTAATGGAACTTATTGAAACTTTCATGGCCGTTATGTGGCCACCCCGAACCATGAAAATCAGAATCTATTTTCACGGTAAATATTTGTCCATTATATATCAGGAGAACAAAACATGGAAACATACCAGGCTCTACTTCTTGGGATGATTCAGGGGCTTACCGAATTTCTTCCGGTAAGCAGTTCCGGTCACCTTGCACTGGGCCATTACTCATTTGGCATTACAGTCCCTACCCTTTTTTTTGATATCAGCCTTCACATCGGGACTCTTGCAGCCGTGGCAATAGTCTTTTTTGACAGCATAAAATCAATGTTTTTATCTATTATGCGTATGATGAATACCTTAATTAGATTTAATATAAAGGACTTCAAGATGTATGTTCAAAATGATCCTGATGTCCGGCTTGCGTTTCTTATCATTGTGGGTTCCATTCCAACAGCCCTGCTGGGTCTTTTTCTAAAGCAGTATGTTGATGCAATGTTTGACTCAATAAATTTTGTGGGAAGCATGCTGCTTGTAACCGGCACCTTTCTCTGGATGACCAGAAATATCAATAAAAACAATGAAACACAGACAGTTGCAGCTCAAACAAGTGACAGCAGCCTCTTAGGCCATAAATCCAGCATTAAAGACACATTAGGTATTAAAAAGGATGATGTATCTGAAAAAATGCAGGACATACAGGTAGAGCCAGACTCTTGTACAGCAGATCTCAATATCATTAAATTTGGCTATAAACAGGCTTTGTTGATAGGCTTGTGCCAAGGTGTTGCCGTTTTGCCAGGCATCTCCAGATCAGGATCAACAATTGTCGCAGGGCTATTTGCAGGTGTCGAGAGAGAGACTGCTGCAAAGTTCTCATTTCTTCTCTCCATACCAGCCATTTTGGGTGCTGAACTTCTGGGCATTAAGGATCTTATGGGAAGCGGAGTATCTCCTGATATTACTACAACTTTATGGGGTGCAATCATAGCTTTTATAACAGGGTATGCGGCACTCAAAGTGCTTATGAGAATCGTTAGAAAAGGCAAACTCCATCTATTTGCACCCTACTGCTGGATTCTGGGAACTGTTGCGGTGATTGCTGGTGTTTTATAGTTAATGCGTTTTTGCCCAACAAAAATTGAATCGACACTTTTTTATGTGAAAGCCTCTTGATATAGCGTTAATTATAAGGTTTTCATTCTTTGTTGTGCCCATCAGGGCATGATCGTTATCTTCTAAAAACAGAAACAATCTGCAAACAGGCAAAAAAATAACACACTCAAAAGGGTTGACGTATAAAAACGGCGACAGAAAAAATAAGGAGGTCTTTATGAACCCGGGAATTTTCAGGGAGTATGATATCAGAGGGGTGGCAGGTGATGATTTTAATGAAAAAGATGCTGTCAAGATAGGTAAAGCATATGGCACCATGCTTCATCAGCATTGGAAAACAGATCTGAACTCTAATATAACAGTGACTGTTGGAAGAGATTGCAGAATAACTTCAGATCAATACTCCAGAGCCTTTATTGAAGGAATTTTATCTACAGGGTGCAACGTAATTGATATTGGTATCTGTCCAACACCGGTGCTATATTTTTCTATACAGCACTGCCGCAGCCAGGGCGGGGCCATGGTAACTGCAAGTCATAATCCGCCTGAATACAATGGTTTCAAACTTATGAGCGGACTGGATTCCATTCACAGTACAGGGCTTCAAGATATCAGAAAAATAATTGATGCTAGACAATATGTAACTGGAAAAGGGATCCTCTCCACTATAGATGTCCTTACCCCCTACAAGAATTACCTGCAAACCAATATCTCGCTTGTCTCCAATGCCAATAGAGAAAATAATTTCAGGCAGATCAGAGATGACAACAAGATCAGTAATGCCAAAAAGATCAGAATAGGTGTTGATGCAGGCAACGGTACTGGAGGCATAACTGCAATTCCGGTATTAAAAGCTCTTGGTTGTGAAGTGCATGAACTCTATTGTGAAATGGACGGAACCTTTCCCAACCATCCTGCTGATCCCACTGTAAAGACAAATATGCTGGAGCTTATATCTCTTGTAAAAGAGAAACAACTTGATCTTGGTGTGGGATATGACGGAGACGCTGACCGAATCGGTATTGTGGATGAAAAGGGAGATATGATTTACGGTGATCAGCTCATGATAATATTTGCAAGAGAGATCCTGTCAAGAAAGCCAGGTGCTACATTTATCTCGGAAGTAAAATGCTCCATGACCATGTACAATGACATTGAAAAGCATGGGGGCAGAGCCATCATGTGGAAAACCGGCCATTCGCTGATAAAAAAGAAGATGAAGGAAGAGAGTGCCGAGCTTGCAGGAGAGATGAGCGGACACATGTTTTTCAGTGACAGGTATCTTGGATATGATGATGCTCTTTATGCCACATGCCGACTGCTTGAGATTATTGTCGATACTGGAAAGAGTGTCTCCCAGCTTATTGAGGATCTGCCGGTCACCTTTACCACACCTGAAATAAGAGTTGATTGTGCTGATGAGATCAAATTTGATGTTGTGAAAAAAATAACCGCTCAGTTCAAGGAGAAATACAAAGTTATTGATATTGACGGCATGAGGGCACTGTTTGATGGAGGATGGGGTCTTGTCAGAGCCTCAAACACTCAGCCAGCACTGGTATTAAGATTTGAGGCTGCAACCCAGGAGAGACTTGATGAGATAAGGGCTGAAGTGGAGACAGCACTTCACAATATTATTAACGACTAAACGATCATTGCCGGATTCACTCTCCCCGAGTATGAAAACAAGATCTGTTCTTACGGTAAAAAGGATGCATATTCATACTCATGAAGAAAGAGATGCATGCTCAGGTGATTTGAATGAATAAATATACCTGTTCTCCTGAGATAAACCCTGAATTTCAACATTTCAGGGCAGGATTGATAGGATATTCTTTTCCGCAAATAGCCCATGAAAAGATCTTGTTCATCAAAGTCATTGCGTAACATTATTTTTTGATAAAAAACCAGGGGGCAAATTCCTTGCAGCTGATTGCCCCCCAATTGAACCCTCTATAACATCTTTGCCATGGCCTTGCCATAATCCTGAGCCATGACAATGCCTCCTTGCAGCCAGCTTGCTTTGAGCATAAGTGGGGAACCTGTCATTTTCATCTTATATATATTCTTCATAGTATCAAATATTCTCTGAGCAGCCTCGCCGCTCCATCCAAATGCCCCAAATGAACCTCCTGGAAGATTTTCAAACTCTGCACGCTCTGCAATGAAGAGAACCTGTTTCATAGAGGAGATCATCTCACCGTGATATGTCGAAGAGCCAAAGATATAACCTTTAAAGCCCTTGAGATCATCCTCGCTTTTAATCTCGGTGGCATTTTTAATGGTTGCGACATGTCCGCCAATGCGTATCCCCTCAGCAATAAGTTCAGCTATTTTTTTTGTCTCACCTGTTCTTGATGCATAAACAATTAAAAAATCACCCATGATTTTAATCTCCTTTAATTTAGTTGTTTATATGAAAGTCTCTTAAAATAGCCGTGCTTATGTGACTTTCATGGTTCGTTGTGGCCGAGAGGAAAACCCCGCTCCGGCCGTGCCGGTTATATCCATGTTTCAATGCTTAATGATTAAGCTACCTTACCCAGAAAATCGCGAAGCCTTGGATTTTTGGGATTTGAAAAAAAGTCACCAGGGTTATTGTCTTCTTGAATCACGCCACTATCAATAAAGATAACCCTGTCCGCTACATCTTTTGCAAATCCCATCTCATGAGTAACCACAACCATTGTCATCCCTTCAGAGGCAAGCTGCCGCATAACTTCAAGAACCTCACCTACAAGCTCAGGATCAAGAGCTGATGTCGGTTCATCAAAAAGAATAACCTTGGGTTTTAAAGATAATGCTCTTGCTATGGCGACCCGCTGTTTCTGTCCTCCTGAAAGCTGATCAGGATAACTTCTTGCCTTATCAGCAAGCCCTACCTTTTCAAGAAGTTCAAGCCCCAGTTTGTCGGCATCTGATCTTAGCATCTTTCTTACCTTGACAGGACCCAGTGTCACATTATTCAATACAGTCATATGCGGAAACAGGTTGAACTGCTGAAACACCATACCTGCCTCTGTGCGCACATGGTTTATATCAGTATCTGGATCCATGATGTCCTTGCCATCCACAATGATGCGACCGGATGTCGGTGTTTCCAGACGGTTAATACAACGAAGAACCGTTGATTTTCCTGATCCAGACGGGCCAATAATACAGACCACCTCACCAGACTTGATATCCAGGTCAATACCCTTGATAACCTCCAGATCACCATAACTCTTATGAAGATTGATAATTTTAATCATTTCCATTTTTTTAAACTCTCCCTCATGCCAGTTTATTCAGGATTTTTTTAACGGGTTGTTTTCATATCAAGATGATTTTCAACCATCCGAAGCCCCTTTGCAATTGACAGAGTCATGGCAAGATATACAACAGCCACAGCAAGATAGACTTCAAATGCCTTAAAATTAACCGCTACGATCTCCTGTCCCGTACGAAGAAGCTCCCCGACACCAATTACCATAAGAAGCGAGGTATCTTTAAGGCTTATGATAAACTGATTGCCAAGTGGAGGAATCATTCTCTTGAAAGCCTGTGGCCAGACAATATAGAGCATGGTCTGAGAACGGGTAAGCCCGATGGAACGCCCTGCCTCGGTTTGACCAGGATCAATGGACTGAACAGCACCACGAACAATTTCTGCAATATAGGCACCTGAGTTGACCGCAATTATGATGATACCGGCGGTCAGAGGAGGGATTCGTATTCCAAGTGCCATAGGAACGCCATAGTATAAAAACATTGCCTGCACAAGCATAGGGGTGCCTCTTATGGCCTCAATGTATGTAATTGCCGCACTCCTTGGGAAGGCGTGCCTTGCAAGTTTCATAAGCCCGATAAAGGCACCGAGAAAAAAGCCCAGAGAGAGGCCTCCAAGAGTTATGACAATAGTAAACTTCACTCCTCGCATAAGCATGGGAATGCTTTCAAAAAATACTGACCAGTCAAAATGAAATTCCATGGATAAAATCCTTTTACAACTACCTGTTTACCGTGAAAATGCATCGCATTTTTATATTAGGGGGTGATTGATACGCAATCATGTTAGTTTAACATGGCTTTAAACTGGCAGACTAAACGATCTCGCTTAGTCTACCTGCCAAGTCAATTATCTCTATTTAAGCATACTTTCCGGAAGTATTTACCATGAAAATGCCCGCTGATTTTCATAATTAGGGGTGGCCGCATAATAGCCATGAAAGTTTATTTCATCAAAACAAAAGCAGTTTTTACTTTTCTGAAATCCTTTTGACAAGAAACTCGGTTGCCTGATCACAGGTCACACCATTTTTTCCACCGTTTGGTACCAGACCTGATTTTTCAAGGGCATCAAGAGCAGCATCAACAGAATCTTTAAAATTTGGGTACCCTATAAATTCAAGAAGCTCTCCAGTAGCCTTTACAACTGCAACAGGAGAT